>NZ_JPUX01000002.1:300000-600000 GCF_000738675.1 Serratia nematodiphila DZ0503SBS1 | reverse complement strand
GGCAAGCGCGTGGTGGCGGTGGGCACCACCTCGGTGCGTTCGCTGGAAAGCGCCGCGGCGGCCAGCAAAGAGGCGCTGATTGCGCCGTTCTTCGGCGACACCAGCATCTTTATCTATCCGGGCTATCACTACCAGGTGATCGACGCGCTGGTGACCAACTTCCACCTGCCGGAATCCACCCTGATCATGCTGGTGTCGGCCTTCGCCGGCTATAAAAATACCATGAACGCCTATCAGCAGGCGGTGGCCGAGCAGTATCGCTTTTTCAGCTACGGCGATGCGATGTTCATCAGCCGTAATCCGCAGGCGGAAAACGAGTCCGTCGGCGGCTAAATTCCCGGGCTGCGCGCACGGCGCGGCCCCGTTTCAACGACATCAGACTGTTTCTCTGATGCTGGAGGCTTTGTGAAGTACGAACTACAAACTACCGATGGCCGCGCTCGCCGCGGCCGCCTGATTTTCGACCGCGGCGTGGTGGAAACCCCGGCCTTTATGCCGGTCGGTACCTACGGTACGGTCAAGGGCATGACGCCGGAAGAAGTGAAAGAGACCGGCGCGCAGATCCTGCTGGGCAACACCTTCCACCTGTGGCTGCGCCCGGGCCAGGAGATCATGAAACTGCACGGCGATCTGCACGACTTCATGCAGTGGCCAGGTCCGATCCTCACCGACTCCGGCGGTTTCCAGGTGTTCAGCCTGGGGGCGATGCGCAAGATCAAAGAGGAAGGCGTGTACTTCCGCAACCCGATCAACGGCGACAAGGTGTTCCTGAGCCCGGAAAAATCGATGGAGATCCAGTATGACCTGGGCTCCGACATCGTGATGATCTTCGACGAATGCACGCCATACCCGGCCGACTGGGACTACGCCAAGCGTTCGATGGAAATGTCGCTGCGTTGGGCACAGCGCAGCCGCAAGCGTTTCGACGAACTGGAAAATAAAAATGCGCTGTTCGGCATCATTCAGGGCGGCGTTTACGAAGATTTACGTGATGTTTCCGTCAAAGGGCTGGTGGATATCGGCTTTGACGGGTACGCTGTGGGCGGCTTGGCTGTAGGCGAGCCGAAAGAGGATATGCATCGCATTCTTGAACACGTTTGCCCGCAAATTCCGGAAGATAAGCCACGCTATTTGATGGGTGTCGGCAAGCCGGAAGATTTGGTGGAAGGCGTGCGCCGCGGCATCGACATGTTCGATTGCGTCATGCCGACCCGCAACGCCCGCAACGGCCATTTGTTCGTGACTGACGGTGTGGTAAAAATCCGTAATGCCAAGCACAAGGATGATACTTCTCCGCTGGATAAGGACTGTGATTGCTACACTTGTCGCCATTACAGCCGCGCCTACTTGCACCATCTCGACCGTTGCAACGAAATATTGGGTGCTCGACTGAACACGATTCATAACCTGCGTCACTACCAGCGCCTGATGGCGGGTTTACGCCAGGCTATCGAAGAGGGTAAATTAGAGCAGTTTGTTGCGGATTTCTATGGTCGGATCGGCAAGCCGATTCCGCCTTTAAACGCTTGATCTAATAATTGATAACTTAATGAGGGAATTTCAATGAGCTTTTTCATTTCTGACGCCGTCGCATCCGCAGGGGCTCCGGCTCAGGGAAGCCCGTACTCTCTGATCATTATGCTGGTGGTGTTCGGCCTGATCTTCTACTTCATGATCCTGCGCCCACAGCAGAAACGCGCGAAAGATCACAAGAAGCTGATGGACTCCATCGGTAAAGGCGACGAAGTGCTGACCACCGGCGGCCTGATCGGTCGCGTGACCAAAGTGGCCGACACCGGCATCATCGCCATCGCGCTGAACGACACCACGGAAGTGATGATCAAGCGTGACTTCGTGGCGGCCGTTCTGCCGAAAGGTACCATGAAGGCCCTGTAATCTTTTTTCCCGAAGGGAATTGCCGTGCTAAACCGTTATCCTTTGTGGAAGTATCTGATGTTGATCGTCGTGATCCTCGTCGGTCTGCTTTATGCGCTTCCCAACATCTACGGTGAGGATCCGGCCGTACAAATCACTGGCGCGCGCGGCGTCGCCGCCAGTGAAACTACGCTGGACCAGGTCCGTACCGTATTAGAAAAAGACAACATCGCGAGCAAGTCGATTGCGCTGGAAAATGGCGCCATCCTGGCTCGCTTTAAAGATCCTGACGTTCAGCTGCGCGCCCGCGAAGCGCTGGTGACCGAGCTGGGTGACAAATTCGTCGTGGCGCTGAACCTGGCGCCGGCCACGCCGACCTGGCTGGCCATGCTGGGCGCAGAGCCGATGAAACTCGGCCTGGACCTGCGCGGCGGCGTGCACTTCCTGATGGAAGTGGACATGGACACCGCGCTGAGCAAGCTGCAGGAACAGACCATGGATACCCTGCGCAGCGAGCTGCGCGAGAAGGGCATTCCTTACGCGTCTATCCGCAAGCTGGACAACAACGGCGTGGAAGTTCGCTTCCGCGACGATGCGGCTCGCGACCAGGCCATCAGTTACATCGGCCCGCGTCAGCGCGATCTGGTGCTGTCCGCCAATGGCGCCAACACCATGAAAGCCAACCTGACGGACGCCCGTCTGAGCGAAGCGCGCGAATACGCCGTACAGCAGAACATCACTATCCTGCGTAACCGCGTCAACCAGCTCGGCGTCGCCGAACCGCTGGTGCAGCGCCAGGGCGCCGACCGCATCGTGGTTGAGCTGCCGGGCATTCAGGACACCGCGCGCGCCAAAGAAATTCTGGGCGCCACCGCGACCCTGGAGTTCCGTCTGGTGAACACCAATGCGGACGCCACTGCGGCGGCCAACGGCCGCGTGCCGGGCGACTCCGAGGTGAAATACACCCGTGACGGCCAGCCGATCGTGCTGTACAAGCGCGTGATCCTGACCGGTGACCACATCACCGACTCCACTTCGAGCACCGACGAATACAACCAGCCGCAGGTTAACATCTCGCTGGACAGCGCCGGCGGCACGTCGATGTCCAACTTCACCAAGGACAACATCGGCAAGCCGATGGCGACCCTGTTCGTGGAGTATAAGGACAGCGGCAAGAAAGACGCCAACGGCCGTGCGGTGCTGGTGAAACAGGAAGAAGTGATCAACGTGGCGAACATTCAGTCGCGTCTGGGCAACAGCTTCCGCATCACCGGCATCGGCAACCCGAACGAAGCGCGTCAGCTTTCGCTGCTGCTGCGTGCGGGTGCGCTGATCGCGCCGATTCAGATCGTCGAAGAGCGCACCATCGGTCCAACCCTGGGTCAGCAGAACATCACCCAAGGTCTGGAAGCCTGTCTGTGGGGCCTGGTGGCGTCCATCGTCTTCATGGTGGTCTGGTACCGTAAGTTCGGCGTGATCGCCACCACGGCGCTGGTCGCCAACCTGGTGCTGATCGTCGGCGTGATGTCCCTGTTGCCGGGGGCGACGCTGACCATGCCGGGCATTGCCGGGATCGTGTTGACGCTGGCGGTGGCGGTCGACGCCAACGTACTGATTAACGAACGTATCAAGGAGGAGCTGAAGAACGGCCGGTCCGTTCAGCAGGCGATCCATGAGGGCTATAAAGGCGCGTTCTCCAGTATCGTCGACGCCAACATCACCACCCTGATCACCGCGGTCATCCTGTACGCAGTGGGCACCGGTTCGATCAAAGGCTTTGCGATCACCACCGCTATCGGTGTGGCGACGTCCATGTTCACCGCGATTGTCGGTACCCGTGCCATCGTCAACCTGCTTTACGGCGGCAAACGCATTAACAAGCTGTCTATCTGAGGAGTGCGTTGTGGCACAGGATTATACTGTTGAGCAACTCAACTACGGCCGTAAAGTCTACGACTTTATGCGCTGGGACTATTTGGCCTTCGGCATCTCGTTGCTGCTGTTGGTCGCGTCGATTGTCACCATGTCGGTGCGCGGGTTTAACTGGGGTCTGGATTTCACCGGCGGTACGGTGATTGAAATCAACCTGGAGAAGCCGGCTAACCTCGACCTGATGCGCGATACGCTGGAGAAGGCCGGGTTCCAGGATCCGATCATCCAGAACTTCGGCAGCAGCCGCGACGTGATGGTACGCATGCCACCGGCGACCGGCACCGCAGGCCAGGAACTGGGCAATAAGGTGATCGGCGTGATCAACGACTCGGTGGATAAAAACGCCACCGTGAAGCGCATCGAGTTCGTCGGCCCGAGCGTGGGCAGCGAACTGGCGCAAACCGGCGGCATGGCGCTGCTGGTGGCGTTGATCTGTATCCTGATCTACGTCGGTTTCCGCTTCGAATGGCGCCTGGCGCTGGGGGCGGTTATCGCGCTGGCGCACGACGTGATCATCACGCTGGGCGTGCTGTCGCTGTTCCATATCGAGATTGACCTGACCATCGTCGCGTCCCTGATGTCGGTTATCGGTTACTCGCTGAACGACAGTATCGTGGTATCCGACCGTATTCGTGAGAACTTCCGCAAGATCCGCCGCGGCACGCCTTACGAGATCATGAACGTGTCGTTGACCCAGACGCTGAGCCGTACGCTGATGACTTCCGGTACTACCCTGATGGTGGTACTGATGCTGTACATCTTCGGTGGCGCGATGCTGCAAGGCTTCTCGCTGGCGATGTTGATCGGCGTGTCGATCGGTACCGTTTCCTCCATCTACGTCGCGTCCGCGCTTGCGTTGAAGCTGGGGATGAAACGCGAGCACATGCTGCAGCAAAAAGTGGAAAAAGAGGGCGCGGATCAGCCTTCGATTCTGCCTTAACCGCCGCAGTATTCAGCGAAATGAGAAGGAGCGCCGATGGCGCTCCTTTTTTTTGCCTCGAGTTTTCAGTGTTGCTGCACCACCGCCGGTTGGGCAGTCGAAACCAGACTGTGCAGACGGATATAGCCGAGCTGTTCCGGCGTCAGGCCGCTGAAGCGCAGCTCGAAATCCTGACCGGGTTTCGGCAGCAGCGAGTCGGCGCTGACGATCGGTTGCGACAGCGCCTCGGCGGTCAACGGCCGGCCGGTGGCCTCATCCAGTTGGCCCCACTCCACCACCGCGTTGAACGGCGGCAGCGTGGCCTGTGAGAGGATGCGCACATGCAGCTGCGCCTGCGTGCCGTTGGCTTCGCTCTTGATGTGGCTCAGCGAAACGCTCAGCTCGCCGATGCCGCTCTGCAAACGGGCGGCGCTTCGGGCCGCCGGCAGCAGGTAGACGCCGTTGTCGGAGTGCTGATTGAGCATATTCTGCCGCTCCAACGCGGTGGTTTGATCGGTCAGCACGCTCACTTTCTGGTTCAGCGCGGCGACCTGATGGCGCAGTTGAGGGACGGCGGCGTTGTGCGCGCAGCCTGCCAGCAACACGGCGGCGGCGAGCAGGGTGATTTTGGGGTAACGGGTTGTCATGACGGCGATTTCCTATGCTGAATCTCCTGTTATCAGCTTAGTCCGCCCGGAGGGGAAAGTCATATCGGCGCCGCTTCCCGGCTGCGTGTCGCAACAAATGGCCGCCGCCCTTTGTTGTCGCTGCACTTCGGGGTAAACTGCATTTATCTATAAAAACGTTTATCAGGACGTGTTATGCATTGCCCTTTCTGCGCCGCCGTTGATACCAAAGTCATTGATTCCCGCCTGGTGGGGGACGGTTCGCAAGTGCGCCGCCGCCGCCAGTGTCTGGTGTGCAATGAACGCTTCACCACCTTCGAGGTGGCCGAGCTGGTGATGCCGCGAGTGATTAAAAGCGATGAGGTGCGCGAGCCGTTCAACGAAGACAAACTGCGTCGCGGCATGCTGAAAGCGCTGGAAAAGCGCCCGGTAAGCTCGGACGACGTGGAAAACGCCCTTAATCATATCAAATCCCAACTGCGCGCCACCGGCGAACGCGAAGTGCCGACCAAACTGGTGGGCAACCTGGTGATGGACGCGTTGAAAAAGCTGGATAAGGTCGCCTACATTCGCTTTGCGTCGGTGTACCGCAGCTTCGAGGACGTGCGCGAGTTCGGCGAAGAGATTGCCCGCCTGCAAGACTAAAGGATCTTTCATGCATCACGACGAATTTTATATGGCGCGCGCCTTCGAACTGGCGCGCCTGGGGCGTTTCACCACCGCGCCCAATCCGAACGTCGGCTGCGTTATCGTGCGCGACGGCGAAATTGTCGGTGAAGGCTATCATCTGCGCGCCGGCGAGCCGCACGCGGAAGTGCATGCGCTGCGTATGGCGGGCGACAAGGCGCGCGGCGCCACCGCCTATGTGACGCTCGAGCCGTGCAGCCATCACGGCCGCACGCCGCCCTGCGCCGATGCGCTGGTGGCCGCCGGCGTAACGCGAGTGGTCGCGGCGATGCAAGATCCCAATCCGCAGGTGGCGGGGCGCGGGCTGTACAAGCTGCAGCAGGCCGGCGTCGAGGTGCGGCACGGCCTGATGCTGGCCGAGGCCGAAGCGGTCAACCTGGGCTTCCTCAAACGCATGCGCACCGGTTTCCCCTATGTGCAACTGAAGCTGGGCGCGTCGCTGGACGGGCGCACGGCGATGGCCTCCGGCGAGAGCCAGTGGATCACCTCACCCGAAGCGCGTCAGGACGTGCAGCGCCTGCGCGCGCAGAGCGCCGCCATTCTCAGCACCAGCGCCACCGTGCTGGCGGACGATCCGTCGCTGACGGTGCGTTGGGATGAGTTGGATGCGGAGACCCAGCGCCTCTATCCGCGCGAAAATCTGCGTCAGCCGCTGCGCATCCTGCTCGACAGCCAAAACCGCATTACCCCGCAGCACCGCGTGGTGCAGCAGCCGGGCGCCACCTGGCTGGCGCGCCTGCAGGCGGATGAACAGGCCTGGCCGCAAGACGTTGAGCAGTTTATCTGCCCGGCGCACGGCGGCGGCGTCGATCTGGTGGTGATGATGATGCTGTTGGCCAAGCGCCAGGTGAATTCAATCTGGGTGGAGGCGGGCGCATCGCTGGCCGGCGCGCTGCTGCAGGCCGGCCTGGTGGATGAGCTCATTTTGTACATCGCGCCAAAACTGTTGGGCGATAATGGCCGTGGCCTGTGCCACCTGCCGGGCCTGGAGCGGTTGGCCGACGCGCCGGAATTCGTCTTTAGCGACGTGCGCCAGGTTGGCCCCGATCTGCGTTTGCGCCTGCGGGCGAAACACTGAATCTCGCGCCCGCGCGCCGGTTTTACAAAAGCGCCGCGCAGGCGATGAAAGAATATGATAGAATCCGCCCCCCTGCGGGGTATTGAACCCATTTTTAAGGAAAGCCCATGAAAGTTATCGAAGGTGTTGTTGCTACTCCAAATGCCCGTGTGGCGATCGCAATTGCACGTTTTAACAATTTCATCAACGACAGCCTGCTGGAAGGCGCCATCGACGCGCTGAAACGCATTGGTCAGGTTGCTGACGACAACATCACCGTTGTCTGGGTCCCGGGCGCTTACGAGCTGCCGTTGACGGCGAGCGTATTGGCCAAAACCGGCAAATACGACGCGGTTATCGCGCTGGGCACCGTTATCCGTGGGGGCACCGCGCACTTCGAATATGTGGCGGGCGAAGCCAGCTCCGGCATCGGCAACGTTGCGATGAATGCCGAAATCCCGGTTGCCTTTGGCGTGCTGACCACCGAAAGCATCGAACAGGCGATCGAACGCGCCGGCACCAAAGCGGGCAACAAGGGCGCTGAAGCCGCGTTGACCGCACTTGAAATGATTAATGTTATCAAAGCTATTAAAGCCTGAATTTAGTTAAGGGGAATTCCGTGAAACCTGCTGCTCGTCGCCGCGCTCGTGAGTGCGCTGTTCAAGCGCTTTACTCTTGGCAGTTGTCTAAAAACGACCTTGCCGATGTTGAACACCAGTTCCTGACGGAGCAGGATGTCAAAGATGTTGACGTCGCCTATTTTCGCGAGTTGCTGTCCGGCGCGGCAGTGAATGCAGGTATGCTGGACGAACTGATGGCGCCATACCTGTCGCGTCAGCTCGAAGAGCTGGGCCAGGTGGAGCGCGCAGTGCTGCGCGTCGCGCTGTTTGAACTGAAAATGCGTGAGGATGTCCCTTACAAGGTGGCGATCAACGAAGCGATCGAGCTGGCGAAAACCTTCGGCGCGGAAGACAGCCACAAGTTTGTGAACGGGGTGCTGGATAAAGTGGCGCCAACCCTTCGCAAGAAAAAGTAAAACATTAAGGCCGGCATTCCCGGCCTTAATTTCTTCTCGTGGAATATCGATATGGCATGCGGTGAATTTGACCTCATTGCCCGCTATTTTGACCGGTTTAAGCGCGTGCGCCGGGATGTACAGTTGGGCATTGGAGATGACTGCGCACTGCTGGCAGTGCCGGAAAAACAGCTGGTGGCCGTCAGTACCGATACGTTGGTGGCGGGCGTGCACTTCTTGCCGGATATCGATCCGGCCGATCTCGGTTATAAAGCGCTGGCGGTCAATCTCAGCGATCTGGCGGCGATGGGCGCCGATCCGGCGTGGCTCTCGCTGGCCCTGACCCTGCCGGAGGTGAACGAGCCCTGGCTGAAGGCCTTCAGCGACAGCCTGTTTGATCAGCTCAACTATTACGGTATGCAACTGATCGGCGGCGATACCACGCGCGGCCCGCTGAGCATGACCTTGACCATTCAGGGCTTGATCCCGGCCGGCCGGGCGTTGACCCGCAGCGGCGCGCGCATCGGCGACTGGATCTATGTGACCGGCACGCTGGGCGACAGCGCCGCCGGTTTGGCGATCCTGCAGGATCGTCTGGCGGTGACGGATACGGCGGCGCGCGATTACCTGATCGCTCGCCATCTGCGCCCGCAGCCGCGGGTGTTGCAGGGGCAGGCGCTGCGCGATCTGGCCAGTTCGGCGATCGACATCTCCGACGGCCTGATCTCCGATCTGAAACACATCCTGAAGGCCAGCGACTGTGGCGCACGCATCGTGCTGGACGAGCTGCCGATGTCGCAGGCGCTGAGCAGCCACGCGGATGCCGAGCAGGCGCTGCGTTGGGCGCTGGCGGGCGGCGAAGATTACGAGCTGTGTTTCACCGTGCCGGAAATCAACCGCGGCGCGTTGGAAGTGGCGCTGAGCCACCTCGGGGCCGACTACACCTGCATCGGCCAAATTGGTCCGCTGTCTGAAGGCATTCGCTATTATCGCAACGACGAGGCGGTGGAGCTGGACTGGGTCGGGTTCGACCATTTCAATGCGGAGCCGGGCAACCATGGATGAAGCCAAGCGCCGGCTGCGGATGAGCAATCCGTGGCACCTGCTGGCCACCGGTTTTGGCAGCGGTTTGTCGCCGGTGATGCCGGGTACCATGGGATCGCTGGCGGCGATCCCGTTCTGGCTGCTGCTGATCCAACTGCCGTGGCAGCTCTACTCGCTGACGGTGATGTTCAGCATTTGCATCGGCGTCTATATTTGCCACCGCACGGCAAAAGACATGAAGGTGCACGATCACGGCAGCATCGTCTGGGATGAGTTCGTCGGCATGTGGATCACGCTGATGGCGCTGCCGGTCAACGACTGGCGCTGGGTCGCCGCCGGTTTCGTCATCTTCCGCATTCTGGATATGTGGAAGCCGTGGCCGATCCGCTGGTTCGACCGCAACGTGCATGGCGGCATGGGCATTATGGTCGACGATATCATCGCCGGCGTGCTGTCTGCGGGCATCATCTACCTGATTGGCCACCACTGGCCGATCGGGCTGTTCTGACAGACGGGCGCGGCGTTTCGCGCCCGCTTCCCTTTATTCAAATCCCGTCACCCGATGCGGTACGTAAGCCGTCTCCAGTTCCGCCACCTCTTGCGGCGACAAACTCAAATCGACCGCGGCGATGGCGTCATCCAACTGCTCGCTGCGTGACGCGCCGACGATCGGCGCGCTGACCGCCGGTTTGTTCAGCAACCAGGCCAGCGCGATCTGCGCGCGTGAAACGCCGCGTTCTTCGGCGAGGCTGGCGACGCGTTCGGCGATGATGGCGTCGATGCCTTCAGTTTCCTCGTACAGGCTTTTGCCGAACTGGTCGGAGACCAGCCGCGCGGTGGTTTCGCCCCAGGGGCGGGTCAGGCGGCCGCGTGCCAGCGGGCTCCACGGCAGCACGGCGATGCCTTCGGCGGCGCACAGCGGGTGCATCTCGCGCTCTTCTTCGCGCTGGATCAGGTTGTATTGATCCTGCATGCTGACGAAGCGCGTCCAGCCGTGCAGATCGGCGGTATACAGCGCCTTGGCGAACTGCCAGGCGTACATCGAGGAGGCGCCGATGTAACGAGCCTTACCGGCTTTCACCACGTCGTGCAGCGCTTCCAGCGTCTCTTCCAGCGGCGTTTCGTAATCCCAGCGGTGGATTTGCAGCAAATCGACATAGTCGGTGCCGAGACGGCGCAGGCTGTCGTCGATGGACTGCATGATGTTGGCGCGCGACAAACCGCGCTTCAGATTGCTCAGCGGGAAATAGACCTTGGTGGCGATAACGACGTCCTCGCGGCGTGCATAGTCGCGCAGCGCCCGGCCGAGGATCTCCTCGCTGCTGCCGTCGGAATAGCTGTTGGCGGTGTCGAAAAAGTTGATGCCGGCTTCCAGCGCCTGTTTCAGCAGCGGGCGGCTGCTCTCTTCCGGCAGCGTCCAGGCGTGATTGCCGCGGTTCGGTTCGCCATAGGTCATGCAACCCAGGCAGATGCGCGAGACGTTCAGATCGGTGTTGCCCAGTTTCAGGTACTTCATGCTTGCCTCCCATTCACAGCTCAGACAGTAACTGTAGCGCGGATCCCGGAGGGCGGAAACGAAAACGCCCCCGAAGGCGGAGGCGTTTTATCAGGCGCGGGCGGCGATTACTGCGCCAGCCAGGTTTCGATTTGGCGTTGAATGCCGGCGGCGTCCAGCCCCAGATCGGCGCGCAGTTCTTCCTGGGTGCCCTGTGAGACGAAGCTGTCCGGCAGGCCGAGGTTCAGCACCGGCACCGGACGGCGTTTGGCCATCAGCAGTTCGTTGACGCCGCTGCCGGCGCCGCCCATGATGGCGTTCTCTTCCAGCGTGACCAGCGTTTCATGGCTGGCGGCCAGTTCGAGCACCAGCTGCTCGTCCAGCGGCTTGACGAAGCGCATGTCGACCAGCGTGGCGTTGAGCGCTTCCGCCGCTTGCGCGGCCTCCGGCAGCAGGGTGCCGAAGTTGAGAATGGCGATCTTTTCCCCCTGGCGGCGCACCACGCCTTTGCCGATCGGCAGCATGTTGAGCGGCTCCAGCGCCGCGCCGGTGCCGGTGCCGCGCGGATAGCGCACGGCGCTCGGGCCGTCGTTATAGTGATAGCCGGTATACAGCATCTGGCGGCATTCGTTTTCGTCGCTCGGCGTCATGATCACCATGGTCGGGATGCAGCGCATGAACGACAGATCGAACGCCCCCTGGTGGGTCTGGCCGTCGGCGCCGACGATGCCGCCGCGATCGATGGCGAACATCACCGGCAGGTTTTGGATCGCCACGTCATGGATCAACTGATCGTAGGCGCGTTGCAGGAAGGTGGAATAGATCGCCACCACCGGCTTGTAGCCGCCGATCGCCAGCCCGGCGGCGAAGGTGACCGCGTGCTGTTCGGCGATCGCCACATCGAAATATTGCTGCGGATAGTCGCGAGAGAACTGCACCATGCCGGAGCCTTCGCGCATCGCCGGCGTGATCGCCATCAGTGAGCTGTCTTTGGCGGCGGTTTCACACAGCCAGTCGCCGAAGATTTTCGAATAGGTCGGCAGACCGCCGGCGCTTTTCGGCAGCGTGCCGCTGGCGGGATCGAACTTCGGCACCGCGTGGAAGCTAATTGGGTCCTTCTCCGCCGGCGCGTAACCGCGGCCTTTCTTGGTCATGATGTGCAACAGCTGCGGGCCTTTCAGATCGCGCATGTTTTTCAACGTGGCGACCAGCCCCTGCACGTCGTGGCCGTCTACCGGGCCGATGTAGTTGAAGCCCAGCTCTTCGAACAGCGTGCCTGGCACCACCATGCCTTTCAGGTGCTCTTCGGTGCGTTTCACCAGCTCCTTGATCGGCGGCACGCCGGCCAGCACTTTCTTGCCGCCTTCGCGCAGGGTGGAGTAAAGCTTGCCGGACAGTAGCTGCGCCAGATGGTTGTTCAGCGCGCCGACGTTTTCCGAGATCGACATCTCGTTGTCGTTCAGCACCACCAGCATGTCCGGATTGATATCGCCGGCGTGGTTCATCGCTTCGAACGCCATGCCGGCGGTGATGGCGCCGTCGCCGATCACGCACACCGTGCGGCGGCCCTTGCCTTCACGCTCTGCCGCCACCGCCATGCCGAGGCCGGCGCTGATCGAGGTCGACGAATGGCCGACTGACAGCACGTCGTATTCGCTTTCGGCGCGCCACGGGAAGGGGTGCAAGCCGTTCTTTTGCCGGATAGTGGCGATCCGGTCGCGGCGGCCGGTCAGAATTTTGTGCGGGTAGGCCTGGTGGCCGACGTCCCACACCAGATGATCGAACGGCGTGTTGTAGACGAAATGCAACGCCACCGTCAGTTCGACGGTACCCAGCCCGGAGGCAAAGTGGCCGCTGGAACGACTGACGCTGTTCAGCAGGTATTGCCGCAGCTCATCGCACAGCTTCGGCAAGCTCTCTTTGGGCAGTGAGCGGAGTTCCTCGGGGTTTTCCGCTAGCGCCAGGGTTGGGTATTTGGCTATATCAAGACTCATTCGATACTCATATCAGAGGAGTTAACGTCACACGTTAATTGTCGCGTTCAATAATGAAGCTGGCTAACGCTCGCAATGGCGCTGTGTTATAAGATTGCGCTGCCAAAGTGTCTAATGCAGCTAATGCTTCCTGATAGAGATCCCACGCTTTTGCTTTCGCGCTGTCAAGCCCGAGCAACGCCGGGTAGGTACTCTTTCCGTGTTGTTGGTCCGCGCCCTGGCGCTTGCCGATCTTTTCAGTCTCGCCGACAACGTCCAAAATGTCATCCTGCACCTGGAACGCCAGGCCAACCGCGGCGGCGTAACGATCCAGCTGCGGCAGCGCCGCTCGCCCGGCTTCGCCGGCGCTCAGCGCGCCCAGGCGCACCGCCGCGCGGATCAGCGCGCCGGTTTTGTGGCGGTGGATCTGTTCCAGCGCCTGCAGATCAACGCGCTTGCCTTCAGCTTCCAGATCCAGCGATTGGCCGCCGCACATGCCGGCGACGCCGCTGGCGGTCGCCAGTTCGGAGACCATCGCCAGCCGATCGCGCAGCGCCACGTCGGGCATCTCGGCATCGGCCAGGATCGAAAACGCCAGCGTTTGCAGCGCATCGCCGGCCAGGATCGCGTTGGCTTCGCCGAACTTAATATGACAGGTCGGCTGGCCACGGCGCAGATCGTCGTCGTCCATCGCCGGCAGATCGTCATGGATCAGCGAGTAGGCGTGGATGCATTCCACCGCCGCCGCCGGCGCGTCCAGGTTGCTCAGCGACACGCCGAACATCTGGCCGGTGGTGTACACCAGGAACGGACGCAGGCGCTTGCCGCCCAGCAAGGCGCCGTGACGCATCGCCGCCACCATGTTGCCGTCGTTGAACGGCAGCGGGGCGATGAAGTCCAGCAGCGCGCGATCGGCCCGCTGGCGGAAAATCTGCAGTTGATCGGCAAAAGCGGCCGATGGGGCGATCTCAGACATGTCGGTTACTCGGCATCCGGTGTGAAAGGCGCCAGCGCCGCATCGTCGGCGCTGTCGTTAAGAAGTATCTGCACACGCTGTTCCGCCTGTTGCAGTTTCTGCTGGCCTTGGCGCGCCAGCTGCACGCCGCGTTCGAATTCGTTCAGCGCGTCTTCCAGCGGCAGTTCGCCCGACTCCAGACGCGTCACGATGCTTTCCAGCTCGCCGAGGGCGCTTTCAAAGCTGGCTGTTTGCTCTGTACTGGCTGATTGTGCTGGTTTTTTCGGCATAATTTTCTTTTTACGTCATCATGTGAACCGTGGCGCCAGAGCCTATCCTAGCGGATCTTGATTAGCAAATCATGGCGCTCATGTGTGGTTTTGTGCGCAGAGCGCGGCGATATGGTGATATACTCCGCGCCGTAATTCTTATCTGACAACAAAGACCGCCATGAAGTTTATCATTAAATTGTTCCCGGAAATCACCATCAAGAGCCAATCTGTGCGCTTGCGCTTTATCAAGATTCTCTCGACCAATATTCGCAACGTCCTGAAGCAGTATGATGAAACGCTGGCGGTCGTCCGTCACTGGGATCATATCGAAGTTCGCGCCAAAGATGAAAACCAGCGGCCGATCATCGCCGACGCGCTGACGCGCATTCCCGGCATCCACCATATTCTGGAAGTGGAAGATCGCGCTTATACCGACATCCACCACATCTTCGAGCAGACGCTGGAAGCCTACCGCGCCCAGCTGGAAGGCAAAACCTTCTGCGTGCGCGTCAAGCGTCGCGGCAAGCAGGCGTTCAATTCGCAGGACGTGGAGCGTTACGTCGGCGGCGGCCTGAACCAGCATATCGAGAGCGCGCGCGTTAACCTGACCCGCCCGCAGGTCACGGTAAACCTCGAGATTGAAGACGACAAGCTGATGCTGGTCAAACGCCGCCTCGAAGGCATCGGCGGTTACCCGGTCGGCACCCAGGAAGACGTGATGTCGCTGATTTCCGGCGGTTTCGACTCGGGCGTGTCCAGCTATATGCTGATGCGCCGCGGCTGCCGCGTGCACTTCTGCTTCTTCAACCTGGGCGGCGCCGCGCATGAGATTGGCGTGAAGCAGGTGGCGCACTACCTGTGGAACCGTTTCGCCAGCTCGCACAAGGTGCGCTTCGTCGCCATCGACTTCGAGCCGGTGGTGGGCGAGATCCTGGAGAAGGTCGACGACGGCCAGATGGGCGTGGTGCTCAAGCGCATGATGGTGCGTGCCGCTTCGCAAGTGGCCGAACGCTACGGCGTGCAGGCGCTGGTAACCGGTGAGGCGCTGGGGCAGGTGTCCAGCCAGACGCTGACCAACCTGCGCTTGATCGACAATGCGTCCGATACGCTGATCCTGCGTCCGCTGATTTCGCACGATAAAGAGCACATCATCAAGCTGGCGCGCGAAATCGGCACCGAAGACTTCGCCAAAACCATGCCGGAATATTGCGGCGTGATTTCGAAGAGCCCGACGGTGAAAGCCGTCAAGGCCAAGATCGAAGAGGAAGAGAGCCACTTCGATTTCAGCATTCTCGATCGGGTGGTGAGCGAAGCGAAGAACGTCGATATTCGCTCCATCGCCGAGCAGGCGCAGGAGCAGGTGACTGAAGTGGAAACCGTTGCGGCCTTCGGCGCCGACGAGGTGATCCTGGATATCCGCTCCAACGACGAGCAGGAAGAGAAGCCGCTGCAGCTGGAACAGGTTGAAGTGAAAGCGTTGCCGTTCTACAAGCTGAGCACCCAGTTCGGCGATTTGGATCAGAGCAAAACCTATCTGCTGTACTGCGAGCGCGGCGTAATGAGCCGCCTGCAGGCGCTGTACCTGCTGGAGCAGGGCTTCAGCAACGTGAAGGTTTATCGCCCGTAACGCACAGGCATCGCGTCTTCGATGCCCTGATATTGCTTGCATGAAACTTGCCGCGAACGGCTTTTAACGTCGTTTCGCGGCATATCTCTATATGCGTCTCTGCATTTTATTTCTATAATTATTTAATATATTAAAAAATTATTATCCAATCTTTTTTTTCTGCTCTTATTAATGAATTGGTCGAAAGTATTTCATCTGGTTGTTTTAAGTGTTGCCTTGCGGTTATTGTCGTGCAATTAATGTTTTGCGCTCCAGGCCTATCTTATTTGTAAGTTAGGGGTTTGAAGTGTTTTTTATTTTCTGGGTTTATGAGTTTATCAGTGTTAATAAAACGGATTGTATTAATAAGGAATTATTTAATGAAAAGATCATTTATTCTATTATCGATTGTCGCTTTGGCGGCGCAAAGCGCTAAGGCCGAAATCGTCCCACAAACGGGGGCAGTCAATCAGAATGGTCAGGTTCCGGTAGTAAACATCAATGCGCCGAATTCTGATGGCGTATCGCATAATCGTTACTCGCAATTTGACGTGGGCTCTCAAGGTGCAATTCTCAATAACAGCGTATCCGGCGCGCATACCACATTGGCAGGGGATGTGGCGGGCAACGGCAATCTGGGCGGGCGCAGCGCGACGGTTATTTTGAACGAGATCAATTCCGCCAATAAAAGCATACTTAACGGTATGGTGGAGGTTGCAGGGCAACGTGCCGATGTCGTCATCGCGAATAAATCCGGTATTACCTGCAACGGATGCGGATTTATCAATGCTGGTCAGGGAGTGCTAACCACCGGCGAACTGCAATTTAAAAACGGTGTTTTTGACGGCTACCGCGTTGAACAGGGAAATATCCTAATTGATGGTCAGGGCATGCGTAAAGGCGATGTCGATTATACTGCAATCCTGGCCAGGACTGAGCAGATCAATGCCGCTATTCACGCTAATGACTTGTTGGTTTCAGCCGGGAAAAAAACGATTTCTTCAGATTTATCCAAAACAAAAAATGTGAGTTTTTCTCTCGATAAGCCGGCCGTCTTGCTCGATGTCGCCGAGCTTGGCGGTATGTATGCCGGCAAGATAACGCTGGTCGCTACTGAAAATGGTGTGGGGGTCAACGGCACCGGCACGTTGGTTCCGGTCAGTATCGCCAATCAGGGCAAAATACAGGCGCGTGGCGATGTGTCTGTCATGGCGGATGTGCTGAACAACGGTGGAGCGATGGTTGCTCAGGAACAATTGAGCGTAAACGGAGGCACCTTGAACAACCGAGGACGTATGGAAGCCGATAAGGCGGCGTTTACCTCCGTGGTGTTCAGTAATAGCGGTGACATACGCAGTCGCAGCGGGAATATAGCGCTGGCGGTGAACAGCTTCAGCAATAGTGGCAAGCTTCAGGCGGCTGGCGATCTACATCTTAGCGCCACCCAGTTGAACAACGTCGGTTTGTTGCGAACAGAGGAGGGCTCGATGGTGCTGGCCACCTCCAGCATCAATAATGCTGGTCAGATCGCTGCGGCGAAGGGGATGCATATCAGCGCCATTCAACTGAGCAACATTGGCGATGTCAAAACTGAAAACGGCATGATGACGGTAAGGACGACCAGCCTCAATAATACTGGAAAGATCCGAGCTGGAGGGGCGCTGCAGATCGATAGCTCAAACGTATTGAATATCTTTAATGGCGTTATCGAGGCTCAGAATGAGCTCGGCATTCAAGGGTCTTCCATTGATAACTATGGCCGTCTCGCTTCTCTCTCCTCTTCGGTTAACCTCAATAGTTTGCGTTTCAACCAGCGTGGCGAAGTTGCGGCATTCGGCGATATTCGCTCCCACGGACTGATTTTTGGCAATCACGGAAAAATGACTTCTGAGGCCGGAACAGTGACGCATAACGGTAAAGTCATCAAAAACGCCGTGCGCTGATGCATTCCTAATGGTTTACCGGTATCCAGACAATATTCTCAGGAAACGACAAGGACCCCGCCTTTGGGCGGGGCTAGCGTGTATGTATGAAAAGGAATTTTCCCCTGACGCTTTTGGTGATGCTGTATTGCTTCGGTAGCCAGGCGAAGCCCGCATTACCCTCCATAAAACAGGTTATCGGTCAGGAAAATATTATTAGTGAAACACAGCGACAATTGCTGCCGACGGCGCCAACGACCCTGGTGGCAGCACTTGAGCGGGAGACGATGAGCGATGGGATTGCCAACGAGTCCCCCTGTGTCTTGATCGCCGGTGTTGAGTTGGTCGCGACACCGGCGATGCCGGCTGGTTTCAATACATTGGCGCAATCCGTACAAGGGCGTTGCATGGGGAAGCACGGGTTGATGCGTCTGCAAAAGCAGTTGCAAAATAAGGCGATCCTCCTGGGTTACGTGACCTCACGAGTTCATCTGCTGCTCGATGGGCAAGCACCGGGCATGATCACCGTCAACGTCCAATATGGCCGCGTTGGGCAATTACGCCTGAAGGCCGGCAGCAGTGAATATTTTCATCCCGGTTTTACTTTCCCAATCGTGTCGGGCGAAGTGTTCAATCTGCGACGTGTGGAGCAGGGCGTGGAAAATATTGGCCTGATCCCGGATGTCGACAGCGAGGTTCGCATCGTTCCCGGCAGTTTGCCGGGCGAAAGTGATATTGAGGTGTTTCGCCGGCAAGATAAATATTGGCGCGTTACCGCATGGGCGGACGATGCGGGAGCCAGTTCTACCGGGCGTTATCAGACAGGCGGCGCGTTATATCTCGACAACCCGAGTTCATTGAACGATGTCTTATACCTGTCGCTGGCGGGCAGTGTCTTAGCCCCACACGATCGAGGCAATGAGAGCCGCGCCTGGTTTTATAGCCTACCTTTCGGATTTTGGAACTTCAGCGCATTGGGCGGGGAGAGCCGTTACCATCAGACGATTGCCGGCAGTGCGGTGAGTTATCGCTATCATGGCCGTTCAAAATATTGGGGATTGCAAGCGAGCTACACTCTGGCGCGAGGGATGAGCGATAAAACCTCGTTGAATGCTCAGTGGCTGCAGCGTGACTATCGATATTATCTGAATGATACCGAAATCGCGTTGCAGCGTACGCGCTTGACCAGCCTTAAGTTAGGTGCGAATCATTGGCGCTATGGCTCCCGCGCACGGTTGGCGTTTTCCGCCGATGCTATCGCCAACATCAGGGAAGAAAGTGAGACTCTTGAACCGATGTTGAAACTGGGAGCCAGCGTGTTGAACCCTTTCAACTTATCTGACCATCGCCTGACTTACTTTGCAGAGGTGTCGGGGCAGTTGGGTAAAGCACAGCAGCCAATCCAGGATAAACTATTTATTGGCGATCGTTCAACTGTGCGGGGTTTTCGTGGCGACGATAAACTGCTTGGCAGCAACGGTGGGTATTGGCGTAACACGCTGTTGTGGCAATCGAAGCCACTTCAACCGTATGTCGGCGTTGATTATGGACAATTAGCCAGACAGCAGGGGGAGGGCGGGAGGTTGATGGGGAGCGTTATCGGTTTACGGTTGAATGAGGGGCGTATTGACGCTGACATTTTCGCGGGCGCGCCCGTGATTAAACCCGGCTATTTGCCGGCCGATCGTCTGGTGTTGGGGTTTTCCAGTCAACTCAGCTTTTAAAAAGGCTATAAGGGCCGGATTGCGGCCCTGTTTTATCTCCGGTGCGTCAGCGTTGTTCACTGTCGCGGAAATCGTACATCCCAGGGATCAGCACCAGCTGCGCGGCGATCTCCGCCGCTTTGGCCTTGCCGAGCAGCAGATCGATCAGCTTCAGCGCAAACTCCATCGCGGTGCCCGGCCCCTGGCTGGTGAGCAGGTTGACGCGCGCGTCATACACCACGCGGCGTTCCATCCATTTATCCGCCGGTATCTGGTCTTTCAGGCCCGGGAAACCGGTCATGTTGCCGACCGGGAACAGATCGTGGTGCTGCAGCACCAACGCCGGCGCCGCACAGATGGCGGCGACGATATTCCCCTGCAGGTGCATCTGCCGCACTTTTTCCACCAGCAACGGGCTGTCGCGGAAGCATTCTGCGCCTTTCAGGCCGCCGGGCAGCACGATGGCGTCGAAAGGCTCATCGACGATCGCCACCAGCGGCGCGTCGGCCAGCAGCTTGACGCCGCGCGAACAAACGATAGTCAGCTCGCCGTCACCGGCGACGCTGGCGGTAGTGACTTTAACGCCCGCCCGCACCAGCAGATCGATGGTGGTGACGGCTTCGGTTTCTTCGCTACCAGGTGCCAGGCAAACCAGCGCCGATACGCTCATATTCATTTTCCTTTCGTTTAATCAATTCAAACAGCCGCGCATTCTCCGGCAGCGTGAGGCCGTGACTGCGCGCACGGCGCAGCAGGTAGCCGGTGATGTAGTCGATCTCGGTATGCCGCTGGCTGCGGATATCCTGCAGCATCGACGAAACGTTGTCGGCGGTGCTGTGGATCACGTCCATCACATATTGCATCAGGCCTTCGCAGGAGGTGTGGTAGCCCTCCATCGCCATCACGCTGGCGACTTCACGACACAGCGTTTCGATCTGCTCCGGGTAGCGCTGCAGATCGCCGTTGCGGCAGCCGTACAGCGCCGTCAGCGGGTTGATCACGCAGTTGACCGCCAGCTTGCGCCAGTTGGCCGAGGCGATGTTGTTGTGCCAGGCGACGTCGGGCAGCGCCTGATGCAGCACTTCCGCCAGGTGGCTGAAGTGCTGTGCGGCCGGTGAGGTGGGGCCGATGTGGGTGATGCCGGTGGCGACGTGGATAATGGTGCTGCCTTCGTGGCGCGCGGCGTGGGTGGTGGTGCCCTGCAAGATGGGCTGGCCGTTCGGCGGCAGCTCCTCCTGAGTGCCCATACCGTTGTGCAGCAGCAAGATGGCGCAGCGGGGGTTCAGCTTCGGCAACAGCGCGCCGACCGCGCTGGATACCTGCCAGGCTTTCAGCGTCACCAGCAGCAGTTCGCTCTGCGCGAGGTGCTCCGGATCGTTGGTGGGCAAATTGCGATTAAACGAGACGCCTTCCGGCTCTATCACGTTCACGGCGCAAAAAGGCTGCGGCACTCTTAGCCATCCCTGTACATCGTGGCCCTGCTGATACAGCCGGGAGAGCCACAGTTGTCCGAGCGCGCCGCAACCAAGAATGGTTATTTTCATTCAGTCTCCTTGGAAACACGGGAATACCGCTCAATTACCGTGATCTAACTATAGGCTTTATGGCAGCCTGAAGCGCTATCCCTGCGTGCGTTCAGCAGATTTTGTCTGAGGCGGCAAAGCGGTTATCATGCTCGGCATCAAAATCGCCTAAGCTATTAGGCACTCATTCAGGAGGAAGAAGTATGCCATCTTTCGACATCGTTTCCGAAATTGATATGCAGGAAGTGCGTAACGCCGTTGAGAACGCCACCCGCGATCTCGGCACCCGCTGGGATTTTCGCAACGTGCCGGCCAGCTTTGAGCTAAACGAGAAAAACCAAAGCATCAAGGTTGCCACCGAGTCTGATTTCCAGGTGCAGCAGTTGCTCGACATTCTGCGCGAAAAGCTGAGCAAGCGCAGCATCGACGGCGCCGCGCTGGAGATCCCGGAAGAGTTTACCCACAGCGGTAAAACCTACAGCGTGGAAGCCAAGCTGAAGCAGGGGATTGAAACCTCTGTAGCGAAGAAAATCGTCAAGCTGATCAAAGACAGCAAGCTGAAGGTGCAGGCGCAGATCCAGGGCGAAGAAGTGCGGGTGACCGGCAAGTCACGCGACGATTTGCAGAGCGTGATGGCGTTGGTGCGCGGCGGCGATCTGGGGCAGCCGTTCCAGTTCAAGAACTTCCGCGATTAATCTCGACGGGGCCGGCATTGCCGGCCCCGTTTCTTTACAGCGAATTGACCAGCGCTTCCAACTGACCGCGATTGGTCTGCTTGGTGTCCACCTTGACGTAGGCGCTGCGCTCTTCCGGCACCACGATCGCCTCGGCCACGCCGGGCTGCGCCCTCAGGCGGCTTTCCAGCGCCGAATCCTTCACCGCCAGTTCAGACAGCGTAATGCGCAGGCTGCTGACATACGGCGGCTCTTTCATGGTGCTGCTGACCAGGAACCAAACGGCGGCCAATACCGCGCCGGCGATAAACACCAAGCCTGCCCCCTGCAAACCGTACAGCCAGCCGCCGAGGCTGCCGCCGATCGCCACGCCGATAAACTGGCTGGTGGAGTAGACCCCCATCGCGGTGCCCTTATAGCCGGCCGGTGATTCTTTGCTGATCAGCGAAGGCAGAATGGCTTCCATCACGTTGAAGGCCATGAAGAACAGCTGCACGCCGGCGATGATGCCCCACAGGTGCGCGCCGGAGAGCCACAGCAGCACTTCGGCGAAAAACAGCACCGCCACGCAGCCCATAAACACCTGCTTCATGCGGCGATATTTTTCGGCATAGATGATGAAAGGCACCACGGCAGCGAACGACACCAGCATGGTCACCAGGTAGACGATCCAGTGTTCGCTGGCCGCCAGCCCGGCTTTCTCCATCGCCAGCGGCAGCGCCACGAAGCTCGACATCAGCAGGATATGCAGACACATGATGCCGAAGTTGAGTTTCAACAGGCGCGAGTTGCTCAGCACTTTGCGGAAACTGCCGCGCACGATGCTGGACTCGCGGTTCAACAGGTGAGTATCGGCGGAAGGTACCACCGCCAATGTGATGGCGATCCCGGCCAGCGCCAGCACGGCGATCATCCAGAACAGCGCATGCAGGCCGAAGGCGTGGGTAATTATAGGGCCCAACACCATGGCGATGGCGAAGGTGATGCCGAAGCTGACACCGATGAACGCCATCGCTTTGGTGCGGTTCTGCTCGCGGGTCAGATCGGAGAGCAGCGCCATTACCGCGGCGGCGATCGCGCCGGAGCCTTGCAACGCGCGGCCGAGGATCACACCCCAGATAGAGTCGGTCGCGGCGGCGATCACGCTGCCGAGGGCAAAGATCAGCAGGCCGCCGACGATCAGCGGCTTACGGCCGATGCGATCGGACACCAGACCGAACGGGATCTGAAACACCGCCTGCGCCAGGCCGTAGATGCCGATGGCGATACCGATCAGCGCTTCGCTGGCGCCGTTGAGCGCCATGCCGTAGGTGGTCAACACCGGCAATACCATAAACATGCCGAGCATGCGTAGGGAGAATACGGTGCCCAATCCCCAGGTGGCGCGGCGCTCCTGCGGGGTCATTGAATTATCGTTCACATCAAACCTCGGTAAAAACCATGCCATCAGACGTTGCGACAGCGCCTGATGGCATGATTTCTGTAAAGCTGCGTCATTTTAGTGTGCAGGGCAGGGGGGGTAAATCGAATGTTGTTTAACAGATATTACAGTTTGGCCGCTTTTCGGCGTGACAAATAAAATGGGCCGCATACGCGGCCCATTGACAGATGATTTGGCTTACCAAACGTAGGTCACCAGCGCTTCAGGCGCCGCCGTGGCGCTGAAGTCGATCGACATCATCACGCTCAGCGAGGTGATGGCGACGATGGAGAACACGAACAGTTTACGCGCCCAGACGCTGTCGTTTTCGGTTTTATAACCGCGCAGCGCCATGCCCAGCCACCATACGCTCACCGCCGCAGCGACGATCAGGTATTTGTAGCCGGCGTAGCCCACCAGGGTCAGCATCAGCGTGGCGATCATAAATGCCAGGATGTAGACCGTGATGTGGTTCTTGGCGACGGAAATGCCTTTCACCACCGGTAGCACCGGAATGTTGGCCGCCTGGTAATCTTTAAAGCGGAAGATAGCGATCGCATAAGAATGCGGCATCTGCCACAGGCTAAAGATAGCCAGCAGGATCAACGCGCCGGCGTCGAACTCGTTGGTGACCGCGCAGTAGCCGATAACCGGCGGCGCGGCGCCCGACAAGCTGCCGATCAGCGTGCCGTAGACCGAATGGCGTTTCATGTACAGGCTGTAAACGCCGACATAAACCACGAAGCCCATCACCGCCAGCCACATGGCCAGCGGGTTGGCCGCGATATACAGCAACGCGAAGCCCGCAATACCCAACACGGTCGCATAAACCAGGGTGACACTCGGCGCGATCAGGCCTTTTACCAGCACCCGATTCTTCGTTCTCTCCATTTTCTTGTCGATATCGCGGTCGATGTAGTTGTTAAACACACAGCCCGACGCGACCACCAACGAGACACCCACCAGGGTGGCGAGAAACAGGGGATAGTCGATGCTCCCTTTGGAAGCGAGCAGGAATCCCCCAACGACAGAAATTAAATTGCCGAAAATAATTCCTGGTTTAGTGACTTGCAGGTATTGCTTAATCATCACGTGCAGCTCAGCTCTTAATCGACCATCATATTGATGTTGAGGTTGTACATAATCCAGAGTGAACCTACAACAACGATACCGATGATCATAGCGGTGAACAGCAATGCCACCAGGTTCCAGCGCTCTTCCGATGAGGTGTTCATGTGCAGGAAGTAAACCAGGTGAACAATCACCTGGATAACCGCCATACCGACAACAACCGCCAGGATGGTGGAATGAGAGGCAGTGCCGTTCATTACCATCGCAAATGGAATTACCGTCAGGATGATCGACAGGATAAAGCCGATCAGGTATGACTTCACGCTGCCGTGGCTTGCGCCGCCGTGAGAGGTTTCATGGGATGAATGGCTCATTACATAACCCCCAGCAGGTAGACAACGGTAAATACGCAGATCCAGACCACGTCCAGGAAGTGCCAGAACAGGCTCAGGCACATCAGACGGGTTTTGTTGGTCGCGGTCAGGCCGAACTTGCTCACCTGAATCATCAGCACGATGATCCAAATCAGGCCGGAAGTCACGTGCAGACCGTGGGTGCCGACCAGCGCGAAGAAGCTGGACAGGAACGCGCTGCGATCCGGCCCGAAGCCTTCGACGATCAGGTGATGGAATTCATAGATTTCCATCGCCACGAAGCCCAGACCAAACAGGAAGGTCAGGAACAACCAGGTGTTTACACCGCCAACTTTACCCTTGTTCATGGCGATCATCGCCATGCCGTAGGTGATGGAGCTGAACAACAGCAGGAAAGTTTCGACCAGGACAAACTTCAGGTCGAAGATGTCTTTGCCTGAGGGACCGCCAGCGGTCCCGTTCACCAGGACTGCATAAGTCGCGAACAAGCTCGCAAACAAAATACAGTCGCTCATCAGGTAGATCCAGAATCCGAAGACTTTGGTCTCTCCCGCGTCGTGGTGCCCATGCTCTGCATGGGCTGCGTTATGATTGGTCAGAGTTTCAGTTGACATGGTTCACGCCTGCTTTACGGATTTGTTCGTAGTGTTGGTTCTCAATGCGCTCGATTTCATCAACCTGCACATAGTAGTCAACATCGTGATCGAAGCTCTTGCCGATCCAGACAACGATCATACCGATGAAGCCGGCCAGAGCCATCCACCAGATTTCCCAAATCATTGCGAAACCGAATACCAGGCTGAAGAAGGCGATGATAACGCCGGCGCCGGTGTTCTTAGGCATATGAATCGGTTCGTATTTAGCCGGTTTCTTATAAGCTTCGCCTTTTTCTTTCATGTCCCAGAATTCATCGCGGTCATGAATCTGCGGCACTACGGCAAAGTTATAGAACGGCGGTGGAGACGAGGTTGACCACTCCAGAGTACGAGCACCCCATGGGTCACCGGTCAGATCGCGGTTTTGTTCGCGGTCACGGATACTGACGAAGATCTGGGTCAGCTGGCACAGGATGCCGCAGGCGATCAACGCCGCACCGCCGGCTGCAACCAGCAGCAGAGGGTGGAACTCAGGGTTGATGTTCTGGCTGATACGACGGGTCATGCCCATAAAGCCCAATGCGTACAGCGGCATGAAGGCGGTGAAGAAGCCGATGATCCAGAACCAGAACGCGCGGATGCCCCATTTTTCGTTCAGCGTGAAGCCGAAGGATTTCGGGAACCAGTAGGTCAGGCCTGCGAAGCAACCGAACACCACGCCGCCGATGATGACGTTGTGGAAGTGCGCGATCAGGAACAGGCTGTTGTGCAGCACGAAGTTCGCGCCCGGCACCGCCAGCAGAACGCCGGTCATACCACCCACGGAGAAGGTGATGATGAAGCCAACGGTCCACAGCATTGCGGAGTTGAGCTTGATGCGGCCCTGATACATGGTGAACAGCCAGTTGAAGATTTTCACCCCGGTCGGGATGGAAATGATCATGGTGGCGATACCGAAGAAGGCGTTAACGTTCGCGCCGGACCCCATGGTGAAGAAGTGGTGCAGCCAGACGATGAACGACAGAACGGTGATCGCGATGGTTGCCCATACCAGTGAGGTATAGCCGAACAGGCGTTTTCTGGAGAAGGTCGCGGTGACTTCGGAGAATACGCCGAACACCGGCAGAACCAGAATGTACACCTCTGGGTGACCCCAGGCCCAAATCAGGTTGATGTACATCATCATGTTGCCGCCCATATCATTGGTGAAGAAATGGGTGCCCAGATAGCGATCCAGGGTCAGCAGCGCGATGGTGACGGTCAGAATTGGGAAAGAAACGATGATCAGGACGTTGGTGCACAGCGCCGCCCAGGTGAACACCGGCATCTTCATCATAGGCATGCCAGGGGCACGCATCTTCAGAATGGTGGCGAAGAAGTTCACGCCGGTCAGCAGGGTACCCAGACCGGAAATCTGCAGACTCCAGATCCAGTAATCGACCCCGACGCCAGGACTGTACTCTTTACCCGACAGCGGCGGATACGCCAGCCAACCGGTCTGAGCGAACTCACCGACCCCCAGGGAGATGTTGATCAGCACCACACCCACCACGAAGAACCAGAAGCTCAGGGAGTTCAGGAACGGGAAGGCGACGTCGCGCGCACCGATTTGCAGCGGCACCACGACGTTCATCAGGCCAACCACGAAAGGCATCGCCATGAAGAAGATCATGATGACGCCGTGCGCGGTGAAGATCTGGTCGTAGTGGTGCGGCGGCAGGAACCCGGCTTCACCGGCGGACGCCAACGCCTGCTGGCTACGCATCATGATGGCGTCGGCAAAGCCGCGCAGCAGCATGACCATCGCCACGATGATGTACATGATACCAATTTTTTTATGGTCGACCGAAGTCAGCCATTCGCTCCACAGCCACTTCCATTTACCGAAATACGTCAGCAGCGCCAGCACTGCCAGGCCCCCGACAATAATTGCGGCTACGGTGACCATGATGATCGGTTCGTGGTACGGAACCGCATCAAGTGTTAATTTTCCCAACATCAGTTATTCCTCGGCTCCGGCGTGAGCAGCATGTTCACCCATGTCCATACCTTGGCTCATGTCCATGCCTTCGTGCGCGCCAGCGCCCTTGTGCATATCCATGTCGCCCATGAATTTGGCAATTGTTTCTTTGAACAAATTCGGTTTGACAGCGGCAAAGTACTCAACCGGGTTGTTTTCACTCGGCTCTGCCAGTTTGTTAAAGTCGTCGGTGGTGTTCAGGTTTTTAGACGATGCCTTCACCTTGGCCACCCACTGATCGAAGTCGCCTTCGGTCGGGGTAACGATCGCGGTGAATTTCATACCGGAGAAGCCTGCGCCGCTGTAGCTGCTGGAGATGCCTTTGTAGGCACCGGCTTCGTTGCCGATCAGGTGCAGTTTGGTCTGCATGCCGGCCATCGCATAAATCTGTCCACCCAACTGCGGGATAAAGAACGAGTTCATTACCGAGTTAGAGGTGATCTTGAATTCGACTGGAACATCTTTCGGGAAAGCCAGCTCATTAACGGTCGCAATGCCTTGTTCCGGGTAGATGAACAGCCATTTCCAATCGAGCGACACCACTTCGATCGTCATCGGCTTCTTGTCGGTGACAATCGGCTTGAACGGATCGAGTTCGTGGGTGGTCTTCCAGGTAATGGTGCCAAGGATGGCGATGATAATGATAGGAATGGTCCAGACGACCGCTTCGATCTTGTTGGAGTGGGCCCAGTTCGGACTGTACTTGGCGTCTTTGTTGGAAGCGCGATACTTCCAGGCAAAGGCGAACGCCATGAAGATAACTGGCACCACTACGATCAACATCAATGCGATTGCAGTGATAATCAGTGTCCGTTGCTCAACACCAATTGCTCCTTTGGGATTCATCAAAACCATATCGCAGCCACTGAGCAATACAGTGCCTGCGATTAATGACAGCATCCCAATACTTTTATTGTATTTCTTAAGTCTCATCTAACGACCTCAATAACAAAGGCTCAATTGTCGTTTCATGTGTGCGGGCATTTTACGGGAAGGTTGCAGTACTGTAAACATGCTTAAGGGAGTGTCAGCGGCTTGTTGACACTTTCTGTTAAGGGGGTCACAGATGTAACCCTGCGTGACAATTTACCAATGACAACAACGCGTTGGCACGCTGAATCGTGACGAGCAGCCCGTATGTTAAGGAAAACTAAAGGTATGATGAATTTGGCGAAGAAATGCGCGGCGGGGAAATACGCAGAAAAGGTTTATTTAATGTAAAATAATTGTGTCTTAAAGGTGAATTTAATTTTATTTCCGAGTGCGGCAGTCGGATAAAAAAATAATTTCCGCGCCGATTATCTTTTTTTACCGAAATAAATATACCCCCGGATCGCTTTTTTTTCGGCCGGTGAAATCACCGGCCGGTCAGATTATGCCAAACGGGTGCGGCGCAGGGCGAGGTAATCCAACGTACTGCCCATGGCGACGCCGAGCAGGCTCAGCGCGGCGCCGACCTGCAGCAGCCGATCGGCCAACTGCGGGGCCTGCGTCCAATCCAGCGCATTGGTGATAAGCAACAGCAACCACAGGCCCAACAGCGAACAGCCTAGCGTCAGCAAGCGCAGCGCCCAACGGTAAGATTCTGAAAACTCGGTGCGCGGCATAAAATTGCCATGCTGCTGGGTGTGCTCCAGCGTCTGACGACAGATACCGAGCAGCAGTAAGCCGGGCAGGGCAGCGGCGATAGAGAACAGGTAGAATAACGGCCAACCGTGGGCTTCAACGAACCAGCCGGCGATCGGGCCGACATAGACGCGCCCTACGGCGGACAGCGCCGACAGCAGCGCGAACTGGGTGGCGGAGAACGACCGGTTGCACAGCGTCATCAGCAGCGCCACGAAGGCCGCGGTGCCCATGCCGCCACACAGATTTTCGAGGAAGATGGCGCTGCCCATGGTGAGCAGGCTCTTGTCGGTCACCGCCAGGATCCAATACCCGAGATTGGAGACCGCCTGCAGGACGCCGAACAGCATCAGCGCGCGGAACAGGCTGAGACGCTGCATCAGCACGCCGCCGAACAGGGCGCCGACGATGGTCGCGAACAGGCCGAGGGTTTTGTTCACCAGCCCGACTTCACCGGCGTCGAACCCCACGCCGCGGATCAGGAAGGTGGTACTCAGGCTGCCGGCGAAGGCGTCGCCCATTTTGTACATCACGATCAGCAGCAGGATCAGCCAGGCGTTGTTGCGGCCGAAGAAATCGCGCAGCGGCGCGACGACCGCCTGTTCCATGGTGCGCGGCGCCGGGATGCTTTCATCCGGCTCCGGCGCCAGCAGCGTGGCGGCCACGCCGATCAGCATCAACCCGGCCATTAGCCAGTAGGTGGCTTGCCAGCCGAAATAGCGATCCGCCAGCCACAGCGCCAGGCCGCCGGAAACCAGCATCGCCAGCCGATAACCCAGCACCGAGATCGCCGCGCCCGTGCCGCGTTCTTCGGCTCTCAGCAGATCGGTTTTATAGGCGTCGAACACGATATCTTGCGAGGCGGAGCAGAACGCCACCAGCACCGCCAACGCCGCCAGCCACCATAGGTGCTGCGCGGGTTGCATAAAGCCCATCGCCACAATCGCCGCCACCAGCAACAGCTGGCTGATCAGCAGCCAACCGCGCCGCCGCCCGAGAAACGGCGGGGTATAGCGGTCCATGAACGGCGACCAGAGGAATTTGAAGACGTAGGCCTGGCCCACCAGCGAGAAGATGCCGATGGTTTTCAGATCGATATTTTCGACGGTCATCCAGGCTTGCAGCGTGCCGGAGGTCAATGCCAGCGGCAGACCCGACGCGAAGCCCAGCAGCAGCAGAATGGCGGAGTTACGCTGGGTGAAGATGTTCAGATAGTGTTTCGACATGAGTTCCCTGTCTGCGCCGCCCGATCCGCCGGGCGGCACAAGGCGCGGCGATTAACGCGCGTTTTGCTTGATGAAATCGTTGACGCTGGTGTCCTGAGCCATGTCGGCGATCACGTCGCCCAGCACGGAGTTGACGGCGTCGGTGATCTTCTCGTTGGTCGCCGTGAAGGCGCCCTGCACGTTATAGGTCGAGCGGTAATTCTTCACCTGCTTGTTGCCGTTCTTCGCTTGGGCGATGATCGAAATGTCGGCTTTGGTGGTGATGTTGTAGCGCAGGTTACCTTCGGATACGTCCGCGTACAGATTATTGACGACGATTTGCAGCGCCACCGGGCCGTCGGCACCGATCATGTAGCCGCGTGCGCCCATCTGTTTCTCCAGCACTTCCTGCAGCAGGAAACGCAGATCGCGCGATGGCGTCAGCGTGACCAACTGGCCGTCGCGGTTCACCTTGGCCAGCGCCTGGTCGGTGCGCTGATCCGCGCCGTTGATGCTGACAGTGATGCCCTGCAGGGTAGGATCCTGCTGCGGCAGAACGATTTTCGGCGTGACGTTCAGGGTGTTGCTGCTGGTCGCGCAGCCGGCCAGCAGCAGGGCGGCCAGCAAAGGAAGACAAAGTTTCTTTAACATGTTTTCTGTCTCATTCTCGATGGATTAGCAATAATCAGAGCGGGATAGCCGACAACAAATTGCCGACATCATAGCATCGCCGCCGTGCGGTGGAAGCGCGGAAGGCGTCTGAGTGACAAATTTTTACCTGCCGTTGATAAAAACACGCTTTTTTGGCCCGCTCAATCGGATAATCCCCCAAGCGGCGGGGATGGCGCTCATCATTTGACCGCAGAAAAGAGAAATTTGTCCCGGCGATGGTCTAAACGGGGGAAAACCGGCTAATATTGAACTAGATGGGCACGGTCCTCTGCCGGTGTTGTAAGGAGATCCTATGATTCGCGAGCAAATAGAAGCAAAGTTAAGGGCGGCGTTTGAGCCCGCGTATCTGGAAGTCGTTGATGAAAGCTATCGTCATAACGTTCCGGCGGGTTCAGAAAGCCATTTCAAAGTGGTATTGGTCAGCGATCGCTTCGTCGGCGAACGTTTTTTGACGCGCCACCGCTCCATCTACGGCGTATTGTCGGAGGAGCTGGCGGACGGCGTACACGCGCTGGCGCTGCACACCTATACGCTCAAAGAGTGGGAAGGTCTGCAGGATACCGTGCCGGCCTCGCCGCCGTGCCGCGGCGCCGGCACGCTGGCCTGAGGGGGAAATTTTCAGGTATCAGTGGAACTTTGCCCTTGAATTAGGGTATTACTACTGACGAATTTTGAAACGGCCTGCGGGCCGTTTCTGTTTTTGACGACGACACGGCCGACGCGCAATGTGGCCAACGTTCGGTCTGTTTTGGCGGCCTTTGGGCGATCGAATCGGCAAAAGTGTGAGTTTTAGCGCGCCTGCGCCGCCTAGCTTTCCTCGACTCGCCACGCATGCGCCGCTATAATGTCGCGTCTTATTTTTCCGGAATGGTTTCGGGACGCTTCTGTCATCAGGGAACTCGGTTCTTATCTGTAGCCGTCCTGGTTCTTGGAACGGAGTTGACCGAGCACTGTGATTTTTTTGAGGTAACAAGATGCAAGTTTCAGTAGAAACCACTCAAGGCCTTGGGCGCCGTCTCTCTATTACTGTACCGGCTGATACTATCAAGCAGGCGGTGAAGAAAGAGCTGATCAACGCAGCGAAAAGCGTGCGTATCGACGGCTTCCGCAAAGGCAAAGTGCCGATGAACATCGTGGAACAGCGTTACGGCGCCTCTGTTCGTCAGGACGTGCTGGGCGAAGCGATGCAGCGCAGCTTCGTTGACGCGATCATCAAAGAAAAGATTAATCCGGCTGGCGCACCAAACTACGTGCCGGGCGAGTACAAAGAAGGTGAAGACTTCACTTTCGCCGTTGAATTCGAAGTGTATCCAGAAGTTGAGCTGAAAGGCCTGGAAAACATCGAAGTCGAAAAACCCGTAGTTGAAGTGAACGACGAAGACGTCGACGCGATGCTGGATACCCTGCGCAAGCAGCAGGCCACCTGGAAAGAAACCGATCGCGCGGCGGAAGCTGAAGATCGCGTGACCGTTGACTTCACTGGTTCTATCGACGGTGAAGAGTTCGAAGGCGGCAAAGCGTCCGACTTCGTGCTGGCAATGGGCCAGGGCCGCATGATCCCAGGCTTCGAAGAAGGTCTGGTCGGTCACAAAGCGGGCGAAGAGTTCTCCATCGACGTGAACTTCCCGGAAGACTACCACGCGGAAAACCTGAAGGGCAAAGCGGCCAAATTCGCTATCGTGCTGAAGAAAGTTGAAGAGCGCGAGCTGCCGGAACTGACCGAAGAGTTCATCAAGCGTTTCGGCGTGGCGGACGGTTCCGTTGCCGGCCTGCGCACTGAAGTTCGCAAGAACATGGAGCGCGAGCTGAAAGGCGCCGTGCGTAACCGCATCAAGTCTCAGGCGATCGAAGGCCTGGTGAGCGCGAACGAAATCGACGTGCCTGCTGCCCTGATCGACGGCGAAATCGACGTGCTGCGTCGTCAGGCTGCACAGCGTTTCGGCGGCAACGAGAAGCAAGCGCTGGAACTGCCACGCGAGCTGTTCGAAGAGCAAGCCAAACGCCGCGTAGTGGTTGGCCTGCTGCTGGGCGAAGTGATCAGCACCAACGATCTGAAAGCTGACGAAGACCGCGTGAAGACGCTGATCGAAGAAATGGCCTCCGCCTACGAAGATCCGAGCGAAGTCATCGAGTTCTACAGCAAAAACAAAGAGCTGATGAACAACATGCGCAACGTGGCTCTGGAAGAGCAAGCGGTTGAAGCCCTGCTGGCAAAAGCGAAAGTGACTGAAAAAGCCACTACCTTCAGCGAGCTGATGAACCAGACTCAACAGGCGTAATGCCGGCGTGCCGGGCGCGATGAACGGCGCCCCCTGTTTCGCCTGGCGAACCGGCGCACGATGAAAAAGCCCGCAACCTCAGGTTGCGGGCTTTTCTTTTTGCCACGTTGCTGATTAATCTCAGGTTAAGCGGGGCAATATGCACTATATTTACCCTGTTGCCTGGGGAACTGGCTGGCATGATAACGGTCAGAATAACGGCATCGTTTCCGGCGCGCGGAGAAAATCGGCTCCTGGGCTTGAAATCGCGCCGGGATCCCCCCATCTGTAGTGAATAATTCTGGGGCTGTTTGCCAAAGTGCGCGGGATAAAACAACCGTCGGGTACGTGCGGCGCGGGTCGAATGCTTGAGCATAGTCATCATGGCCGTTCTCAAGTAGAATCGGCGTATTAGGGTGACACCCTGGCCGCCAAGGCAATTTCTATTAGGAGACGGTAATGTCATACAGTGGCGAACGAGATCAATTTGCACCGAACATGGCGCTGGTGCCGATGGTGGTAGAGCAGACTTCACGCGGGGAGCGTTCTTACGACATTTATTCCCGCCTGCTGAAAGAGCGCATCATTTTCCTGACCGGCCAGGTGGAAGATCACATGGCCAACCTGATCGTGGCGCAAATGTTGTTCCTCGAAGCGGAAAGCCCGGAAAAAGACATTTACCTCTACATCAACTCGCCGGGTGGGGTAATTACCGCGGGCATGTCGATTTACGACACCATGAAGTTCATCAAGCCGGACGTCAGCACCATCTGTATGGGCCAGGCGTGCTCGATGGGCTCCTTCCTGCTGACCGCGGGCGCCAAAGGCAAACGTTTCTGCTTGCCGAACTCGCGCGTGATGATTCACCAGCCGCTGGGCGGCTACCAGGGCCAGGCGACGGACATCGAAATCCACGCGCGTGAAATCCTGAAGGTGAAAGCGCGCATGAACGAACTGATGGCCGAGCATACCGGCCAGCCGCTGGAGCAGATCGAGCGCGATACCGAGCGCGATCGCTTTATGACCGCGGACGAAGCCGTGGAATACGGCCTGGTTGACGGCATTCTGACACACCGCAGCTAGAACCACGCGGCGCCGATGGACTATAGTAATCAGAGTGGGCAGGGGCTCGTTCTGTTGCGGTCCCTCGGCGTTCCCGATATGAGTTTGGGCGCACTGCCGCCGTGATTTTCCTGCGGGACAAGACTAAAGAAGAGGTTTGACTGATGACAGATAAGCGCAAAGACGGTTCAGGAAAGCTGCTGTACTGCTCTTTTTGCGGCAAAAGCCAGCATGAAGTGCGTAAGCTGATTGCCGGGCCGTCAGTGTATATCTGCGATGAATGTGTCGATCTGTGTAACGACATTATTCGCGAAGAGATTAAAGAAGTTGCCCCGCATCGTGAGCGCAGTGCGCTGCCGACGCCACACGAAATTCGCCACCACCTGGATGACTACGTCATCGGCCAGGAGCAGGCGAAGAAAGTGCTGGCGGTTGCGGTGTACAACCACTACAAACGCCTGCGCAACGGCGATACCAGCAACGGTATCGAGTTGGGCAAGAGCAACATCTTGCTGATCGGCCCGACCGGCAGCGGCAAGACTCTGCTGGCGGAAACGCTGGCGCGCTTCCTGGACGTGCCGTTCACCATGGCCGACGCCACCACCCTGACCGAAGCCGGTTACGTGGGCGAGGACGTGGAAAATATTATCCAGAAGCTGTTGCAAAAATGTGACTATGACGTGCAGAAAGCGCAGCGCGGCATCGTTTATATCGATGAAATCGATAAGATTTCCCGTAAGTCCGACAACCCGTCGATCACGCGTGACGTCTCGGGTGAAGGCGTGCAGCAGGCGCTGCTGAAGCTGATTGAAGGCACCATCGCCGCGGTTCCGCCGCAGGGCGGGCGCAAGCATCCGCAACAGGAATTCCTGCAGGTCGATACTTCCAAGATCCTGTTTATCTGCGGCGGCGCATTTGCCGGCCTGGATAAGGTGATCGGTCAACGCGTCAACACCGGCTCCGGCATCGGCTTCGGCGCGACCGTCAAGGGCGAGTCCGAGAAGGCTACCGAAGGCGAACTGCTGCTGCAGGCCGAACCGGAAGATTTGATCAAGTTTGGTCTGATCCCTGAGTTCATCGGCCGTCTGCCGGTGGTGGCGACCCTGAGCGAGCTGAGCGAGGACGCGCTGATTCAGATCCTGAAAGAGCCGAAGAACGCCCTGACCAAGCAGTATCAGGCGCTGTTCAATCTGGAAGGCGTGGAGCTGGAGTTCCGCGACGAAGCGCTGAACGCCATCGCCAAGAAAGCCATGGCGCGCAAAACCGGTGCCCGCGGCCTGCGTTCCATCGTGGAAGGCGCGCTGCTCGACACCATGTACGATCTGCCGTCGATGGACAGCGTAGACAAAGTGGTGATCGACGAGTCGGTGATCGCCGGCCAATCCAAACCGCTGCTGATTTACGGCAAGCCTGAAGCCCAGGCGTCTGGCGAATAATTAGCCAGTTAAACCAGCGCGTTATCAGTAAAATGGGGGATTTCATCCCCCATTTCTTTTTCCTGCATTCTTGCCGTTGAATGTAAGAGATTCATCCCCATATACTCATTAACCAGATTTTATGAAACGTTAGATGCTTGCGTCTCATGAGATTCCCCCTCAACCTGGCGGAAATTAAACTAAGAGAGAGCTCTATGAACCCTGAGCGTTCCGAACGCATTGAAATCCCCGTTTTGCCATTGCGCGACGTGGTGGTTTATCCGCACATGGTGATCCCGTTATTTGTTGGCCGGGAAAAATCGATTCGGTGCCTCGAAGCCGCAATGGATCACGATAAGAAGATCATGCTGGTGGCACAGAAAGAGGCCTCAACGGATGAACCTGGCATTAACGACTTGTTCTCGGTCGGCACCGTAGCGTCGATCCTGCAGATGCTGAAGCTGCCGGACGGCACGGTAAAAGTGCTGGTCGAGGGGCTGCAGCGCGCACGCATCACTACGCTGTCCGACAGCGGTGAGCATTTCGCCGCGCAGGCGGAATACCTTGAGTCGCCGGCTATCGACGAGCGCGAGCAGGAAGTGCTGGTGCGCACCGCGATCAATCAGTTTGAAGGCTATATCAAACTGAACAAAAAAATCCCGCCGGAGGTGCTGACTTCACTCAACAGCATCGACGACGCCGCGCGCCTGGCGGACACCATCGCCGCCCACATGCCGCTGAAACTCAGCGACAAGCAGTCGGTGCTCGAGATGTCCGACATCACCGAGCGTCTGGAATACCTGATGGCGATGATGGAGTCGGAGATCGACCTGCTGCAGGTTGAGAAACGCATCCGTAACCGCGTCAAGAAGCAGATGGAGAAGAGTCAGCGCGAGTACTATCTGAATGAGCAGATGAAGGCGATTCAGAAAGAACTGGGGGAGATGGACGACGCGCCGGACGAGCACGAAGCGCTGAAGCGCAAGATCGATGCGGCGAAAATGCCGAAAGAGGCGCGCGAAAAAACCGAAGCGGAACTGCAAAAGCTGAAGATGATGTCGCCGATGTCGGCGGAAGCGACCGTGGTGCGCGGCTACATCGACTGGATGCTGCAGGTGCCGTGGAATGCGCGCAGCAAGGTGAAAAAAGACCTGAACAAGGCGCAGGAAGTGCTCGATACCGATCACTACGGCCTGGAGCGCGTGAAAGATCGCATCCTCGAGTACCTCGCGGTACAGAGCCGCGTCAGCAAAATCAAGGGGCCGATCCTGTGTCTGGTGGGGCCGCCGGGCGTGGGTAAAACCTCGCTGGGGCAGTCGATCGCCAAGGCGACCGGTCGCCAGTACGTGCGCATGGCGCTGGGCGGCGTGCGTGACGAAGCGGAAATCCGCGGTCACCGTCGTACCTACATCGGTTCGATGCCGGGCAAGCTGATCCAGAAGATGGCCAAGGTGGGGGTAAAGAACCCGCTGTTCCTGCTGGATGAGATCGACAAGATGTCTTCCGACATGCGCGGCGATCCGGCCTCCGCTCTGCTGGAGGTGCTGGATCCGGAACAGAACGTGGCGTTCAACGACCACTACCTGGAAGTGGATTACGATCTGTCCGACGTGATGTTTGTCGCCACCTCGAACTCGATGAACATTCCTGCGCCGCTGCTGGATCGTATGGAAGTGATCCGCCTGTCGGGTTATACCGAGGACGAGAAGCTCAACATCGCCAAACAGCACCTGCTGCCGAAGCAGCTCGAGCGCAATGCGCTGAAAAAAGGCGAGTTGACGGTCGACGACAGCGCCATCATCGGCATTATTCGCTTCTATACCCGCGAAGCCGGGGTGCGCAGCCTGGAGCGTGAAATCTCCAAACTGTGCCGTAAAGCGGTGAAAACGCTGCTGATGGACAAGAAGCGCAAGCACATCGAGATCAACGGCGACAACCTGAAGGATTACCTGGGCGTGCAGCGCGTCGATTACGGCCGTGCGGATACCGAAAACCGCGTGGGCGAAGTCACCGGGCTGGCGTGGACGGAAGTGGGCGGCGATTTGCTGACCATCGAAACCGCCTGCGTGCCGGGCAAAGGCAAGCTGACCTACACCGGTTCTCTGGGTGAAGTGATGCAGGAATCGATTCAGGCGGCGCTGACCGTGGTGCGCGCGCGCGCGGAGAAATTGGGCATCAACGCCGATTTCTACGAGAAACGCGACATCCACGTGCACGTGCCGGAAGGGGCGACGCCGAAAGATGGCCCGAGCGCCGGTATCGCGATGTGCACCGCGCTGGTCTCCTGCCTGACCGGCAACCCGGTACGCGCCGATGTGGCGATGACCGGCGAGATCACGCTGCGCGGCCAGGTGTTGCCGATCGGCGGCCTGAAAGAGAAACTGCTGGCGGCGCATCGCGGCGGCATCAAAACCGTGCTGATCCCTTACGAGAACAAGCGCGATCTGGAAGAGATTCCGGACAATGTTATCGCCGATCTGGAGATTCATCCGGTGCAGCGAATCGATGAAGTTTTGAACATTGCGTTGCAAAACCCGGCCTTCGGCGCACTGCCGGTAGCGGCAAAATAGTGACGAATCGCAAAAACCATTGATAAAACTTATACTGGCAAGCCATTTCGGACTTGCCAGTATTTTTTTGTACCGCTAAGTTAGATCTCTGTCGGCCCGCGTTTTGTCACCCAGTCGGTGGCTTGCCAAGGTTCGATGGGATTGATATAACAGCTGCGCTGTCGCAACCGTAGGGATTTTTCGGTGCGACGATAGAATTCTAGAGGGGATGATAGAGTGAATAAGTCACAACTGATCGACAAGATTGCCGCAGGTGCTGATATTTCCAAAGCGGCAGCGGGACGTGCTTTAGACGCAGTAATCGCTTCCGTTACCGACTCCCTGAAAGCAGGGGATGACGTGGCTCTGGTAGGTTTCGGTTCCTTTACCGTGCGTGAACGTTCGGCCCGTACCGGCCGCAACCCGCAAACCGGTAAAGAGATCAAGATCGCGGCAGCCAAAGTACCTGCCTTCCGTGCAGGGAAAGCGCTGAAAGACGCTGTAAACTGATTTAGCGTCTAACCGTTTAGCGTAACAGGGTTTTGTAATAAACAATCACCTGACGCAGCGGTGCTGGTAAGGTAAGATACAAGGCGCATCGGACTGATGCGCTTTTTTTATTTTTGTCGCAGGGAACGCGCCTGCGCAAGGGTTGTTAATCCACATCACAGCGGAGTGTTGTCACACTATGATGGACAATTTACGCGCGGCTGCCAATCACGTCGTGCTCAAAATCATCCTGGCCCTGATCATCCTGTCATTCGTTCTGACCGGGGTGGGTAACTACCTGATCGGCGGCTCCGGCGATTATGCTGCGAAAGTAAATGGTCAGACGATCGAACGCGCTCAGCTGGAACAGGCTTTCCAAAGCGAGCGCAGCCGCATGCAGCAGCAGCTGGGTGACCAGTTCTCTGCGCTGGCCGGCAACGAAGGCTACATGCAGCAGATGCGCCGTCAGGTGTTGTCCCAGTTGATCGACAACATGCTGCTCGACCAGTATGCCAAGAAGCTGGGCCTAGCGGTCAGCGACGATCAGATCAAGGACGCCATCCGCAAGGCGCCTTACTTCCAGACCAACGGCCAGTTCGATAACGCCAAATATCTCGATCTGATTGGCCGCATGGGCTACACCGCCGACAACTTCGCGCAGTCGATGCGTCAGCAGTTGGTCAATCAGCAGGTGATCCAGGCCTTCGGCGAGTCCGGTTTCGTGCTGCCGTCTGAATCGCAAGCCATGGCGGCGCTGGTGCTGCAGGAGCGCGACGTGCGCCTGGCGACCATCGATTTGAAAGCGCTGCAGGCGAAACAAAGCGCCGGCGACGACGAACTGAAGGCGTATTACGATCAGAACAAGAACAGCTTCATCGCCCCGGAGCAGGTGAAGGTGAGCTATATCCCGCTGGACGCCGCGTCCATGCAGGACAAGGTGAAAGTGAGCGAAGAGGACATCAACGCTTACTACGACCAGCACAAGAGCAGCTACGGCCAGCCGGAGCGTAAAAACTACAGCGTGATCCAGCTGAAAACCGAGGCGGAAGCCAACGCGGCGCTGGACGAGCTGAAGAAGGGCGCCGATTTCGCCACCCTGGCGAAAGAGAAATCCACCGACATCATCTCACGCCGCACCGGCGGCGAGCTGGGTTGGCTGGAGCCGGAAACCACCGCCGACGAGCTGAAGCAGGCTAACCTGACCGAGAAAGGGCAGCTGTCCGGCGTAGTGAAATCCTCCGTCGGCTACCTGATCGTGCGTTTGAACGACATCGAACCTGAGAAACTGAAACCGCTGAGCGAAGTGCATGACGCCATCGCCAAGCAGGTGCAGCAGGAGAAAGCGGTAGACGCCTATTACGCGCTGCAGCAGAAGGTGAGCGAAGCGGCGACCAGCGACAACGAATCTTTGGCCTCGGCTGAGGAAGCGGCCGGCGTGAAAGCGGCGCAAAGCGACTGGTTCACCCGCGACAACATCCCTGCCGCGCTGAACTTCAAACCGGTGGTGCAGGCGATCTTCGACGGCTCGCTGATCGGCGAGAACGGCGCGCCGGGCAGCAACTCCGACGTGATCACTGTAGACGGCGACCGCGCTTTCGTGGTGCGCGTGAGCGGCCACAAGCCGGAAGGCATCGAACCGTTCGACCAGGTAAAAGACCGCGTGGCGGAACTGGTGAAACGCAACAAGGCGCTGCAGGCAGCGAAGCTGCAGGGCGAGAAGCTGCTGGTTGAGCTGAAGCAGGGCAAGGGCGACGAAGCGATGAAAGCCGCCGGCCTGAGCTTTGGCGCCGTGCAGAAGATGGCGCGCGCGCCGGAAGACAGCCAGCTGGTGGAGAGCGTATTCGCGCTGCCGCACCCGCAGGACGGCAAGCCGGTGTACGGCATGTCGCAGGATCGTCAGGACAACGTGGTGCTGATTGCGCTTGATGCGGTGAAGCCAGGCACGCTGCCGGAAGATGAAATGAAAACCTTCGTCGGCAAGATGGAAGAGGGCGCGACCGGCGTTTCCTTCGATTCGTTGCTGGCGAGCCTGCGTAAAGAAGCCAAGATCAAAATGGGCGCCGCTGAGCAACAGCCTCAGTAATCGCCGCATTTTTCTGCAACGCAGTGCAACAAACAAAGGCCGCTTTCGCGGCCTTTTCCATATCTGACATCCGTCGATTGCTGAATATTCGCCGCCGCGGCAAGGTAGCCGTGCTGTCACACACAAGGAGGATACAGCATGCAATATTCAGAGAAAAAAGCGTTTTTCGGTTACCGTCGTCACGTTAACGCCGCGCTGACCGCGCTGTTGTTATGCCTGGCCGGGCCGGCCGCCGCGGTGGAAAAAAACGAGGCGCCGATGCTCTCAACACCGGCGAGCCATGGCGGACAATCGGTGATGACCAAGGCAACCGAAGAGGCGGCGGTCAGCATCAATCAGGCCACTGCCGAACAACTGGCCGCCGCCTTGAGCGGCGTCGGCCTGAAGAAGGCGGAAGGCATCGTGCGCTATCGCGAACAGAACGGGCCGTTCACCCAGGTTGAGCAGTTGCAGGAGGTGCCGGGCATCGGGCCGGCGCTGTTTGAGAAGAACCGCACCCGGCTGAAAATGTGATCCCGGTCGCGGCTGCGTGGCAAAATGGCGCTGAGGCCGTGACTCCTCTGCTACATTTTACAGGTCTTACCAGTTTGGCGCGTTGACCAAACGGGCGAGGGAGCCCACGCGGCTCCCTCTTTCTGTAATCACCAGGCAGGAGCGATCGTTCCCTATGCAAACCTTTATCAAAGTTCGCGGTTATCACCTTGATGTCTACCAGCACGTTAACAATGCCCGCTATCTGGAGTTTCTGGAGGAGGCGCGCTGGGAGTGGCTGGAAAACGAGCCAGGGTTCCGCTGGATGACGGAAAACAACATCGCTTTCATCGTGGTGAACATCAATATCAATTACCGCAGCCCGGCGGTATTGGGGGATAAGCTGCGTATCGACAGCCAGATGGTGCAGCTCAACGGCAAGAGCGGGGTACTGAGCCAAAAGGTGACGCAGGATCCGGCGGGGACGCCGGTGGCAGACGCGCTGCTGACTTTCGTGTGCGTCGATCTGAAAACGCAGCGTGCGCTGCCGATCGAAGGAGAATTGCGCGAGCACCTGGAGGCGCTCACGCTGAAGGAGAATCCGCAGTAAGCTCACGGGCGGCATAGGCTGCCGCCGTCACTGCCCTCAGGCCAGGCCGGCTTTCTGTTTCAACGCCGCCATCACTTCCGCCTGGTTGGCCCGGTACTGCGTCAGGCCATTGGCGCGCAGGTTGCAGGCGGCGCACTCGCCACAGCCGTCACCCTTGATGCCGTTGTAGCAGGTCAGCGTATCCTGGCGTACGCGATCCAGCTGGTGGTAATAATCCGCCAGTGCCCAGGTCTCGGCCTTGTTCAGCCACATCAGCGGCGTTTCGAAGCGGATATCGCGGGCGATGCCCAGCGTCACCGCCTTGTTCAGCGCTTTAACGAACTCGTCGCGGCAATCCGGGTAGCCGGAGAAATCGGTTTCACACACGCCGGTGATCACCGCTTCCGCTTCGACCTGGTAGGCGTAGATCGCCGCCAGCGTCAGGAACAGGATGTTGCGGCCCGGCACGAAGGTGCTCGGCAGCGCATTTTTCTGGTTGGGATCGTAGGCGGGAACCGGAATATTGTCGCGCGTCAGGCTGCTGACGGCCAGCTCATTGAGCAGCGTTACGTCCAGCACCTTGTGCGCCTTGGCGCCGAGGGCTACCGACAGCTCTTGAGCCACTTCAATCTCGGCGCGATGGCGCTGGCCGTAATCGAACGTGACGCAGTGAACTTCGTCATACTGTTGCAATGCCTGTATTAAGCAGGTCGTGGAGTCTTGTCCACCGCTGAAAACGACAACCGCGCGCTTCATAAAATCACCTTTTTGGGCTTTGGCCTCTCCCGATACACATTCGGGCGGCAGGATAAAAATTGCGTTGCGGCGACAATAGTAGCAGAAAGGGCCGTCAGACGCAGGGCGGTTCGGTTCAGGCCGCTCCGTCGTCCACCGGCGGCGGCAGCCACGCCTGGCAAAAATCGAACCAGCCGTGGGCGGTCAGCGTGACGCCATGCATGCGCGGCGGCGCGCTGATCTGATACTGGTAGTGAAACAGCGGCGTGATGATGGCGGCGGCCATCAGCTTTTGATAATAGGCCTGCAGCCGTGCGAAACGCGGTTGCTGCGCCTGCAGCTGCTGGATCTGCCGCAGCGTATCCTGTTGCTGCTGCCAGCGGCTTTCCGTCAGGATGCCGCGCCACAGCGTATCCTGCCGCAGCCAGCTCTCCAGCGTCGCCTCCGGCGCTTCGCCGATCAGGTTGTCCGCCAGCAGCAGATCGGCCTGGGCGATCTGCTCCTCGCTTTGCCAGCGCTTGCCGGCATAGTAACGCACTTCCAGCTCGCAGCCGTGCTGCGCGAGCAACCGCTGTAGCGCGGCCGTCACCGTTTCCAGCTCGACCGGCGGCCGATACAGCAGCGTCAGCCGGGCGGGCAGGGCGACATCCTCTTCGACCTGTTGGCGGGGGATGCGCCAGCCGGGCAGCATTTCATGGCTGGGGGTGATCACACTGTTGGGGATCGGCAGATGGCTCAGCAGGCCGGACTGCTGGATCAGCATCAGCAGCTTTTGCCCCTGTGCTTCGTTCAGCACGCCGTGGCGCAGGTTCAGCGCCAGATAACACCAGCCCAGGCTCATGCTGCGCTGCACCGGCCGGGCCTGCGCTAAATCGTCTTGCTGGCCTATGGTGATGCGCACCGGATGCTGGCAACTGGTGTAGGTGCCGGCGGTAGGTAAATCGGGGGTGATCCAGTATTCGATGGTATCCAGATACGGATGCTGCAGATGATAACCGGCGTGCTGTTCCAGCCGCACCAGTTGCGGCTCATTCAGTGTCAGCTTGAACGGGCCGGCGCCGATGGCCGGCAGCTCCGGGTGAGTCATCAGGCAAGGCAGCTCCGCCAGACGGTGGGCCAGCCAGTAGTCCGGCAGGTGTAGATCGAACTGAATGCACAACGGATGCGGCAGGCTGATGCGCGCGACGTTGGCCAGGCTGGGTTGGCTGCGCGGATGGCGCTGCAGTTTTTCCAGCGTTTGCAGCAGTTGGTGGCCGGTCAACGGTTCGCCGTTGTGCCAGCGCAGCTGGCTGCGCAGAAAGAAGCGCCAGCGCAGGCCGCGATCGCTAATCTGCCAATGGTGCGCCAGATCGGGCTGCGGTTCCGGGTTACCGGTCATCAGGCGCGTCAGTCCGGCGTGCAGGGTCGACACCAGATGTTGTTCGGCGCGGCCGGTCAACGTGAGCGGGTCGAGCGCTTCCAGCGTGCGGTAATAGGGAATGCGCAGCGTCGGGCTGCCGGCCTGCCATTGCCCGCCGAGATGCGGGCTGAGCAGATCCTGCAGGTGCTGCGGATCGAGCTGCGCCATCTCCAGCGCCCCCTGATGATTGCCCTGTTGCAGCAGCTGTTGAAGTAGCTGCGCGCGCAGTTCATCCGGGGTTTTCAGGCAGTGCAGGCGAGCGCGCTTACCGCGGCCGGGCTGCGAATGCCAGCTCAGCCAGCCCTGATCCTGCAGCTGCTGCACCAGCGTGCGGGCATGGCGTTCGCTGCAGTAGAACATCGCCGCCAGCTCGCCGATGGTCACGGCGACCGGCGCGCTGCCGAGCTGTTGATACAGGCGTTGATATTGGCTGAGGCGGTGAACCAGGCGCATGGGCAGAAATCCGGAACAGTTTTCTCAAATTGTTCACTATTACTTCCGCAAATGCCATCCCATACTGCAGTGATTGTAATCGTGTTCACATTCATGAGGTCTTTATGTATCGCCTGGCAGCTTTCGATATGGACGGCACGCTGTTGATGCCGGATCACCGGGTTGGCCCGGAAACGCTGGCGGTGCTGAACCAGCTGGTGGAGCGGGAGATGGTGGTGACGTTCGCCACCGGGCGCCACTACCTCGATGCGCAACCGATCATGGCGCAACTGGGGCTGCAGGGGTACCTGATCACCGGCAACGGCACGCGGGTATATGACAACCGCGGCCAACAGCTGCACGCCACCGACCTGCCGGCGGCGGTGGCCGAAGAGGTGCTGCATCATCATTGGCGCACTCGCGCCAGCATGCATGTATTCCGCGACGAAGGTTGGCTGACCGAGTTTCCCGTGCCGGAAGAGATGCTGCGGGCGCATCACCTGAGCGGTTTTCGTTTTCAGCTGGCCGATGTGCGCCGTCTGCCGGCGTTCGGCAACAGCAAGGTGTGCTTTGTCGCGCCACATGAGGAGTTGCTGGCGTTGCAGGTGCAGCTGCGGGCGCAATTGGGCGACGAGGCAGACCTGTGCTTTTCCGCCTACGACTGTCTGGAGGTGCTGCCGCTCGGTTGCAACAAAGGCACGGCGCTGGAGCGGCTGAGCCGTCATCTGGGGCTGACGATGGCCGACTGCATGGCGTTCGGCGACGCGATGAACGACAAAGAGATGCTGGGAGCGGTGGGGCACGGCGTGGTGATGGGCAACGCCCTGCCGCAGCTGAAATCCCTGCTGCCGCAGCTACCGGTTATCGGCCATTGCCAACAACAGGCGGTGGCTCACTATTTACAACATTGGCTGCGTTCACCTTGCCTCACCTATTCCCCCGAAGAATGAGGTTCTCCTTACAGCCGGCCGGGTATGACTACCCGGCTTTTTTTTACCCGAAGCCTGGCGTTACAAATCCGCCAGCTGCGCGAGATACGGCTGCAGATCGCCGATGTTGTTGCTGACCCAATCCGGGTTGTAATAGGTATCCAGATAACGCTCGCCGCTGTCGCACAGCAGGGTGACGATCGCCCCTTGCTCGCCGTTTTCCCGCATCTGCTTCGCCAACTGCAGCGCACCCCAAACGTTGGTGCCGGTAGAGGCGCCAACCTTGCGGCCCAGCACGCCTTCCAGCCAGTGAATGGTGGCGACGCTGGCGGCATCCGGCACGCGCAGCATGTTGTCGACCACCGAAGGGATGAACGACGGCTCGGCGCGCGGGCGGCCGATGCCTTCGATACGGCTGCCGCAGCTGCCGATCAGGGTGCGATCGCCGTGGTGGAAGCAGTCATAGAACACCGAGTTTTCCGGATCAACCACCGTCAATTGGGTGTCGTGCCCCTGATAGCGGATGTAGCGCCCCAGCGTGGCAGAGGTGCCGCCGGTGCCGGCGCTCATCACGATGTGTTTCGGCACCGGGAAAGGTTCGCGCGCCATCTGGCGGAAGATGCTGTCGGCGATGTTGTTGTTGCCGCGCCAGTCGGTGGCGCGCTCGGCGTAGGTGAACTGATCCATATAGTGGCCGTTCAGCTCTTTCGCCAGCTGTTCGGAGGCAGCGTAGATCTGGGCGGCATGATCGACGAAGTGACAGCGGCCGCCGTAAAAGGCGATCTGCTCCACCTTGCGGCGCGCGGTGCAGGACGGCATCACCGCGATGAACGGCAGGCCGATCAGACGGGCGAAGTAGGCTTCGGACACCGCGGTGCTGCCGGAAGAGGCCTCGATGATGGTGGTGTTCTCGGTGATCCAGCCGTTGCACAGGCCATAAAGGAACAGCGAGCGCGCCAGGCGGTGTTTCAGGCTGCCGGTCGGGTGGGTGCTCTCGTCTTTCAGGTACAGGCAGATGCCGGGAAACGCCGGCAGGTTCAGGCGAATCAAGTGCGTATCGGCGGAGCGCTGAAAATCCGCTTCTATTTCACCGATAGCATATTTTACCCAAGAGTTTGTCATGATATGGCCTCAGAATAGGGGGCTGGTTTATGGCGTAGCATAGCCTGTCGGCGGGAAAAAAGGATTGCCATTTTCCCTGTTTAATCGCCTAATGGGAGAAAATTTTTCTCCGGGTGGCCGCTATGTTAGATAAAACAGACCGTAAGCTGCTGTGCATGCTGCAGCAAGATTGCACCCAGTCGCTGCAGGCACTGGCCGATGCGGTCAATTTGACTTCGACGCCATGCTGGAAACGGCTGAAGCGCCTGGAGGACGAAGGCTATATCCGCGGCCGGGTGGCCTTGCTGGATAATGAAAAGCTCGGCCTGGGGTTGACGGCGTTCGTGCTGATCAAGACCCAGCAGCACAGCAGCGAGTGGTATCAGGCGTTTGTGCAGCTGACCAGCCAGATGCCCGAGGTGCTGGCGTTCTACCGGATGGCAGGAGAGTACGACTACCTGATGCAGGTCGAAGTGGCGGACATGAAAAGCTACGACGGCTTTTATAAGCGCCTGGTGAACGGCGTACCGGGCCTTATTGACGTCACCTCGAGCTTTGCCATGGAAAAAATCAAATACACCACCGCGCTGCCGGTGCCGGAGTGAAAAGTTAACCGGACGGGCGGCTCAACGGTGGTATCCTGCTCTGCTGAAGCAGAAAAAGAGACAAATCCCATAAAATCCTGGAATCAAACTGCGTGAGATTATTTGCACAAATCGGCTGGTACTTCCGCCGGGAGTGGCGCCGCTACCTCGGGGCGGTGGTGCTGCTGATCGTCATCGCCATCCTGCAACTGTTGCCGCCTAAGCTGGTCGGCATCATCGTGGACGGCGTCACCGAAAAACAGATGTCCACCGGCGTGCTGTTGGCCTGGCTCGGGCTGATGATCGGCACCGCGATCGTCGTTTATCTGCTGCGCTATGTGTGGCGGGTGCTGCTGTTTGGCGCTTCCTACCAGCTGGCGGTCGAACTGCGCGAAAACTTTTACCGCCAGCTCAGCCGACAAAACCCGGCGTTCTACCTGCGTCATCGCACCGGCGACCTGATGGCGCGCGCCACCAACGATGTGGATCGCGTGGTGTTCGCCGCCGGTGAAGGCGTGCTGACGTTGGTGGATTCGCTGGTGATGGGGGTGGTGGTGCTGGTGGTGATGAGCACCCAAATCAGCTGGCAGCTGACGGTGTTGGCGTTAATCCCGATGCCGCTGATGGCGATCGCCATCAAATATTACGGCGACCAGCTGCACCAGCGCTTTAAATCGGCGCAGGCGGCGTTTTCCAGCCTGAACGATCAGGCGCAGGAAAGCATGACCAGCATCCGCATGATCAAGGCCTTCGGGCTGGAAGATCACCAATCCAACCGCTTCGCCGACGTCGCGGCGCAGACCGGGGCCAAGAACATGCACGTGGCGCGGGTGGATGCGCGCTTCGATCCGACCATTTATATCGCCATCGGCGCGTCTAACCTGTTGGCCATCGGCGGCGGCAGTTGGATGGTGGTGAACGGTTCGCTGACGCTCGGGCAACTGACCAGCTTTGTGATGTACCTCGGCCTGATGATCTGGCCAATGCTGGCGCTGGCCTGGATGTTCAACATCGTCGAGCGCGGCAGCGCAGCCTACAGCCGCATCCGCAGCCTGCTCGACGAGGCGCCGGCGGTGCAGGATGGCCCGCAGGCGTTGCCGGCCGGGCGCGGCGTGCTGGAGGTGGATATCCGCGCGTTCCACTACCCGGAAAACCCGCATCCGGCGCTGCACGATGTGGCGCTGACGCTGAAACCAGGGCAAATGCTGGGGCTGTGCGGGCCGACCGGGGCCGGCAAATCGACGCTGCTGTCGCTGATCCAGCGCCAGTTCGACGTCGATCAAGGGCAGATCCGCTATCACGGCCTGCCGTTGCCGCAGGTCAAACTCGACGACTGGCGTTCGCGGCTGTCGGTGGTGAGCCAAACGCCGTTCCTGTTCTCCGATACCGTGGCGAACAACATCGCACTGGGCCATCCGGGGGCGACGCAGGCGCAGATCGAACAGGCGGCGCGGTTGGCCAGCGTCCATGAGGACATTCTGCGGCTGCCGCAGGGCTATGACACCGAGGTGGGCGAACGCGGCGTGATGCTGTCGGGCGGACAGAAACAGCGCATCTCCATCGCGCGCGCGCTGCTGCTGGATGCGGAGATCCTGATCCTCGACGATGCGCTATCGGCGGTGGATGGCCGTACCGAACACCAGATCCTGCACAACCTGCGCAGCTGGGGCAAGATCGCACGGTGATCATCAGCGCACACCGGCTGTCGGCATTAACCGAGGCCAGCGAAATCCTGGTGATGCAGCATGGCGGCGTGGCGCAGCGCGGCGATCCGGCGGCGCTGGCGGCGCAGCCGGGCTGGTATCGCGATATGTACCGCTATCAGCAGCTGGAAGCGGCGCTGGACGAAGCGCCGGAAAACGGTGAGGAGGCGTTGGCCGATGAATAAAGTGCAAAAGCTGTGGCCGACGCTGAAGCGCCTGTTGGCCTACGGTTCGCCGTACCGCAAACCGTTGGGGGTGGCGGTGCTGATGCTGTGGGTGGCGGCGGCGGCGGAAGTCGCCGGGCCGATCCTGGTGAGCTATTTTATCGATAATTACGTCGCCAAAGGGCAACTGCCGCTGATGATCGTCGGCGGGCTGGCGGCGGCCTACATTCTGCTGGAGCTGCTGGCGGCGGCGCTGCATTACTTCCAGGCGCTGCTGTTCAACCAGGCGGCGGTAGGCGTGGTGCAGCGGCTGCGCACCGACGTGATGGACGCCGCGCTGCGCCAGCCGCTCAGCGCCTTCGACACGCAACCGGTCGGGCAATTGATCTCGCGCGTCACCAACGACACCGAAGTGATCAAGGACCTGTACGTGATGGTGGTCTCCACGGTGCTGAAAAGCGCCGCGCTGATCGGCGCCATGCTGGTGGCGATGTTCAGCCTCGACTGGCGCATGGCGTTAGTGGCTATCTGCATCTTCCCGGCGGTGTTCGTGGTGATGGGCATCTATCAATATTACAGCACGCCGATTGTGCGCCGGGTGCGCAGTTATCTGGCGGACATCAACGACGGCTTCAACGAAGTGATCAACGGCATGGGCGTGATCCAGCAATTCCGCCAGCAGGTGCGCTTCGGCGAACGCATGAGCGCCGCCAGCCAGTCGCACTATCTCGCGCGCATGCAGACGCTGCGGCTCGACGGTTTCCTGCTGCGGCCGCTGCTCAGCCTGTTTTCGGCGCTGGTGCTGTGCGGTTTGCTGATGTTGTTTGGCTTCAGCGGTGAAGGCGTGATTGGCGTCGGCGTACTCTATGCCTTCATCAACTACCTGGGGCGTTTGAACGAACCGTTGATCGAGCTGACGTCACAACAGTCGATCCTGCAGCAGGCAGTGGTGGCCGGCGAACGTATTTTCGAACTGATGGATCGCAGCCAGCAGAGTTACGGTACCGACGATAGTCCGTTGGCTGGCGGCCGCATCGACATCACCGATCTGAGCTTCGCTTACCGCGCGGACAAAAAGGTGCTGCAGCATATTTCGCTGTCGGTGCCGTCGCGCGGCTTCGTGGCGCTGGTCGGGCACACCGGCAGCGGCAAGAGCACCTTGGCCAACCTGCTGATGGGTTATTACCCGGTCAGCGAGGGAGAAGTGCGTCTCGATGGCCGCCCGATCTCCAGCTTGTCGCACCGCACGCTGCGCCAGGGTGTGGCGATGGTGCAGCAGGATCCGGTGGTGATCGCCGATTCGGTGCTGGCCAACGTCACGTTGGGGCGCAATATCGAGGAACACGCCGTTTGGCGGGCGCTGGAAACGGTGCAGCTGGCGGATCTGGTGCGTGGCTTCCCACAGGGTATCCATACCCGGCTGGGGGAGCAGGGCAATAACCTGTCGGTTGGGCAGAAACAGCTGCTGGCGATGGCACGGGTCTTGGTGCAGGCGCCGCAGATCCTGATCCTCGACGAGGCGACCGCCAATATCGACTCGGGCACCGAACAGGCTATCCAGCGCGCGCTGCGTGCGATCCGCGAGCACACCACGCTGGTGGTGATCGCTCACCGCCTCTCGACGATCGTCGATGCCGATTCTATTCTGGTGCTGCATCGCGGCCAGGCGGTGGAGCAGGGCAACCATCAACAGCTGCTGGCGCAGCAGGGGCGCTACTACCAGATGTATCAGCTGCAGCTGGCGGGCGAGCAGTTGGCGGAAGCGGTGCGCGACGAGAGCCAACCCGCCTGATCCCACGGGCCGCGATCGCGGCCCTTATTTTTCACAACGCACCACAAGCAGGCAACTCCGCCAGGCTACGCCCCCTTTCTGCACTTTTTCGACGCGACGCGCACCAAATCAGTGCGCATTATTTAACCCATTCAAGGTATCGGTACTGCACCGCGCCGCGGCGCCGCCCGCGTGCTCGCTAATCCGCTGAATCGCCATGCAAAATAAAATTTGGCACAGCCCTTGCTACATATGAGGCGTACCGGGGTGAGTTTGGGCTTAATTCGTGGAGAGGCAATATGAAGCTGGTGACCGTGGTAATCAAACCGTTCAAGCTGGAGGACGTGCGCGAGGCCTTGTCCTCCGTGGGCATTCAGGGGTTGACCGTAACCGAAGTGAAGGGCTTTGGCCGCCAGAAAGGGCACGCCGAGCTGTATCGCGGCGCCGAATATAACGTCAACTTCCTGCCCAAGGTCAAAATCGATATCGCCATCGCCGACGATCAGTTGGATGAAGTGGTTGATGTCATTAGCAAAGCCGCCTACACCGGCAAAATCGGCGACGGCAAAATTTTCGTTGCCGAATTGCAACGCGTGATCCGTATTCGCACCGGCGAAACCGACGAATCGGCACTGTAACCGCGAACTCAGTTAAGTGATGGGGATGATTGATAATGAAAAGACTGTTATCCATGTTGGGCCTGAGTTCGGTAACCCTGGTTCCTTCTTTGGCCCTGGCCGCCCCGGCGGTCGCCGATAAGGCCGACAACGCCTTTATGATGATCTGCACCGCGTTGGTGCTGTTCATGACGCTGCCCGGCATCGCGCTGTTTTACGGCGGCCTGCTGCGCGGCAAAAACGTGCTGTCGATGCTGACGCAGGTCACCGTCACCTTCGCGCTGGTCTGCGTGCTGTGGGTGTTGTATGGCTATAGCCTGGCGTTCAGCGAGGGCAATGCGGTGTTCGGCGGATTCCAGACGGCGATGCTGAAAGGCATCGGCATCGACAGCGTCACCGGCAGCATCAGCCAGATGATCCACGTCGCCTTCCAGGCCTCCTTCGCCTGTATCACCGTGGCGCTGGTGGTGGGTGGCTTCGCCGAACGCATTCGCTTCTCGGCGGTGCTGATCTTCGCGATCCTGTGGTTCACGCTGTCTTATCTGCCGATCGCGCACATGGTGTGGGGCGGCGGTTACCTGGCCGCCGACGGCGCATTGGATTTCGCCGGCGGCACCGTGGTGCACATCAACGCCGCCAGCGCCGGGTTGATCGGCGCCTACCTGATTGGCAAGCGCGCCGGCTTCGGTAAAGAGGCCTTCAAACCGCACAACCTGCCGATGGTGTTTACCGGGGCGTCTATCCTGTATATCGGCTGGTTCGGCTTCAATGCCGGTTCCGCCAGCGCGGCCAACGGCATTGCGGCTCTGGCATTCCTCAACACCGTGGTTGCCACTGCGGGCGCCATTCTCTCCTGGACCTTCGCCGAGTGGGTGCTGCGCGGCAAGCCTTCATTGCTGGGCGCCTGCTCCGGCATGATCGCCGGGCTGGTAGCAGTGACGCCGGCGGCGGGCACCGTGGGCGTGGGCGGGGCGTTGATCATCGGCCTGGTGGGCGGCGTCGCCGGCCTGTGGGGCGTCGTGACGCTGAAAAAATGGCTGAAAGTGGACGACACCTGCGACGTGTTCGGTGTGCACGGGGTGTGCGGCATCGTCGGCTGCCTGTTGACCGGGGTGTTCACCGCCTCTTCACTGGGCGGCACCGGTTACGCCGAAGGGGTGACGATGGGCCATCAGGTCTGGATCCAGCTGGTGAGCGTGCTGATCACGCTGGTGTGGTCGAGCGTCGCCGCCTTTATCGCCTTCAAGATCGCGGGCGCCATGGTTGGATTGAGAGTGCCGGAGGAGCAGGAACGCGAGGGGCTGGACGTCAACAGCCACGGCGAGAGCGCCTACAACCAGTAAGGCTCAAAGCAGGGCAGTGCGCTAAAGACTAAAATAATGATGAAGCCAAAAGGGGCGATGGAAACATCGCCCCTTTCTTTATGCTGCGGATCAGGCGTCGCGTTGGCGAATCACCCCTTCCTGCACGGTGGTGGCGACCAGTACGCCGTCGCGGGTATAAATCTGGCCGCGCACAAAGCCCCGTGCGCCGGAGGCAGAGGAGCTCTCCACCGCGTACAGCAGCCAGTCATCCATGCGGAACGGACGGTGGAACCACATTGAGTGGTCAATGGTGGCCACCTGCATGCCCGGCTCGAGGAAACCGACGCCGTGCGGCTGCAGCGCCGTCGGCAGGAAGTTAAAGTCCGACGCGTAGCCCAGCAGATATTGGTGGATGCGCTGATCGTCCGGCATGCTGCCGTTGGCGCGGAACCACACGTAGCGATGCGGTTCTTCCACGCTGCCTTTCAGCGGGTTATGGAATTTCACCGGGCGCATTTCGATCGGCTTCTGGCCGATAAATTTTTCGCGCACTTTTTCCGGCAGCATATGCGCCAGCTTCTGGGCGATCTCTGATTCAGACAGCAGCCCCTCTGGCGGCGGCACGTCCGGCATCAGATTCTGATGCTCGAAACCCGCTTCCGGACTCTGGAAGGAGGCGGTCATATAGAAGATAGGTTTGCCGTGCTGGATGGCGCTGACGCGGCGCGCGCTGAAGCTGTTGCCGTCGCGCAGGGTTTCCACGTCGTAAACGATAGGCTTGCTGCTGTCACCCGGGCGCAGGAAGTAGCTGTGGAACGAATGCACGCTGCGTTCGTCCGGCACCGTCTGTTTGGCGGCGTACAACGCCTGGCCGACCACCTGCCCGCCGAACACCTGGCGCAGTCCCAGATCTTCACTCTGACCGCGGAACAACCCTTCTTCGATTTTCTCCAGATCCAGCAGATCGAGGAGGTTTTGCAATGCCTGGCTCATAAAGTTGTTACCTTTCTAATAATCATTTTGCGCAGTGTGCGGAATATCACGGCGCGGCGTCAACATTTTGCGTTAAGGGGCCGATGAGAATGCTCTTAATCATGGACGCCTTGGGCTGTTTAAGTGATTAATAGGCGGGGTAAAGTGGATTTATCAGTGTTTTGTGCTAGGTTTAATAGGTGAGGTGGTGAAAGCCACCAACATGTTGATAATAAAAAAGGAGACCGATCCATGAAACTCTGGCAAATCGTAGGCGGTGCTGCGGCACTGACGATCACGCTGGCAGGATGCGCGCAAAAGAGTGCCGATGTGCCTACACAGACGGCCGGTAACCCGGCGGCTGCGCAAACGCAGATTCAGGGCCCGGCGGTGACAGGTTCGGTTAATATACGTCAGCGCATTGCGCTGCCGCCGGACGCCGTACTGACGGTCACCCTCTCTGACGCTTCGCTGGCAGATGCGCCGTCCAAAGTGATTGCACAGCGCGCGGTGCGTACTGAAGGGCAGCAGGCGCCATTCAGCTTTACGCTGCCGTACAACCCGTCCGACATCCAACCGAATGCGCGCATCATTCTGAGCGCGGCGGTGACGGTCAACGGGCGCCTGATGTTCATTACCGACACCATCCAGGAAGTGGTTAACCGCAACGGCACCCGCGCCGATCTGCTGCTGGTTCCGGTTCAGGGTGTGCCGATTCAGGCTGCGCCAACCGCCATGCAGTAAACTTACTGCGGTACAGCAAGATGAAATAAACAGCCTTTGCGCTTCGGCCAAAGGCTGTTTTGTTTTACCAGCGCCAGCCGTAGCGTTCGAAATCGACCGTGCTGTGCGGGCCGAAAATTATCCCCTCCGCCAGCAGTGCCTGCCGTTGCCGTTGAAAATCCTCCCCCTGCTGCGAGATCTGTCCGTGGCGGTTGATCACCCGGTGCCAGGGCAGTGCGCTGCCTTCCGGCAAACGCCGCAGCACGCCGCCAACCTGACGCGCGGCGCGCGGCGAGCCGGCCAGCCGGGCGACTTCACCGTAAGTGGTGACTTTGCCGAACGGGATGGCGGCCACGATATGGAAAACCCGCTGGCTGAAAGAGGCGTCTTCTGGTTGCATATTGCTGTTCCTGCACGAGTCAAAACCCAGGCGAAGAGTGTGCCACAATGCAGGTGGGCAAGAAAACAGCGGTTGGCCCCGGTTGGCTTGCTATTTGGTGGGGCATCGCCGATAATGCCCACCGCTTCGGAGTACAGAAGCCGTCAATGGGGGCCCTGTTGGTTCTCCCGCAACACTAACTTGTGAACTCGGTCAGGTCCGGAAGGAAGCAGCCGCAGCAGGTGACGTGTGTGCCGGGATGTAGCTGGCAGGGTCCCCACCCATTTGGGCCCCCATTTTCCGCCATCGTTCGCCCTGATTACCGGGCAGGCACGCCGCGCGAACTTTCCCTGATAACCAACCGTGGCTCGAGCTTCAGCGACGCCGGCGTTTCTCCTTTCATTTTTTTCAACAGCAATTCCATCGCGCGGTAGCCCATATCCCGCATTGGCGAGCGCACGCTGCTCAGTGCGATCGGCAACTGAGCGGCCAGCGGCGTATCGTTGAAGCCGACGATGGCGATATCGCGGCCTGGCGTCAATCCGCAGTCTCGCGCAGCGCCCATTAAGCCAATCGCCAGAAAGTCATTGACGGCGAAAACGGCGGTTGGCGGCCGCGGCCCGGAGAGCAGCGAAATGCCGACCTGGTGGCCGGATGCTGTATCGAAATGGCTGGGGATGATGTTGGCGTCCGGCATTTCAATGCCGGCCTGGCGGCAGTAACGGATAAAGCCGGCTGTTCTATCCAGGCCGGTGCTGGCGAAGGGTTCGCCGGAGACGACGGCGATGCGGCGATGACCTTGCTCGATCAGGTGCCGCGCCGCCAGCTCACCGCCGAGATAGTCATCGCACGTGACGGCGCAATGCTCGCCGGCGCGCCGACTGACCAGCACGAAAGGCACGCCTCGCGCGGCGATGTCCGCCAGAAAACGATTGTCCGACGTCAGGTGAGCGTCACCGATGATCAGGCCGTCCACCCGCCTGGCCAGCGCCATTTCCCCGCGCTCTTGTTGCGTGTTCGGCCGATCGTGGGTATTGGAGACAAAGGTGGATATGCGGTTTTTGGCCGCCGCCTCGTCAATGCCCTCGTAAATGGTGGCCAGCACCAGATCGGAAAGGCGAGGCACCAGGACGCCAATCACCTGGCTGCGCTGCGTTTTCAAGCTGGTGGCGTGTGGGTTGGGGCGATAGTTCAATTCTGCGGCGAGCTGTCTGATGCGTTGCACGGTTTCCGGCGAGGCGGCCAGAGAGGCGTCATCTTGCGAGCCGTTCAACACGCGGGAAATGGTGGAAACATGCATGCCCAGGCGAGCGGCGAGCGCTTTCAGCGTAATGGGTTTATCGGTGTTCTCCATGTTTTCCTTCTCGGCTGGGCGAATTGGCGGAAACAGCGCAGGGCGGCATGCCGCCAAGCCTCGACATCATGCCACGAATTCGATCACAACACGGCTCTTGTTTATTTATTAACCATGATGCGGCTCACGTTATTTAACAAAACAACAACAACCCGTATTGACTTGGTTGGCTTACGATCATAAACCTAGCAAACCCAAACGTTTGGGTAAAGGCGTATTGGTTAACCCAAACGTTTGGGTTGATGATAAAAACAATCGGGGAAAAGAGAATGAACGAGAATAACAAAACGTGTGTCAGTCCGGTGCGGGTTGCCGTCGTTCAGTTCGATCCGCAGGTGGGCACGGAGAACCGCGAACGCAACTTGCGATACGGGCTGGGGCTGGCGCAGCAAGCCGCTGCGGCAGGGGCGAATTTGATCGTGCTACCCGAACTGGCCAATACCGGATACCTGTTTACCCACCGGCAAGAGGCGTTCGACCATGCAGAAGAGGTGCCAAACGGCCCCAGCGTTCAGGTTTGGATGGACTTCGCCAGAAAGCACGATGTTTATCTGGTCGCCGGCGTGGCGGAGCGCGATGGCGCACAGCTGTACGACACTGCCGTGCTGGTTGGCCCCGACGGATTCATTGGTCACTACCGCAAGGCGCACCTGTGGAATCTGGAAAAGCTGTGGTTTACTCCAGGCAATTTGGGTTTCCCGGTGTTCGATACGCCGATAGGGCGTATCGGCATGCTGGTGTGCTGGGACATCTGGTTCCCGGAGGTGCCCCGCCTGTTGGCGCAGCAAGGCGCAGATATCATTTGCAGCGTGAACAACTGGGTGTGGACGCCTCCGCCGCTGTTTGATGAAGCCGGCCGCTGTATGGCGTCTTATCTGACGATGACCGCCGCACACGTCAACAATGTCTTTATCGCTGCGGCGAATCGGGTGGGGAGCGATCGCGGCGAACGTTTCCTGGGGTGTTCGCTGATTGCCGGCACCAACGGTTGGCCGATCGGCGCGATCGCGTCGGCGGAAGATGAAACCATTTTATATGCGGATATCGATCTGTGCGCGGCCCGCAGCGCACCAATCTGGAACAGCCTGAACGACCTGCATCGCGATCGCCGCACCGATGTTTACGACGCGATGTTGGGTTATCGCATTCATCCAGCGTTCCCTCGGTGAGGCGGCCCTTATGGAGAACAGGTCGGTTTCAATCCGGGGAATAAAATGCGGGACGGTGGCGCTGAATATCGCGGCGGCCGCCGCGCTGGCGGCCGCATTGGCGCTCGCCGCGCAGCTGGCGACGGCGGTGGGGCGCACGGCGCATTGGCCCGATTACACGTCGATGTTGGCGCAGTGGCCGGCGCCGTTAGCCTGGCTGAGGTGGGTGCTGGGGGATATGAGCGAGGCGACGTTCTACAAACATGAGCTGGCCTCTCTCGGCATGTTGGCTGGCGGCGCGCTGGCCTGGCGGGCGTGCCGCAGGGGCAGTCAATGGCAGGGGTTCGCCATTTCTTATGCGACGGGGCTGTGGCCCTGGCTGCTGCTCAGTTCAACGCTGGGATTGGTGCTCAGCAACCTGTTATGGGGATGGACGATCCGCGACGGGCAAGGGTGGCAACCGACCTTTGTCGCCTTTGTTTCACTGCCGGCCGCGACGGTGCTGATGTATGGCCGGGGATGGAAAATAACCGTCGTTGGCGCGGTGCTGGGGGCATTGTTGGTGACGCCGTCGTCGCTGTTGTTGGTTAATTTTGTCTTTGCGCCGTTGGCGCTGCCGGGCGTGATCGGCAACGTTGGCGGCATGGCGTTGGGAAGCGTGGTTGCGTTTATGCTGTATCGCCGCCTGCCGTGGCTGACGACCCACGACAACGCGCCGCAGATCGTCGCCGCACTGCCTCCCGAACAGGTTTTTGGGCCGGTCTGGACCGTGCGCAGGATGCTGGCGGACTTTACCGAATCACCTTTTTTCGGCAACGAGTGGGCGAGCGCCGGCCTCATTGCGGGGGTATTGTTGGCCACCGCGCTGAACGCCTTGTCGCCCGCTTACGGTTCCGGACTTCTGGCGGAAATCTTGACGGCTCAGGCGCTGGCCGCCGCGATTGCTGTCGTGGTCTGGCGCCGTCAGTGGATTGCCCAAGGCTGGTATCCCACCTACATCCCGGTGGTGTCGGTGGCGCCGGCCGCCGTGTTGGCCTACGGCGGTACCGCGACGGCGATCGTCGGTGGAGCCTTGCTGGGGGCGCTGTTGGGACCTCCTTTGGCCGCGGCGTTTTCTCGCCGTTTGCCCAAGGACTTTCACCCTTATGTGGGCAATGTGTTGTCGATGGCGTTCAGCACGTTGCTGATCGTGCCGGCGTTGGGGCTGTTGCCGGGGAGCGGCGGTCATTAACGGCCGCGTGCATCGTTTTATCTGTAGGAATTCATTATGTCGCTAACGACTCCGAATGTTGCTTTAACAGACGGTTATTTCGCGGGGAAAAGCCTGGAACAGCTGGCGCAGGCGCTGCGCAGCCGGCGAACGAGCGCGGTTGAGCTGACAGAACACGCGTTGGCCGGCATCGCCGCGATCGAGCCTGAGCTGAATACCTTCACCCATATCGCCGCGGAACAGGCCCGGCGCAGCGCTGCCGAGGCGGATACCCTGCTAGCGGCGGGGAAGGATTTGGGCATATTGCACGGGGTGCCCGTCGGCATTAAGGACAACATTATGACGGCCGGTATGCCAACGACCATGGGGTCCGCGCATTTTCGGGACTTTGTGCCGGAACAGGACGCCGACTGCGTTGCGGCCTTAAAAAAAGCCGGCGCCATCATACTCGGTAAGACGACGACGCACGAGTTTGCCTATGGTCCGACCGGCGATTGCGCTTTGCAGGGGGCGACCCGTAATCCCTGGGACAAGTCGAAAATGACGGGGGGCTCGAGTTGCGGCAGCGCCGCTGCGGTGGCCGCCGGCATCGTGCCCGTCGCGTTGGGTACGGATACCGGCGGTTCGGTGCGGATCCCCGCTGCGTTGACCGGCACGGTGGGGTTTAAGCCCAGCTATGGCGCCATCTCAACCGAGGGGGTTTTTCCGCTCTCGCGCAGCCTGGATCATGTGGGGATCATCGCCGGCTCTCCCGCCGACGTCGCCGCCGTTTACGCGATATTGGCGCCCGACGATGCGCCATCGCCTGCGGCCGATGTCGCTGGGCTGCGGCTGCATTGGGTGCCGCCAGCGGCTTTTGGCCCGCAGGATCCGCAGGTCGTCGCGCTGGCGGAGGCTTGGCTGCGCGCAGCCTGTGGGCGGAGGTTGCCGTCTGCCGTCGAGATCGCCCCGTGGGCAAGCGAGATGCAGCTGGTTCTTGGGCAGATACAAAAGAGTGAGGCCTATGAGGTGCACGCCGAGCGCGTGGCCGAGTGGCCGGAGCGCTTTCAACCCGAAGTGTTGCAGCGGCTCATCGCTTCGCGCGAGGTCAGAGGATGGGAATATGTGCGTGCGCTGGCGCGTCGCGAGGCGCTGTCGCGCCGTTTCGCGCGCGTGTTCGAATGCTGCGATGTGCTGCTGATGCCGACGGTGCCCGTTTGCGCGCCTGCGTTGCATGCGCGGACGCTGTTTCTCGGCGGACGTGTCTGCGGCGTTCGCGACGCACTGCTCAGCCTGACCAGCATATGGAATCTGCTGGGGCTGCCGGCGATCACTATCCCGTGCGGGTGGCTGAACGGGCTCCCTGTGGGGTGTCAGTTGATCGCGGCGAAAGGGAGGGATCGGTTGCTGATCGACGCGGCGCGGCAGCTCCTGGCCGCCGCGCGGTGAGTGGACGGCGCAAGGCGATCCGGCAGATCGCCTTGCGTAATGTAATGCGATTACACTTGGTAGTGAGGGTAATCTTCTATGCTGAATCCGCCGTTGAAGTGCGCGCCGGTGTTGTTGCAAAGATTGATGATGGTATCAATGGCGCCGCGCAGCGAAGGCTCCGTCCAGCCGGCATCGACGGAGAAAGACTCGCCGGCCAAATAGAGCCCGGAGTGCGCTGCGGTATCGCGGTTGTAGGCCAGCAGGCTCATGGCATCGGCATAGGTTCCTGCGCGGTAAAGCTTAGCGCAGCCGAGCGAGTTCGGCTCGGTGATCCAACGTACGACGCGCGCGTGCTCAGTTTGAATGTAGGGCGAAATAGGTTGGCCGATATTTTGTGAACGCAACAGGATGCGGTCCAGCTCCGCCACGCATTTTTCGACCAGAGCGGCGTCGCTGAAAGACGCCAGCTTGGTGGCGTCGTCTTCCCAAGTATAGCTGAGAAGAATACAGGGTGTTTCATAACCGCCGACGCTGTATTGATAGGCGTAAACGTCGTGAACGAAGGTATCGGTCACCAGGATTTGAGGGATTTTATTGCCGGGATCGGTGAAAAATGTCGGATCCAACGGCGCATAAACTTTACAGCTGGTTTCCCAGTGGGCGGTTTTGTAAGCGCGGGTGATGGTTTGCGGTAACTGTTGTGGTGAGAAGCCTTGCAGTTCCACGTCGACTTCCAGGATCCAGGATGGCACCGTCACCACGACCGAGTCGAAATCTTCATACGCCATTGCGGTGTCTGCGCCCACGGTATAGTGAACGCGAATGCCGTTTTCCCGCTTCTCGATGCGCTTCACGCGCTGCTGCGTGCCAAACCCGGCCTGGCGCTGCATGGCGTGCTCATAAAACGACAGCGCCTTGCCCTGCGGCGGCAGGAATAGCATGCAGTCGTCAAACGTGCGCACCCCACGATAGCGGGGGCCTTCAAAACGGCGGCCATAGGCATCCGGCAGCGTCAGCGCCTCGGCAAAGGGGCCGGGATTAAAGGCACCGTCTGGATCATAACGCCCGTGGATGAGTTGCAGCTGGCTGCCGAAACCGAATATCGCCGTGCGCAAGGGGTAGAGGGTGCAAACATCGTAGAAGGCGCCCCAACTGCCATCGCCAAAGCCGATGGAGTAAAAAATGTTGGACTCTTCATCGCTCATTGCCAGCCCGCCGAAGTTTCCCGGGTTCTCCGGATCCCAATGCTCGATGGCCGGCGCCTTGACAAAGTCGCGGAAGGCCGTGCGGGAATAGGTCTCGACAATGGCTTGCCACATGACCTCCCAATCGTCTGAACCATAAGTTTCACTGACTTTGTCGACCATTAGTTTTTCAAACGTCTTCCACTTGTCGAATACCGCCTGCAGTTGAGCGGTCGGCGGAGGCGTCGTGCCATCCGGGTTGACCCATACCTGCATGATAGGTTCAGCGCCGCCGTGCACCAAGCCTTCTTGCAGGTAAATGCCGGTTGAAGCGACCCATCGCGTGCCGGGGTTGGGGAAATCTTGAATCGAAAGCCCAAATTCACTGGCGTAGTAGGCCAGCAGCGAGCAGCCATCGTCAGGCGTTTCTCCGGCCAGATTAAAGTAAGGCATGCGCATCGCCGCCATCTCGAAGGGGGCGTAGCGGGTTGCCAATCCCTGGTTTGCGACGTCGGTAATGGTGTAATGGCGGCCGGCGATGCGGTCGCCCGCTTCCATGACGGTCACGTTATTGAAGCCACAGCGATACAGTTCGCGCGCCGCCGTCAGGCCGGTGATGCCTGCGCCTATAATGCAGATTTTATGGTCTGGCGCCGTCGCCTGAGCAATACCGCCGGTTTGCTCTACCAGCCGACGGTAATCGAACGACAAATCGGGCGGGTTTGGATAACGGCCGCCCCAGGCGCCGGAGGTATGCAGTTTTTGCGCGGCGGCCAGTTGTGCGGCGCGCTGTGCGGGATAGTTATAGCTGCTGCCAATCGTCATCGTGTTTCCTTTAGGGTTGGGTTTAGGTTTTTAGACGCTATCAGCAGTTGAATATAGTGATTTTTGTTTATGATTACTTACTTGTTTGGCGCTAAATGATCCAGGTCAACCCGCGTTGAAATTTGGTGATTCTGGCTTGATGAAAGTTATTTAATGTATTACTTGTTGTTATTTTTGTATTTTTTTGATTTTGTGGTGCTGGTTCTGATTTTTTGGTAATTATTTTAATGGTTATAGTTTCTAATGTTTTTGCGGGCGAGTGAAGGGCGCATGTGCGTTGAAAGAAGCGTAGGTGTGATGCGGCTCATCGTGCGGAGACAAGTGAGCCGATGAGACTTTTTGGCACGGATATTCAGGAAAAAGGTAAGGTGGTCGTGTGCAGCTATGAGCGGCTCAATGAGCTGCAGTGCTATCAATTCTTGCTGAACGTGCTGGATGTGTATGACTATGCAGTGATCGGTATGCCGAATAACGTGCTGAAAGTGATTGCGGCCAAAAACATCTCTCCGATCCTGACGCCGTTGATGGCCGTTCGTTTCGCCTGGCGTTTTTACCTGCCTGCGGCTCCCTATAGCGAAATGCTGAAAGGGTATGAGAAGGGCTGATACATTTGCTTCTATCTGCTTATTTGCCTGGTACTGATTAGCGGATTTTTAATGCTGGAGAACGGATTCGCCGTGTTCGGGTTTATCGATTTCCCCTGCCCGGTCAATAATCTCGAGGTGAATCAGTTCTTTCTCGCCGCACACCGTTATTCATGCATTGCGTTATCGGCCATGATGGTGATTCATGTATCGGCGGTGATAAAACACCACTGCTTCGTCAAACGGACTATTCTGCGCCGCATGTTCTAAAGCGCATGGCCTTATATTGACAGGAGAGGTTTTTATCGGCCGTGGCCGCATGAAAATAGGCCACCGCCGCGCGGCTTTGTCGGTTTTGCTTCGGCGCCGCGCAGACAATGCGTATGCGAATCTGACATATTAAGAGTGGCGTTCGGCAATGATTATTAACAATGGAAAAGAGAAGCGTTGGCGTTTTTGTTGTCAATAGGAAAAGTACGTATTCAACTTGAACATTGAAGCCGATAAAAGCATCGGCTCAACGCGTTGGGGGCTGATTATCTGACATATTTCCAAACGGAGGTGGGGATTTTGTCATACAGTTTGTTCATGGTGAGCTCTGCCAGACGATGATCTGCCGCTGAGTAAAACAGCTCCAGTTCATCATCGGAAAGCTCGTACTTATTTTTCTCAATAACACGTTCGAGAGTATCAATCGTGGTGCATTTACGTAAACGCATCAGATAGTCGGTTTTAGTCATGGTGGCCTTTAGTTTAATAACCGTAAAATAGCTTGGGAATAATTATCCCCTAAGTTTTCATTGTCGTACAGATGTCCTCTCCTGAGAACATTCTGAATAATCTCGCCTTGGTTTTTTGCCAGCGGCGCAGGTCGGAATCATTGATACCATAGCTGCTGAACAGCGTATAGGTATCGTCGAGATATTCTTCGACTAACTCCGACAGGTCAGATTCGTCCATGTATTTAATTTTATAACTCATCACAAACGAAGCGATATGTTCGATCAACTCATTAAGCTGCAGGTTGACGGAGGACGTCGGATCGTTGACCCACCCATGATGACTGTCTCCCAGGGTAGCGATACCTTCATCATACAAATTTTCGCACAAGAATTTGAGCTGAGCAATGTCGTGTCGCTTAGGCGAATACTCATCCATATCATCCCCTCCGTAAGTCTTAATTGCGGTGTGATAACACTATGTGAGTAAGCTGATTTACATCATGAACGGAGGCAGCTTAACGGTGGTTAAATAAACTTCCCGTAAAATGAATATAAATCATTTTTTCGCGTTTGGCCTGTAGTTATTACTTAAACTTACAATTCATCCGCAGTTGATGGGCGTGAGTTATCAATGATGTCGAAGATTAAACCCCGCGCCGTCACTCGAAACCGGACGCTGTCGTTGATGATATCTTCGCTGTTGATATCCAGGCAGGCATTAAAAATGCCCCACTTATAACGATAACTCATTGAATAATCGCTGTCACCTTGCTGCACTATATCAAGTATTTCTAATGAATCTTCGGCATAGCGTGCGCTTTCAGAATAAAAGCTGAGTCCGCTGGTCAGCGCCGGCACTAACTCCGCAATATTGTCATGAACCACTTTCTTTAATTTTTTAACAGAAAGTGCGTTGACGTCCAGGTTACAGGCAAGGGTAACAAGCATTAATCTCGGCCAACAACAATGTTATCTGCTTATCTTACTCCTTTTCCGCCCTCGTCGGTAAATTTTTCGATTTACCGCTGTTCTTTACCTTACGCCAACATTCCAACCGAATGGAAATATCCCTGGGTTTTGTAAGGAGGACGGGGGGGAGATCCGCTGTGCTAGGGATTGTTACGTTCCGTTGCATTATTGTCGCGCCCTAGCTTGAGCTACGGCAGTTGTTGTGATGTTATATTGTAACCATTAACCCATCATTTTGGTCATCACATTGATTCCCACTTCACGACATGGCGCCGCGCCGTCACTGAATTCGTTGTTCACCACCTCCGCTGCCGCGCGTTGTGCGGGGGCCGTTGTGCTGCTGGCTCTGCTGTGGCTCGGCATCTTTTGGGCGGTATCGCTGCCATGATCATGCTGCGTCAGCTGGTGCTAGGCTATGGCGCCACGCCGCTTTTCCCGCCGCTGAGCGGGCAGTTTACCGCCGGTTCGTTAACCGCGGTGGTGGGCGTCAATGGGGCCGGAAAATCGACATTGCTGAAAGCGCTCGCCGGTTTGTTACCGCCGATGGGCGGCAGCCTGAATTTCAGCGGCGGAAAGCCGCCGCGCAGAGCTTACTTACCGCAGCAGGCGGAGCTGGATCGGCAGTTCCCGATCGCGGTAAGCGATCTGGTGGCGATGGGCTGTTGGCCGCAAAGCGGCATGCTCGGCGGTATGAACAAGCATGCGGCGAGCCAGGTTAATGAGGCGCTGGCGAGCGTCGGCATGAGTGCGCTGGCGCACAGCCCGGTGGGCGAGCTCTCCGGCGGCCAGCTGCAGCGGGTGTTGTTTGCACGCCTGCTGGTCCAACAGGCGCCGCTGATTTTGCTGGATGAACCTTTCACCGGTATCGACAGCGCCACCACGCAGATCCTGCTGCAGGCGATCGCGCAACTGCACCGGCAGGGGAAAACGGTGATCGCCGTGCTGCACGATATGTCGATGGTCGCCGAGCATTTTCCGCAGGCGCTGTTGCTGACGCCGCAGGCTTGCCACTGGGGCGCGGCCGAGCAAGTGCTGGAACAGGTGCCGAGGTATCACGCCGCCGACCGGCTGCCGGATCTGCGGGCGGTGACGCCATGATGCTATTGCATGGGCTTATCGATCCTTTTCTCTCTTTCGGTTTTATGCGCCGCGCGCTGATGGCCTGCCTGGCGTTGTCGCTCAGCGCAGCCCCGCTGGGCGTGTTTCTGTTGCTGCGCCGCATGAGCTTGGTTGGGGATGCGTTGTCCCACGCGGTGTTGCCCGGCGCGGCGATCGGTTATCTGATTTCCGGCATGTCGCTGGTGGCGATGGGCGTAGGCGGCTTTATCGCCGGGCTGGCGGTGGCGATGCTGTCCGGCCTGGTGAGCCGCCGCACGCCGCTGAAAGAGGACGCCAGCTTCGCCGGATTCTATCTGGGCTCACTGGCGCTGGGGGTCACGCTGGTCTCGTTGCGCGGTTCCAGCGTGGATCTGCTGCACGTGTTGTTCGGTTCGATCCTGGCGGTGGATGCGCAGGCGATGCTGATGGTCGGTGCGATCGCCTCGGTTTCGCTGCTGGCGCTGGCGGCGCTGTACCGCGCGCTGGTTATCGAATCCTTCGACGTCACTTTCCTGCGCGTTAACGCGCCGCGCCGGTTGGCGCTGATCCACGGCCTGTTTTTGTCGCTGGTGGTGGTCAATCTGGTGGCGGGATTCCAGATCCTCGGCACCCTGATGTCGGTTGGGTTAATGATGTTGCCCGCCGCCAGCGCGCGCTTCTGGGCGCGCAATCTGCCGCAGACGCTGGCGACGGCGATGGGCATCGGCGCGCTTTCCAGTCTGATTGGGCTGGTGTGGTCCTATCACGCTTCGCTTCCCGCCGGCCCGGCGATCGTGCTCAGCGCCAGCATCCTCTTTTTTGTCTCGATCCTGTTTGGAACGCGCGGAGGCATTTACGCCTTTGCGCGCCGTTGAGAGTGCCATTTGCAAGGAGAAAATATGAAACGTTTACCTATATCGCTGGCGGTAGCTGCTCTGCTGGCCAGCCCATTGGCGATGGCGAAGACTGTCGACGCCGTCGCCAGCTTTTCCATTCTCGGAGATATCGTCAAGCAGGTGGGCGGCGATCACGTCAAGGTCAGCACGCTGGTGGGGCCGGATGGCGATCCGCACAGTTTCGAGCCTTCACCGCAGGACGGCAAGAAGCTGGCTCAGGCTGATGTGGTATTTGTCAGCGGCCTGGGGCTGGAAGGGTGGATCGATCGCCTGGTCAATGCTTCGGGTTATAAAGGGCAGGTGATCACCGCTTCACAGGGCATCAACACCCGCCAGATGGAAGAGGATGGAAAACCGATTACCGATCCTCACGCCTGGAACAGCATGAAAAACGGCGTGCAGTACGCCACCAACGTGATGAACGCCCTGATCGCCGCCGATCCTGAGGATGCCAACTATTTTCGCCAGCGCGGCGCCGACTACATTCAGCAGCTGCAAAAGCTGGATCTGTGGGCCAAAACCCAGTTCGCCGCAGTGCCGCCGCAGAAACGTAAGGTGCTGACCAGCCATGATGCTTTTGGCTACTTTGGACAAGAGTATGGCGTCACCTTCCTTGCCCCGGTCGGATTTTCCACCGAAGCGGAAGCCAGCGCCAGCGACGTGGCGAGCCTGATTAAGCAGATTAAACAGGAGAAGGTTAACGCTTACTTTATCGAAAACCAGACCGATCCGCGGCTGGTGAAGCAGATTGCCGCCGCCACCGGCGCCAAGGCGGGCGGCGAGCTGTACCCTGAAGCGCTCTCCCGCGCTGGCGGCCCGGCGGCCACCTATGAGCAGGCGTTCAAACACAATGTCGACACGTTGCTGAGCAGCATGAAGTAATCTCTGCCCCCGCCCGCGGGTGGGGGGCAGCTTGCAGGCACTTTCTCGCCATAAAAAAAAGCCCCGTTGAGCAGCAACGGGGCTTTGCGACAGATGACACTTGGGAGTTAACGCTTTTTCTTACGTCCCTGTACCGCTTTGAATCGCGGATTGCTTTTACAGATCACATAGATGCGGCCACGACGACGCACGACTTTGCAATCCGGATGGCGATTTTTCGCCGAACGCAATGAACTCAATACCTGCATGGGGTTTCCTTGTTACTTATTGCCGATAAAGCGGCCAAAGCGCTGCTGGAAGCGCGCCGTGCTGCCTTCTTTGGAATAGTCTTTCTGCTTACCGGTGTAATACGGATGCGAAGCGGAAGAGACGTCGAGGGTGACATACGGCCAGCTTTCGCCGTCCAGTTCGATAGTGCGATCGGTTTTGATGGTCGATCCCACTTTGAAGTAGGCATTGGCACTGACGTCGTGGAACACCACGGTGCGATAATCGGGATGGATGCCGGGTTTCATAATGGTCTTCTCATGCAATGTTATATTATAACAATAATTATGCGCCGACCTGGCATCATGATCAAGCGTAAATTGCACTCACGAGCGAATTAATGAGAACGGTTTGCATTAACCTGCTGAAGCAAAAGAAAAAGGCCGCATGCGCGGCCTTTCGATTATCGGGTGGAGCTCACATCACTGAGCGATCAGTGGTGCTCTACCGGATGGCTGTGTTCCAGGTCTTCGTTCTTCTTGCTGAAGCGGCGGCGAACCACCACGAAGAACACCGGTACGAAGAAGATCGCCAAGACGGTAGCGGTGATCATCCCGCCCATAACGCCGGTACCAACCGCGTTCTGTGCGCCGGAGCCCGCACCGCTGCTGATAACCAGCGGCAGAACCCCGAGGATGAAGGCCAGGGACGTCATCAGGATTGGACGCAGACGCATACGCACTGCTTCCAATGTCGCCTCGATCAGGCCTTTGCCTTCTTTTTCCATCAGGTCTTTGGCGAATTCCACGATCAGGATGGCGTTCTTCGCCGATAGACCAATGGTAGTCAGCAGCCCTACCTGGAAGTACACGTCGTTGTTCATGCCGCGCATTGTCGCGGCCAACAACGCACCGATAACCCCCAGCGGCAATACCAGCATGACCGAGAACGGCACGGACCAGCTTTCATACAGCGCCGCCAGACACAGGAACACCACCAGAATCGAGATAGCGTACAGCGCCGGCGCCTGGTTGCCCGACAGACGTTCCTGATAGGACATGCCGGTCCAGTCGTAACCGATGCCGCTTGGCAGTTTGGACGCCAGCTGTTCCATCAGGTTCATCGCTTCACCGGTACTCTTGCCCGGTGCGGCCTGGCCCAGAATTTCCATCGACGGCAAGCCGTTATAGCGTTCCAGACGCGGTGAGCCGTATTCCCATTTCGCCGAGGAGAAGGCGGAGAATGGCACCATCTGGCCGCTGGTACCGCGCACGTACCACTTGTTGATGTCTTCCGGCAGCATGCGGAACGGCGCTTCGGCCTGTACGTACACCTTCTTCACACGACCGCGGTCGATGAAGTCGTTGACGTACGAGCCACCCAGCGCGGTGCTCAGCGTGCTGTTAATGGTGGTGATGCTGACACCCAACGCCTTGGCTTTCTCCTGATCGACGATCAGTTTGAACTGCGGGGTATCTTCCAGGCCGTTCGGGCGCACGCCCACCAGCACATCCGGATGCTGAGCAACCATGCCCAACAGCTGGTTACGCGCTTCGGTCAGTTTTTCGTGCCCCAGGCCGCCCTGGTCAATCAGCTCGAAGTCGAAGCCGGTTGCGGTACCGAGTTCGATAATCGCCGGCAGGTTGAACGGGAACACCAGGCCTTCTTTAATCTGTGAGAAGGCGCCCATGGCGCGACCGGCGATCGCTTCGACCTTGTTCCCGGCCCCCGGACGCTCGCCCCAGTCTTTCAGGCTGACGAATGCCAAGCCGTTGTTCTGGCCGTTACCGTTGAAGCCGAAGCCCGCGACGGTAAACACCGAAACCACGTTGTCCTTTTCCTTGTTCAGGAAGTAGTCAGAGACTTCTTCCAGCACTTTGTTGGTGCGGGACTCGGTGGCGCCGGCAGGCAACTGCACCATGGTCAACAGGATGCCCTGATCTTCGTCCGGCAGGAACGAGGAAGGCAGGCGCAGGAACAGCAGGCCCATGCCAACCACGATCAGCAGGTAGATGATCAGATAGCGGCCGGTGCTGCGCAGGATGTTGCCCACGCTGTCGGTATAGTGATGCGTGCTCTTCTCGAACATGCGGTTAAACCAGCCGAAGAAGCCTGTTTTAACCCCGTGATCGCCTTTCGGGATCGGTTTGAGCAGGGTGGCGCACAGCGCCGGCGTCAGGATCAAGGCCACCAGCACCGACAGCGCCATCGCGGACACGATGGTGATCGAGAACTGGCGATAGATGGCGCCGGTTGAGCCGCCAAAGAACGCCATCGGCACGAATACCGCTGACAGCACCATGGCGATGCCCACCAGCGCGCCCTGGATCTGGCCCATCGATTTACGGGTGGCTTCTTTCGGCGGCAGCCCCTCTTCGGACATGACGCGCTCGACGTTTTCCACCACCACGATGGCGTCATCCACCAGCAGGCCGATCGCCAACACCATGCCGAACATCGTCAGGGTGTTTATCGAGAAGCCGAACGCCGCGAGTATCGCAAAGGTCCCCAACAGTACTACCGGCACCGCGATGGTTGGGATCAGCGTCGCGCGGAAGTTCTGCAGGAACAGATACATCACCAGGAACACCAGGATGATGGCTTCGATCAGCGTTTTCACCACTTCGTTGATGGAGATTTTAACGAACGGGGTGGTGTCGTACGGATAAACCACTTTCATCCCTTGCGGGAAGAATGGCTCCATCTTGGCCAGCTCGTCTTTCACACCTTTGGCGGTGTTCAAGGCGTTGGCGCCGGTTGCCAGTTTGATACCCAGGCCGGCGGCAGGCTTGCCGTTATAACGCGCGGTAACGGCATAGCTTTCCGCGCCGCGCTCGATGTGAGCGACGTCGCGCAGGCGCACCTGGGAACCGTCGGTATTCACCTTCAGCAGGATCTTGCCGAACTCTTCCGGCGAAGTCAGACGGGTCTGCGCGATGATCGAGGCGTTCAACTGCTGCCCCGGCACCGGCGGCAGGCCGCCCAGCTGGCCAGCGGCGATCTGGTTGTTCTGCTCGGTGATGGCGGAGGTCACGTCCGTGGTCGTCAGCTGGTAGTTGTTCAGCTTGTTCGGATCCAGCCAGATACGCATCGCGTACTGGGCACCGAACAGCTGCACCTCACCCACGCCGGACGAACGGCTGATCGGATCCTTGATGTTGGACGCCACGTAGTCCGCAATATCGTCCTGCGTCATGTTCGGATCGTCGGAAACGAAGCCGGCCACCATCAGGAAGCTGCTGCTGGATTTTTCTACTTTCAGGCCCTGTTGCTGAACTTCTTGCGGCAGCAACGGGGTGGCCAACGACAGTTTGTTCTGAACCTGAACCTGCGCGATGTCAGGATCGGTACCGGATTCAAACGTCAGAGTAATGGTGACGCTACCAGAGGAATCACTGGTGGAGGACATGTACATCAGGTTATCGATACCGTTCATGTTCTGTTCGATAATCTGCGTGACGGTATCCTGCACCGTTTTGGCATCTGCGCCCGGGTAGGTGGCGGAAATACTCACCGCCGGCGGTGCAATAGTGGGATACTGCGCGATCGGCAGTTTCATTATTGCAAGCACCCCCGCCAACATGACGATGATGGCGATTACCCAGGCGAAAATTGGGCGGTCTATAAAGAACTTAGCCATGTATTACAGGCTCCTTTTTATGACTTCTGCGCTTCAGACTGCGGCTGTTTTTGCGCCTGAGTGTCAACTTCCTGCACCTTTACCTGCGCGCCCGGATGCACTTTCATCAGGCCGGAGACGATCACGCGATCGCCGGCTTTCAGGCCATCGGTAACCAGCCATTTGTCGCCAATCGCCTGATCCGCCTTCAGCGTGCGCAGCTCAACTTTATCGTCTGCACCGACCACTAACGCCGTCGCTTCACCACGCGGATTGCGGGTGACGCCTTGCTGCGGCACCAGCAGCGCATCGCTGCGCACGCCTTCGTCCAGACGGGCGCGCACGAACATGCCAGGCAACAGCGTATCGTTCGGGTTAGGGAACAGGGCGCGAATGGTAATGGAGCCGGTGGTCTCATCGACGGTGACGTCAGAGAATTCCAGCGTGCCTTCCTGCGCATATTCGGTGCCGTTTTCCAGCATCAGTTTCACCTTGGCCTTGCCATTTTCCTGCTTCAGCGCGCCGCTGGCCAGTTCTTGCTTCAGGCGCAGGAAGTCGGTGCTCGACTGGGTGACGTCGACATACATCGGATCCAACTGCTGCACGGTGGACAGGGCGGTCGCCTGGCCGTTGCTGACCAGCGCGCCTTCGGTCACGGCGGATTTGCCGATGCGGCCAGAGATCGGGGAGGTCACTTTGGTGTACGCCAGATTAATGCGCGCGGTTTCGACGGCGGCCTTGGCGGCCACCACGGCGGCATCCGCTTGCTGCAGCGTGGAGACGGCGTTGTCGTAGTCCTGCTTACTGATATAGCTGGTACCCAGCAATGGCTTGTAGCGGTTTACCGTCACGCGTGCGATGGAAGCGCTGGCCTGTGCTTTGGCCAAATCGCCTTTCGCGCTGTCGTAGCTGGCTTGATAGGTTGCGGGATCGATTTGGTACAGAGACGTCCCGGCCTTGATATCGCTGCCTTCGACGAAGTTGCGCTTCAGGATGATGCCACTGACCTGAGGGCGAACTTCGGCGATACGATACGCAGCGGTGCGGCCAGGAAGATCGGTAGTGATGTTGAGAGGCTCGGCCTTCAAGGTGACTACGCCCACTTCAGGTGCCTGTTGTTGGGCACCTTGCTGTTGGGTTTCTTTATCGTTACATCCTGTTAGCACTAAGCTGCCTGAAAGCATCAGAACGGCCGCCAGAGGCGTTAACCCTCTGTTTTTGTTCATAGAAAAACCTCAAGTGTCCGATTTTAAAATGATCAATGGATCACAAGCTTTAAAACCCATTGCTGCGTTAATTATATGTGCGTGCTATGGTACATACATTCGCGAATGTATGTAAATCACACTCCCCCTAAATAACAATGCCATGGCACGAAAAACCAAACAGCAGGCGCAAGAAACCCGACAGCAAATCCTCGATGCTGCGGTGAGAGAGTTCTCTGAACGTGGCGTTGCTGCAACGTCACTGACAGATATTGCCACCGCTGCTGGGGTTACGCGTGGAGCCATTTACTGGCACTTCAAGAATAAGGTAGACCTGTTTAATGAAGTTTGGGAATCTACCGAGCCGAAAATTGACCAGCTCGAAACAGAGTATCAGGCAAAGTTTCCCGATAATCCACTGCGGGTTATCCGGGAAATTCTGATTTACATTCTGACGTCTACGGTTGAAGACGGCCGCAGGCGGGCGTTGATGGAAATTATATTCCACAAATGCGAGTTTGTCGGTGAAATGATGCCGCTGCTGGATTCGCGCAAGGTGCTGTACCTCGCCGGTTACGAACGCATCGAAGCGGTGCTGTACAACTGCATTCACCACGGGCAATTGCCGGCCGATCTGCACACTCGTCGCGCGGCGATCATCCTGCGCGGTTATATCACCGGCCTGCTGGAAAACTGGCTGTTTATGCCGGAAAGTTTCGATCTGCGGGCTGAAGCCGAAGCGCTGGTGGATGCGTTTTTGGAGATGCTGCAGTTTTGCCCCACCTTGCGCCTCAGATCCGATATGCCGACGGCAGCACCGTCCAACGCCGGCTCCCTGCCTTTATAAGGAGAGATTTCATGTCATCAGTCGTTCTCATCGCCAACGGCGCCGCCTATGGCCACGAATCCTTGTTCAATGCGCTGCGGTTGGCCATCGCCATGAAAGAGCAGCAGAGCAGTCTCGATCTGCGGCTGTTTCTGATGTCCGATGCGGTGGTGGCCGGGCTGGCCGGGCAGCAGCCGCACGAGGGGTACCACCTGCAGCAGATGCTGGAAATCCTCACCGCGCAGCAGGTGCCGGTCAAGCTGTGCAAGACCTGCGCCGACGCGCGCGGCGTCAGCCGTTTGCCGCTGGCGGACGGCGTGGCGATCGGCACCTTGGTCGAGCTGGCGCAGTGGACGCTGGCTGCGGAGAAAGTGCTGACTTTCTGATTTCGCGACAATGGGACATCACCGGCAACGCTTTTGTTGTTCGTTGCCTGCCGGCTGTCGTGATAATCTTCAGGCTTCTTAACCGATCCGAAGCTAAATCATGCATCGCTGGTTGACTCTGCCTTCTCTGGCGCCGCTCTCGTTTGTCGGCGCATGTCGGCGGCGCATCGCCGCCGCGACACGCCTTTTTTTCCTTATTTGCGCGTTCATCTTTCCGGCGCAGGCGGCGCTGAACGGCGATCTGCCGCAGCGCAGCGACGTGCAAAGCCAGCTGGAAACGCTGAACAAGCAAAAAGCCCTGACGCCGGTCGAAAAGCTGTCCCAACAGGATTTGACCCGCACGCTGGAACTGCTGGATGCCCTCGAGCGCAACCGGCAAGACGCCGCGCAGCTTAAACAGCAGGTGCAGCAGGCGCCGACGAAGCTCAGTCAGGTCACTGCCGAACTGGATGCGCTGAAGCAGCCGGTGGACAATGCGGCGGCGCGCGCTGCGCTGTTGCCGCTGTCGCTGCGCCAACTGGAAAGCCGGCTATATCAAACGCTCGACGAGCTGCAAAGCGCGCAGGAGAGCCTCTCCACCTACAACAGCCAATTGGTGTCGCTGCAAACCCAGCCCGAACGGGTACAAAGCACCATGTACGCCGCCTCGCAGCGCCTGCAGGAGATCCGCAGTCAGCTCAGCGGCCAGACGCCGGGGCAAGATTCGCTGCGCAACAGCCAGCAGGTGATGCTGACCACCGAGCAGGCGTTGCTCAACGCACAGCTTGAGCTGCAGCGCAAAAGTCTGGAAGCCAATACCACGCTGCAGGATCTGCTGCAAAAGCAGCGCGACTACACCACGGCGCATATCGACGCGCTGGATCGGTCAGTGCAGCTGCTGCAGGAGATCGTCAACAGCAAACGTTTGACGCTGTCTGAAAAGACCGCCAAAGAGGCGCAAAACCCGGAAGACGCCACCGATATCCAGCACGATCAGCTGGTCAGCAAGCAGCTGGATGTCAACCGCCAGCTGAGCCAGCGGCTGATCGCCGCCACCGAAGAGAGCAACACCCTGTTCCAGCAGAACATTCGGGTCAAGAACTGGCTCGATCGCGGGCTGCAGGCGGAGCGTAACCTGAAAGAGCAGATCCAGGTGCTGAAGGGCAGCCTGGTGTTGTCGCGCATCCTGTATCAGCAGCAGCAGAGCCTGCCGCAGGGCACGCTGTTGGCGGATATGGATACGCGCATCGCCGATCTGCGGCTGGAGCAGTTCGATATCAATCAGCAACGCGACGATCTGTTCAAGGGCGAGGATTACATCAACCAGCTGGTGGCCGAAAGCAAGGAAAAGGCCGGCCCGGAGGTGATCGACGCGTTAAACGAGATCGTCGATATGCGCCGCGAACTGTTGGATCAGCTGAACAAACAGCTCAGCAACCAGCTGTCGTTGTCGATCAACCTGCAGATCAATCAGCAGCAGCTGACCAGCGTCTACGGTTCGTTGCAGGATACGCTGACCCAGCAGATCTTCTGGGTCAACAGCAACAAGCCGGTCGATCTGGCGTGGGTTAAGGCGATGCCGGAGGCGGTGCGCGATCAGCTCGCCGGGCTCGATATCAAATTCGACGGCGGCAAGCTATTGCAGGGCGGGTTGAATGCGCTGGTGTTCCTGATCCCGATGCTATTGGCGATCGGGGTATTGCGCTGGCGCTACCGGCTGATCGACAACCATTTACAAAAGCTGGCCAACGATGTGGGGCAACTGAAGCGCGACGGCCAACTGCATACGCCGAAGGCCATCGCGCTGACCTCGCTGAAGGTATTGCCCGGCGCCGCGCTGCTGCTTGGCGTCGGTTTCTGGATGTATCGCGCCGATTTCGGCATCAGCGACTTTATCTGGGCATTGTCGCAGCAGCTGGCGCTGTCGTGGCTGGTCTTCGGCTTCAGCTATCGGATGCTGAAACCGGGCGGCATTGCCGAGCGGCATTTCAACTTCGGCGCCAATCTGTGCGCGCATTACCGCCGGCAGACGCTGCGGCTGGGATTGGCGCTGCAGCCGCTGATCTTCTGGTCGGTATTGGGCGAAAAAGCGCCGCTGCGCCTGGTGGAAGACGTTATCGGCCAGATCGTGGTGATGCTGACGCTGGCGCTGCTCGCGGTGCTGGTGTTCCCGCTGTGTCGCGACAGCTGGCGCGAAAAGGGCTCGCACGCCGTGCGGCTGATGGTGGTTACAGCCATCGCCGCCACGCCGCTGATCCTGCTGGGGCTGATGTTCGCCGGTTACTTCTATACCACGCTGCGACTGGCCAGCCGCTGGATAGACAGCCTGTATCTGTTTTTCCTGTGGAATATCGTGTACCTGACCGCGCTGCGTGGTCTGAGCGTGGCGGCGCGGCGTCTGGCCTACCGGCGCGCGTTGGCGCGGCGGCAAAACGTGGCGAAAGAGGGGGCCGAAGGCGGTGAACCGGTGGTGGAAGAGCCGCCGCTGGCGCTCGATCAGATCAACCAGCAGTCGCTGCGCCTGACCACCCTGGTGCTGTTCGCCATCTTCGCCAGCGCCTTCTATGCCATTTGGTCGGATCTGGTGACGGTCATCGCTTATCTGGACAGCATCACGCTGTGGCATTACACCAGCACCGTGGCGGGCAGCAGCGTGGCGCAGGCGGTGACGCTGGGCAACATGATGGTGGCGATCGCCGCAGTGATCGTCGCCTACGTGCTCACCCGCAACTTGCCTGGTCTGCTGGAGGTGGTGGTGCTGTCGCGGCTGCAGCTGCGGCAGGGGGCGTCCTATGCCATCACCACCGTGCTCACTTACCTGATCACCGCCGTGGGCGCCGTGGTTGCGCTGGGATCGCTCGGCGTTTCCTGGGACAAACTGCAATGGCTGGCCGCCGGTCTGACGGTCGGGCTGGGCTTCGGGTTGCAGGAGATCTTCGCCAACTTCGTCTCCGGCCTGATCATTCTGTTCGAACGCCCGATCCGCATCGGCGATACCATCACCATCGGCACCTTCTCCGGTTCGGTCAGCAAGATCCGCATTCGCGCCACCACCATTACCGACTTCGATCGCAAAGAGGTGATCATTCCGAACAAGGCGTTCGTCACCGAGCGGCTGATCAACTGGTCGCTGTCCGACACCATCACTCGCGTGCTGATCAAGGTCGGCGTGGCCTACGGCTCCGATCTCGACAAGGTGAAAAAGGTGTTGCTGCAGGCGGCGCACGACAACCCGCGGGTGATGACCGATCCCGAACCGCAGGTGTTCTTCCTCAACTTCGGCGCCAGCACGCTGGATCACGAGCTGCGGCTCTATGTGCGCGAACTGCGCGATCGCAGCTACACGGTGGATGAACTGAACCGCTCAATCGACCGCCTGTGCCGGGAAAACGACATCGACATCGCTTTCAACCAGCTGGAGGTGTATCTGCATAACCAGCAGGGCAACGAAGTGCAGGAAGTGAAAAGAACGCTGTCGCCGGACGACGGCGGCCAGACGGCGGGCTTATGAACGTTGAAAGACGAAAGGGACAGCGCGGCGCTGTCCCTGGTTACTGTCCGGCGGGCAGATAGGGCGAGGTGACGCCGGCGCGCTGCAGCTTTTCCTGATAATCCCGTTTGACGATATCCAGCGCCGCCAGTGCGGTGACCGGATCGATCTCGTTGCATTCCAGCAGGTAAATCAAGTCTACCGCCAGCTGCAGTTCGGGTGAGGCGTTTTCCAGAGACATAGCACCTGCGCTTATTAATTAATGGGATGAATAACTCGCATACCGGCAGAGTATAGTGAACCCGGCGCGCAACCGGGAATAATCATTAAAATATTGTGATAAATCTTCAAAAACCGTTTTCTTTGCGCTCGATATTGCGCTCGATGCGCGCCAACGCCTGACGACAGCGCATCAGCCGCCCCTCCAGCGCCGCCAGCTCGTGCTGCAGTTTTTGCTGCGCCGCCAGCGTGGTTTGGCGGCCGAGCAGGCTTTCCCGATCCTGAATCATGGCGATCAGCCGGCGTTCGTAGTCCTGATGCTCGGCCAGCTTGTGGTAAAGATCGGCCTCGGGGGCTTCTTTCGGCTGGTTCTTGCGCCGCAGCGCCTGGGTCGCCAGCTCGCGCTGCAGGGCGGCGATCTGAGCCACCAGTTTTTCGGCCAAAAAGGCCACCTGGCTGGTGCGGTTGTCGTTGGCGGCGCTTTGCAGCTGGGCGAAATTCTTCTCCACCTCGGCCAGGTAGTCGCGCAGCCGCGTGCCGCGATTGGCGAACAGGGCGGCGTCGAAGCGCGCCTGCGGGATCGGAACGTCGCCGCGCGGGGTCACTTCGGCCGCCAGCGCCGCGATCTGCTGTGCCAACACCTGTAATAGACGCTGAGTGCTCACATAAGCTCCCTCTTGATTTCAACAGGCGTAAGCTTGCCCGCGATGCTGTTGTGAAACAAGCGCCGCATGCATATTCCGCCGGCGCGGCGCCGATGCTACAGTAGGCCGCAACCGATTGAGGAGCGAAGAGCCGCATGACGCGTGGGTTATTGATCATTTTGGGCTGGTTGGCGGTGGTGCTGGCGACGTTGGGCGTGGTGCTCCCGCTGCTGCCGACCACGCCGTTCCTGCTATTGGCCGCCTGGTGCTTCGCCCGCTCTTCGCCGCGCTTTCATCACTGGCTGCTGTACCGTTCCTGGTTTGGCCCTTATCTGCGCCATTGGCAGCAGCATCGCGCGCTGCCGCCGGGGGCGAAGTGGAAGGCTGTGCTGGTGATCGTGCTGACCTTCGCCTGTTCGCTGTGGCTGGTGAAAATCTGGTGGGTGCGCGGGCTGTTGCTGCTGATGCTGGCCATTTTGCTGACCTTTATGCTGCGTCTGCCGGTTATTGACCTGCCGCAACAAAAACAGCGCTGATTGTACCTTACACTCCTCAATAGCTTTCAAGCCGCAGCCAGGCGACAAACGCAGGCATCCCCGGAAGCTTACTTAGGTAAGTGACCGGGGGGAATGCGTGCAGTCAACAACGCTGCGGGTTGAAAGATGCAGGGGAGAGTTGCATTTGTCCGCCAGTTTGCATAGATTTGGGCGTTTTCGTGCGCGGATCGCCTGCCATTTCTTCTCCGGTGTGTTTCTCCCGGGGGCGGCGGGTGAGCGGCGCGCCGGTTTTCAGGCAGTTTTATCAGGCAACAATTATGACCGCTACTGCGCAGCAGCTTCAGTTTATTAAAGACAGTATCAAAACCATCCCGGATTATCCGAAGCCGGGCATCCTGTTCCGCGACGTGACCAGCCTGCTGGAAAACCCGTTGGCCTATGCCGCCAGCATCGAGCTGCTGGTTGAGCGCTATCGCGAAGCGGGCGTGACCAAGGTGGTGGGTACCGAAGCGCGTGGTTTCCTGTTCGGCGCGCCCGTCGCGCTGGCGCTGGGCGTCGGTTTCGTGCCGGTGCGCAAACCGGGCAAACTGCCGCGCGCCACGCTCAGCGAAAGCTATGAGCTGGAGTACGGCACCGACAAGCTGGAGATCCACACCGATGCCATCACCGCGGGTGACAAAGTGCTGGTGGTGGACGATCTGCTGGCGACCGGCGGCACCATCGAAGCGACCACCAAACTGATCCGCCGTCTGGGCGGTGAAGTGAACGACGCCGCGTTCATCATCAACCTGCCGGATCTGGGCGGGGAAGCGCGTCTGAACAAGCTGGGCATCGATTGCTACTGCCTGGTGGACTTCGCCGGCCATTGATGCGGCATTGCCCCTTGGGCACAACGGCCTCGCGGATCGCCGCGGGGCTGTGTTAGCATGACCCTCCAGATTCCTCGACTTCTCCGGTATTAATGAGCTATCAGGTTCTCGCCCGTAAGTGGCGCCCTCAAACGTTCGCAGACGTGGTCGGCCAGGAACATGTCCTGACCGCGCTGGCCAACGGCCTCTCACTGGGGCGGATCCATCACGCCTATCTGTTCTCGGGCACGCGCGGCGTGGGGAAAACCACCATCGCCCGCTTGCTGGCCAAAGGCCTGAACTGTGAAACCGGCATCACCGCCACGCCATGTGGCCAATGCGACAACTGCCGCGAGATCGAGCAGGGGCGCTTTGTCGATCTGATCGAGATCGACGCCGCTTCCCGAACCAAGGTGGAAGATACCCGCGATCTGCTGGACAACGTCCAGTACGCGCCGGCGCGCGGCCGCTTCAAGGTCTACCTGATCGACGAAGTGCACATGCTCTCGCGCCACAGCTTCAACGCGTTGCTGAAGACGCTGGAAGAGCCGCCGCCGCACGTCAAATTCCTGTTGGCCACCACCGATCCGCAAAAGCTGCCGGTGACCATTCTCTCGCGCTGTCTGCAGTTCCACCTCAAAGCGCTGGACGTCGATCAGATCCGTCAGCAGCTGGAAACGGTGCTGACGGCGGAGCAGATCACCAGCGACGCCCGTGCGCTGCAGCTGCTGGCGCGCGCCGCCGACGGCAGCATGCGCGACGCGCTGAGCCTGACCGATCAGGCGATCGCCATGGGGCAGGGGCAGGTGACCGCCGCTACCGTCAGCCAGATGCTCGGCACGCTCGATGACGAGCAGCCGCTGGCGATCCTCGAAGCGCTGGTCAGCGCCGACGGCGAAAAGGTGATGGCGCAGGTCGCGCAGGCCGCTTCGCGCGGCGTGGACTGGGAAAACTTGCTGGTGGAGACGCTGGCGCTGCTGCATCGCATTGCGATGGTGCAGCTGTTGCCTTCGATGCTCGACAACCACTACGCTGCCGTGGAGCAACGGCTGCGCGAGCTGGCGCGCACCCTGCCGCCGGCCGATGTGCAACTTTACTACCAGACGCTGTTGGTGGGCCGCAAAGAGTTGGCCTATGCGCCGGATCGCCGCATGGGGGTTGAGATGACCCTGCTGCGCGCGCTGGCGTTTCACCCGAAAGCGGTGATCCCGGAGCCGGTGGCGTTGGTGCAGACCGCGCCGGCGCCGATGGCGCAGCCGCAGCAGGCCGCATCGCCACAGCCGCCGCAGTTTCAGGACGCGCCGCCGCCGCTAGGGCAGCCGGCCGCGCCGCAGCGACAATCATCGGCCCCTTTACCGGATGCCACCGCCCAGCTGTTGAAAGCGCGGTCCCAGCTGCAACGGCAGCAGGGGGCATCCACACCAAAAAAGAATGAGCCGGCGGCGCCAGGAATAGCGCGGCCGGCAAACTCGGCGCTGGGGCGTTTGGCTTCGGTGACCGAGCGCAGCCAGCAGCGCCTGGCGGAGAAGAAGGTGCCGGAAAAACCGGCGAAACCGGAAGCCTATCGCTGGCGCGCGCAAACCGAGCCGGAAGCGGCGCCGGAACCGCTGGCGACGCCGAAAGCGCTGCGCACGGCGTTGGAACATGAGAAAACGCCGGAGCTGGCCGCCAAGCTGGTGGTGGAGTCGCTGGAGCGCGATGCCTGGGCGGCAGAAATCGATAAGCTGAAGATCCCGAAATTGGTGCAGCAGCTGGCGTTGAACGCCTTCAAGCAGCAGCCGGAGCCGGGCAAAATTAACCTCCATCTGCGGTCTTCGCAGCGCCATCTGAATTCGCCTTCGGCGCAGAAGACGCTGGCCGACGCGCTCGGTGAGCTGTACGGCGGCCCGATTGAGCTGACCGTGGTGGAGGACGATAATCCGGCGGGGCGCACCCCGCTGGAGTGGCGACAAGCCATCTATGAAGAAAAGCTGGCGCAGGCGCGCCAGTCCATCGAAGCGGATACCAACATTCAGACGCTGCGCCGATTCTTCGACGCGGATCTGGATGAAGAGAGTATTCGCCCCCTTTAAACGCCGCGCGAGGTGCGCGGCCCTAGCGACGAGAGACGACTATGTTTGGTAAAGGCGGTCTGGGCAACCTGATGAAGCAAGCCCAGCAAATGCAAGAAAAAATGCAGCAGATGCAGGAAGAAGTCGCCAAATTGGAAGTGACCGGCGAATCCGGCGCGGGCCTGGTGAAAGTCACCATCAACGGCGCGCACAACTGCCGCCGCGTGGAGATCGATCCTAGCCTGATGGAAGACGACAAAGAGATGCTGGAAGATCTGATCGCCGCGGCGTTTAACGACGCCGCGCGCCGCATCGAAGAGACTCAGAAAGAGAAAATGGCTTCCGTCTCCAGCGGCATGCAGTTGCCGCCTGGCTTCAAGATGCCGTTCTGATGCAAACCAGCCCGCTCCTTGAATCCCTGATGGAGGCGCTGCGCTGCCTGCCGGGCGTCGGCCCGAAATCGGCGCAGCGCATGGCGTTTCAGCTGCTGCAGCGCGATCGCAGCGGCGGCATGCGCCTGGCGCAGGCGTTGACGCGCGCGATGTCGGAGATCGGCCACTGCGCCGATTGCCGCACCTTCACCGAGCAGGACGTCTGCACCATCTGCGCCAATCCGCGCCGCCAGCAAAACGGCCAAATTTGCGTGGTGGAAAGCCCGGCGGATATCCACGCCATCGAGCAGACCGGCCAGTTCGCCGGGCGCTACTTTGTGCTGATGGGGCATCTGTCGCCGCTGGACGGCATCGGGCCGGGCGATATCGGTCTGGATCGCCTGGAGCAACGGCTGGAAAAGGAAAGCATCACCGAAGTGATCCTCGCCACCAACCCGACGGTGGAAGGGGAGGCGACCGCCAACTATATCGCCGAGATGTGCGGCCAGTATGGCGTGCTCGCCAGCCGCATCGCCCACGGCGTGCCGGTGGGCGGCGAGCTGGAGATGGTCGATGGCACCACGCTGTCGCATTCGCTGGCCGGGCGCCACGCCATCAAGTTCTGATGTTTTCCCGGATGGGGCCGCCCGGCCCCATTGTTTTTTGCCAAAAAAATCCCGCCGTCCGCTTGAAAAACAATACCCTGACCCTCATCTGATTCTCATTGTTCGATTTTGGTAGCCATTGTCTTTTGAGGTAATCAATGAGTATGAAAGGTCAAGAAACCCGCGGGTTCCAGTCTGAAGTAAAACAGCTGCTTCATTTGATGATCCATTCGCTGTACTCCAACAAAGAAATTTTCCTGCGCGAGCTGATTTCCAACGCCTCTGACGCCGCCGACAAGCTGCGCTTCCGCGCCCTGTCCGCGCCGGAGCTGTACGCCGGCGACGGCGAGCTGCGCGTACGTTTGTCCTTCGATAAAGAGCAGCGCACCCTGACCATCGCCGACAACGGCATCGGCATGCGCCGCGAAGAAGTGATTGAAAACCTCGGCACCATCGCCAAGTCAGGCACTAAAGCGTTCCTGGAATCCATCGGTTCCGATCAGGCGAAAGACAGCCAACTGATCGGCCAGTTCGGCGTCGGTTTCTACTCGGCGTTCATCGTGGCGGACAAAGTGACCGTGCGCACCCGCGCCGCCGGCGCCGCCGATGACGAAGGCGTGTTCTGGGAGTCCGCCGGCGAAGGCGACTACACCATCGCCGACATCACCAAAGAGACCCGCGGCACCGAAATCACCCTGCATCTGCGCGAAGGCGAAGATGAGTACCTCGACGCCTGGCGCCTGCGTTCGGTGATCGGCAAATATTCCGATCACATCGCCTTGCCGGTGGAGATCGAAAGCAAAAACGAAGAAGACGACACCGTCACCTGGGAGAAGATCAACAAGGCGCAGGCCCTGTGGACCCGCAGCAAGGCTGACGTGACCGACGAAGAGTACAAAGAGTTCTACAAACACATCGCCCACGACTTCACCGATCCGCTGAGCTGGAGCCACAACCGGGTTGAGGGCAAGCAGGAATACACCAGCCTGCTGTACATCCCGGCGCAGGCGCCGTGGGACATGTGGAACCGCGATCACAAGCACGGCCTGAAGCTGTACGTGCAGCGCGTGTTCATCATGGACGACGCCGAGCAGTTCATGCCGAACTATCTGCGCTTCGTGCGCGGCCTGATCGATTCCAACGATCTGCCGCTGAACGTATCGCGCGAGATCCTGCAAGACAGTCGTGTGACGCAAAACCTGCGCGGCGCGCTGACCAAGCGCGTGTTGCAGATGCTGGATAAGCTGGCCAAAGACGACGCCGAAGGCTACCAGAAATTCTGGCAGCAGTTCGGTCTGGTGCTGAAAGAGGGCCCGGCGGAAGACAACGGTAACCAGGAAGCGATCGCCAAACTGCTGCGCTTCGCCTCTACCCACGGTGACAGCTCGGCGCAGACCGTATCGCTGGAAGAGTACGTCGGCCGCATGGCGGAAGGGCAGGAGAAGATTTACTACATCACCGCCGACAGCTACGCCGCGGCCAAGAGCAGCCCGCACCTGGAGCTGTTCCGCAAGAAAGGCATCGAAGTGCTGCTGCTGTCCGATCGCATCGACGAGTGGATGATGAGCTACCTGACCGAGTTCGACGGCAAGCCGTTCCAATCGGTCAGCAAGGCGGATGAAGCGCTGGATAAACTGGCGGATGAAACCGAAGAGCAGAAGGCCGCCGAGAAGCAACTGGAACCGTTCATCGAACGCGTGAAAACCCTGCTGGGCGATCGCGTGAAGGATGTGCGCCTGACGCACCGCCTGACCGATACGCCGGCGATCGTGGTAACCGACGCCGACGAAATGAGCACCCAGATGGCCAAGCTGTTCGCCGCCGCCGGTCAGCAGGCGCCGGAAGTGAAGTACATTTTCGAGCTTAATCCGGAACATGCTCTGGTCAAACGCGCATCTGACGTGGGCGATAACGAACATTTCGCCGAATGGATCGACCTGTTATTGGATCAGGCGCTGCTGGCTGAACGCGGCACGCTGGAGGATCCGAACCTGTTCATCCGCCGCATGAACAAGTTGCTGTCCGCCTAAAGTTGAAGATATGCGCCCTTAACGGCACCGTTAGGGGCGCATTTTCGGTTTTTCCCCGCCTTTTCTCGCCTTTTGTTCGTCGGTTTTTTTGCACATTCCGCAATCGATTTCCTTCGCGCGCCTTGAGCCTGCCCCCCCTGAAATGGTATCGTTGAGCGTTTTCGCAATTTTATAAAAACTACATAGCAAGGGGATTTACGCAATGCGTATCATTCTGCTGGGCGCTCCGGGCGCTGGTAAAGGTACTCAGGCTCAATTCATCATGGAGAAATACGGCATTCCGCAAATCTCCACCGGTGATATGTTGCGCGCAGCCGTGAAGGCCGGCAGTGAACTGGGCAAGCAGGCGAAAGAGATCATGGACGCCGGCAAGCTGGTGACCGATGAGCTGGTGATCGCGCTGGTCAAAGAGCGCATCGCTCAGGAAGATTGCCGCAAGGGCTTCCTGCTGGACGGTTTCCCACGCACCATTCCGCAGGCTGACGCGATGAAAGAAGCCGGCATCAACGTGGACTTCGTGCTGGAGTTCGACGTGCCGGATGAGCTGATCGTTGACCGCATCGTTGGCCGCCGCGTGCACGCGCCATCCGGCCGCGTATACCACGTGAAATTCAATCCGCCGCAGGTGGAAGGCAAAGACGACGTGACCGGCGAAGAGCTGACCACGCGCAAGGACGATCAGGAAGAGACCGTGCGCAAGCGTCTGGTGGAATACCATCAGATGACCGCGCCGCTGATCTCTTACTACAGCAAAGAAGCGGCAGCGGGCAACACCCAATACCGCAAAATCGACGGCACCCGCAAGGTGGCCGAAGTGAGCGCAGAGCTGGCGACCATCCTCGGTTGATCGCAAGCGCATCGTGCATGACGCCGGGCCCGTGGCCCGGCGTTTTTTTTGCCGTTTTGCCGTCAAATTGTGATCGCGGCGGCTTGTTGCAACCGTGCCCGTTAATCGCCCGCGCCAAATGGCGTATAACAAGCCTGCGTTTTCACCCTCAGCAGGGAGCCGGGCATGCTCAGACAAACCATTCTTCTGGCGGAAGCCACCGCGCGCCAGATCGTCCAGCGGGCGATGGGCATCATCAGCCATTCCGTCAACGTGATGGACAGCAACGGCGTGATCATCGCCTCCGGCAATCCGCAGCGTCTGTTTCAGCGCCATGAGGGCGCGGTGCTGGCGTTGGCGGAGAATCGGGTGGTAGAGATCGATCGCGCCACCGCCGAGCATCTGAAAGGGGTGCGGCCCGGCATCAACCTGCCGTTCAGCTTTCGTAACCAGCGAGTGGGAGTGATCGGCATTTCCGGCGAGCCGGCCGAGGTGCGCGCCTACGCCGAGCTGGTCAAGATGGCGGCGGAGATGATGGTGGAGCAGGCGGCGCTGCTGGATCAGCATCAGTGGGAAAAGCGCTACCGGGAAGAGCTGGCGAACCAGCTGCTGCAGCCGCAGCCGAACACGGCATCGCTGGAAGCGATGGCGGCGTATCTGGGATTGGACCTGCGCCAGGCGCGCATCGTGTGGATCGTCGAACTGCAAGAGGCGCAGCCGCACCTGCTGCGCGAACTGTTGGCGGAGCTGGAGGCCACCCAGCGCGATGCGTTGATCGCCATTACCGGCTTCAATGAAATGACCCTGCTGCGCCCGGCCTGCATGGCGCAAGGTGAGTGGAGCCTGAAGCTGGAGCGCCAACAGGCGCAGCGTCTGCAAAACCAGCTTAAACACCGTTTTCGGGTGCGGCTGATCGTCGGCGGTTTCTACGACGATCCGCAAAGCGCCTACCGCTCCAGCCTGACGGCGCGCGCCACCCAGGCAATGGCGCAGCGCCTGAAACTGCGTCACGCCACGCTGTTCTACCACGACTATCCGTTGCCGTCGCTGCTGTGCGATCTGGGAGAGGACTGGCGCGCGCAAGAGCTGGGGCGCCCCTGGCGGAAGCTGGGCGAACAGGATGAAAAAGGCGTGCTGCGCGCCACGCTGCGCCACTATTTTTCGCAGAATTGTGATCAGACGCAGGCCGCCGCGCAGCTGCATATTCACGTCAATACCCTGCGCTATCGCCTGCAGCGCATCGAAGCCATAACCGGCATGAAAATCAATCAATTAACCGACTCTCTGCGGTTGTATATCGGCATGCTGATGCACGACTGAGTTGTGCCAACCCACAAATTCCGCGCCGTTCCCCCGGCGATTTTTTGTTGTTTTCCCTCAGGTCAACGCCGGGCGCGCGGGATATGTTGGCCTGCACATCAACCACGGAGAAAACAACAATGACAACCGTATCCACTCTGGGGGCGCTGGTGGCGTTAGCCGTCGCCATCGTCCTGATTCTACGCAAGGTGCCGCCGGCTTACGGCATGATCGCCGGCGCACTGGCGGGCGGGCTGTGCGGCGGCGCCGATCTGGTGCAGACCGTGACGCTGATGATCGGTGGGGCGCAGGGCATCACCAACGCCGTGATGCGCATTCTGGCGGCGGGGGTGCTGGCCGGGGTGCTGATCGAATCCGGCGCGGCGCACACCATCGCCGAAACTATCGTGCGCAAGGTGGGCGAAACCCGCGCGCTGCTGGCGCTGGCGGTAGCTACACTGATCCTGACGGCGGTGGGGGTGTTTATCGACGTGGCGGTGATCACCGTCGCGCCGATCGCCCTGTCGATCGCCCAGAAGGCCGGCATTTCACGCGCGGCGATCCTGCTGGCGATGATCGGCGGCGGCAAGGCCGGCAACGTGATGTCGCCCAACCCGAACACCATCGCGGCGGCGGACAATTTCCACGTGCCGCTCACCTCGGTGATGATGGCCGGCATCGTGCCGGGGCTGTGCGGCCTGGTGGTGGCCTATCTGCTGGCGCGCCGCCTGAGCGATAAAGGCAGCAAGGTGATGGCCGAAGAGCTGACTCAGCATGCCGAAGGGGCGCGGCCGGGCTTCGCGGCGGCGATCAGCGCGCCACTGGTGGCGATCCTGCTGCTGTCGCTGCGGCCGATCGCCGGGATCGCCGTCGATCCGCTGATCGCGTTGCCGGCCGGCGGTTTGGCGGGCGCGCTGTTGATGGGGCGCATTCGCCAGTGCAATCAGTTCATGGTCTCCGGCCTGTCGCGCATGGCGCCGGTGGCGATCATGCTGCTCGGCACCGGCACATTGGCGGGCATTATCGCCAACTCGGCGCTGAAGGATGTCCTGATTAACGGTTTGACGCATACCGGGCTGCCGGCCTGGCTGCTGGCGCCGCTGTCCGGCGCGCTGATGTCGATGGCGACCGCGTCGACCACCGCCGGCACCGCCGTCGCCTCCGGGGTGTTCAGCTCCACGCTGCTGGAACTGGGGGTGAGCGGGCTGGCCGGCGCGGCGATGATCCACGCGGGCGCCACGGTGCTGGATCACCTGCCGCACGGCAGTTTCTTCCACGCCACCGGCGGCAGCGTCAATATGGCGGTGCACGAGCGGCTCAAGCTGTTGCCGTATGAAACGCTGGTGGGGTTCACCATTGCAGCAATCTCGGCGCTGATGTTTGGCGTATTTAACCTGGCGGGATAAGGAACAGTGATGAAAACGCTGAAAAAAGTGGTTATTGCTCCGGATTCTTTCAAAGAGAGCCTGAGCGCGCTCGGCGTCGCCGACGCCATCGAGCGGGGATTCCGTCAGATTTATCCGCAGGCGCACTACGTGAAGCTGCCGATGGCGGATGGCGGTGAAGGGACGGTGGAGTCGATGGTGGCGGCCACCGGCGGCGAAATCGTCCAGGTGACGGTCACCGGGCCGCTGGGGGAGCCGGTGCAGGGATTCTATGGCCTGCTGGGCGATGGCGAAACCGCGGTGATTGAAATGGCCGCCGCTTCCGGGCTGCATCTGGCGCCGCCCGATCGGCGCGATCCGCGCATCACCACCAGTTACGGCACCGGCGAACTGATGTTGGCGGCGTTGGATCGCGGCGTAAAGGCGATCGTTCTCGGCATCGGCGGCAGCGCCACCAACGACGGCGGCGCCGGGATGATGCAGGCGCTGGGCGTTAAACTGCTGGATAAGGATCGTCGCCCGCTGCCGGTGGGCGGCGCGGCGCTGGCGCAGCTGGCGCACCTCGATCTCGCAGGGCTGGATATGCGCTGGCAACGGGTGAGCGTGACCGCCGCCTGCGACGTCGATAACCCGCTGTGCGGCGAAAAGGGCGCGTCGGCGGTATTCGGGCCGCAGAAGGGGGCGACGCCAGAGATGGTGGCGCAGCTCGATGCGGCGCTGCATCACTACGGCGAGCTGCTGGAACGGGAAACCGGCCGTGCCGTGCTGGCCCAGCCAGGGGCGGGCGCGGCGGGCGGCATGGGGGCGGCGCTGCTCGGCATGCTCGACGCGCGCTTGCGGCCGGGCATCGAGATCGTTACTGAAACCCTGCGCCTGGATGAGGCGGTGCGCGATGCAGATTTGGTGATCACCGGAGAAGGGCGGCTGGATAGCCAGTCGATCCACGGCAAAACGCCGATCGGCGTGGCGCGGGTGGCCAAGCGTTATGGCGTGCCGGTGATCGCCATCGCCGGCAGCCTGACGCCGGATTATTCGGTGGTGCATCAACACGGCATCGATGCGGCGTTTTCGGTGCTCGATCGCATTGTGACGCTGGAAGAAGCGCTGGCGGGCGCCGATCGCAATCTGCAGGTGACGGCGCGCAACGTGGCGGCGGTATGGCAGCTGGCGCAGGGAAGAAGCCCACAGGCATAGCCTGTTGCTGTTATCGGTTTCGATGCAGGACTTTTCCGTTACAATAGCCGGCATTAATGGCTGCTGACATCCCGACCCAGAACGGAATGCCGGCCGGAAAGGAAATGAGGGGAACTGAGATGAAGCAAGAGAAACACGGCGTATTGCTGGTGAACCTGGGCACGCCAGATGCGCCGACCTCGTCGGCGGTCAAACGCTATCTGAAGGAATTCCTCAGTGACGATCGCGTGGTCGACACGGCGCCGCTGATCTGGTGGCCGATCCTCAACGGCGCGATCCTGCCGATCCGCTCGCCGCGCGTGGCGAAACTCTATCAGTCGGTGTGGATGGAAGAGGGCTCGCCACTGTTGGTGTACAGCCGCCGCCAACAGCGGGCGCTGGCGGCGCGCATGCCGAATACGCCGGTGGAGCTGGGCATGAGCTACGGTTCGCCAAGCCTGGCGGAAGCCATCGACAAGCTGCTGGCGCAGGGCGTGACCAACCTGGTGGTGCTGCCGCTCTATCCGCAATATTCCTGTTCCACCAGCGCGGCGGTATGGGATGGCGTGGCGCGGGTGCTGAAAGGCTATCGCCGCTTGCCTTCTGTGGCCTTCATTCGCGATTACGCCGAACACCCGGCCTATATCGCCGCGCTGCAGCAAAGCGTGGAGCGCTCGTTCGCCGAGCACGGCCAGCCGGACCGGCTGGTGTTGTCGTTCCACGGCATCCCCAAGCGCTATGCGCGGCTCGGTGACGACTACCCGCAGCGCTGCGAGGATACGCTGCGTGCGCTGAGCGCCACGCTGCCGCTGGCGCCGGAGCGGGTGATGATGACGTACCAGTCGCGCTTCGGCCGCGAGCCGTGGCTGACGCCGTACACCGATGAAACCCTGAAGGGATTGCCGGCGCAGGGCGTGAAGCACATTCAACTGATTTGCCCCGGCTTCTCGGCAGACTGCCTGGAAACGCTGGAAGAGATCAAAGAGCAGAACCGCGAGATCTTCCTCAAGGCCGGCGGCGAGAAGTTTGAATATATCTCGGCGCTGAACGACGAGCCGGCGCATATCGACATGATGCAGCAGCTGGTGGCGCAGCGTCTGTAATCATCCATAATCTGTCTATTTAGGTGCATCGTGATCGGGCGGGGATGTGTTAACATTCTCCGCTTGTTAAACCGTCACCACCGCCAATCACATGAAATTTCCTGGTAAACGCAAGTCCAAACACTATTTTCCGGTGAGCGCCCGCGATCCGCTTCTGCAGCAGGTCCAGCCCGAAAGTGAAATCAGCACCTCGTATATTGTCGGCATCGACCAGACGCTGGTGGATATCGAGGCAAAAGTGGACGATGCTTTTGTCCAGCGTTACGGCCTGAGCCTGGGCCACTCTTTGGTGATCGAAGACGACGTCGCCGAGGCGCTGTATCAGGAATTGAATGAAAACAACCTGGTCACCCATCAGTTCGCCGGCGGCACCATCGGCAATACCATGCACAACTATTCGGTGCTGGCGGACGACCGTTCGGTGCTGCTCGGCGTGATGTGCAGCAACGTGAAAATCGGCAGCTACGCCTACCGTTATCTGTGCAATACCTCCAGCCGCACCGATCTTAACTATTTGCAGGGCGTTGATGGCGCCATCGGCCGCTGTTTCACGCTGATCGGCGAAAGCGGCGAGCGCACCTTCGCCATCAACCCCGGCCAGATGAACCAGCTGCGCCCGGAAAGCATTCCTGAAGAGGTGATCGCCGGCGCGTCGGCGCTGGTGCTGAGTTCTTACCTGGTGCGCTGCAAGGAAGGGGAGCCGATAAAGGACGCTACCCTGCAGGCGATCGAGTACGCCAAAAAACACGATGTGCCGGTGGTGCTGACCCTGGGTACCAAGTACGTCATTGCCGACAACCCGCAGTGGTGGCGCGACTTCCTGAAGGAAAATGTGACGATTCTGGCGATGAACGAAGACGAAGCGCTGGAGCTGACCGGGCTGAGCGATCCGCTGACCGCCTCGGACATGGCGCTGGAGTGGGTGGATCTGGTGCTGTGCACCGCCGGGCCGAATGGCCTGTATATGGCGGGCTACACCGAAGAAGCCAATAAGCGCCAGACCCAGCACCCGCTGCTGCCGGGGCATATCGCCGAGTTCAACCGCTACGAGTTCAGTCGCGCCATGCGCCGCGAGCACTGTGAAAATCCGCTGCGCGTTTATTCGCATATCGCGCCGTATATGGGCGGGCCGGAGAAGATCATGAACACCAACGGCGCCGGCGACGGCGCGCTGTCGGCGTTGCTGCACGATATCGCCGCCAACGGCTATCACCGCCACAACGTGCCGAACTCCAGCAAGCATGTGCGCAGTTACCTGACCTACTCCTCCCTGGCGCAGGTGTGCAAATACGCCAACCGCGTCAGCTACCAGGTGTTGAACCAGCATTCGCCACGCCTCACGCGCGGCCTGCCGGAGCGGGAAGACAGCCTGGAAGAGTCCTACTGGGAGCGTTAACCCGCTGAAAAAGAAAAGGTCCGGCATGCCGGACCTTTTTTTATGCGCGGTGCCTCAGATCGGGCAGCCGCCCATTTTTTCTTCTTCGCTCAGGGTGTCCAGCTGCAGGATGTTCAGCATGCTGTTGGCGATCTCGCGTTCGCCCATTACCACCTGATTGGCGCCGCGATCGGTGATGTAGGCCACTTCATCGTCGTAGTGGGCGCGGGCGATGATCTCGATGTTCGGCCGCTTGGTGCGCGCCGAGGCGACGATCTCACCGGCCTCGTAGCCATTCGGGATGGTCAGCAGCAGCCAGCGCGCGCAGTCGAGCCTAGCCAGATCCATCACTTCCGGATTGGCGGCGTTGCCCAGCACCGTCTTGATACCCTGTTCGCGCAACGCTTCCACCCGCGGGCGGGAGTTCTCGATCACCACCAGCGGGATGCCTGCTTCGGCCAGTTTGCCGCCCAGCAGGCTGCCGACGCGGCCGTAGCCGACCACCAGCGCGTGATTGCACATATCCACCGGGATCTGTTTCTCTTCTTCCACCGCCTCTTCGAGGATTTGCTCTTCGATGGTTTCGGTTTTGGCCAGATAGCGTTCCAGCAGAGTGAACAACAGCGGGTTGAGCATGATGGACAGAATGGCGCCGGCCAGCACCAGATTGCGGCCGTGCTCCGACATCATGCCGAGCGCGATGCCGAGGCCCGCCAAAATAAAGGCGAACTCGCCGATCTGCGCCAGGCTGGCGGAAATGGTCAGCGCGGTGCGCTTGGAGTGACCGAACATTTTCACCAGCAGGAACGCGGCGGCGGATTTGCCGAACACGATGATCGCCAGCGTCGCCAGCACCGCCAGCGGTTCGTTAATCACGATCATCGGATCGAACAGCATGCCAACCGAGACGAAGAACAGCACCGCGAACGCGTCGCGCAGCGGCAGAGTGTCGTGCGCCGCGCGGTGGCTCAGCTCGGACTCATTCAGCACCATGCCGGCGAAGAAGGCGCCCAGCGCAAAGGAGACGTCGAACAGCTTCACCGCGCCGTAGGCGATGCCGAGCGCCAGCGCCAATACCGCCAGGGTGAACAGCTCGCGCGAGCCGGTGCTGGCGGTTTTCGACAGGATCCACGGCACCAGGCGGCGGCCGACCACGATCATCAGCGCGATGAAGGCGATGACTTTACCGATGGTCAGCGCCAGCTCCATCAGCAACTGGCTGCTGCTGGCATTGTCATTGCCCAGCATATTGCCGAAGGCCGGCAGCAATACCAGCGTCAGCACCATCGCCAAATCTTCGACGATCAGCCAGCCGATGGCGATTTGCCCGCGCTGGCTGTCGATCAGTTGCCGTTCCTCCAGGGCGCGCAGCAGCACCACGGTGCTGGCGGTGGAGAGGCAGAGGCCGAACACCAGACCGGAGATCAGATCCCAGCCGAGCAGCTTGGACAGCCCCATGCCGAGCAGGGTAGCGACGGCTATCTGCGCCACGGCGCCGGGAATGGCGATAGATTTTACTGCGAGGAGGTCTTTCAAAGAGAAGTGCAGGCCAACACCGAACATCAACAGGATAACGCCGATTTCCGCCAGTTCCGGCGCCAGTGAGGTGTCGGCGACGAAACCGGGGGTGAACGGGCCGGCGAGCACCCCTGCGGCCAGATACCCCACCAGAGGGGAGATGCGCAGGCGGTTCGCCAGCATGCCGAGGAGGAAGGCGAGTACTAACCCTCCGACGATGGTGGTGATGAGCGGTGTTGAATTATGCATCCATACTCCTTCTGGCTATGCATCGCGGCACGGGAGAAACGCAACAAAGTTACGAAAAGATACATTTAGTTTATTGCATTTGTTCGCGGCTTGCTTGGCTAATTTGGCCTTTTTTGTAAAAAAGCAGAGGATTTCACTTAAGGCATGGCAATGAGGGGGTTTTGTGGCAGATAAACCAAATAACATTGATTTATCCGTAGGATAACCCGGATGAATAAATAATTTCATCCGGGCAGACAGCGGGGTTATTGCGCTTTATGCTCCATATTGGGCAGTAGCGCGGTAATAATGCCGATCAGTGGCAGGAAAGCACAGATTTGGTAGACCAGTTCGATACTGGTCAAATCGGCGACATAACCAAGAACTGCCGCACCTAACCCGCCCATACCGAAAGCAAAACCGAAGAATAAGCCGGAAACCATGCCCACTTTACCGGGGATCAGCTCCTGAGCGTAGACCAGAATGGCGGAGAACGCCGAGGCGAGAATAACCCCGATGATCACCGTCAAAATGCCGGTCCAATAGAGGGATGCATAGGGTAAAACAAGGGTAAACGGCGCAGCGCCGAGAATAGAGCCCCAAATTACGTATTTACGCCCTATCTTGTCGCCAAGAGGCCCGCCGATAATGGTGCCTGCTGCTACCGCAAACAGAAAGGAGAACAGGTGAATTTGGGCATTCTGCACCGAAACGCCGAACTTATGTATCAGATAAAAGGTGTAATAGCTGCTGATGCTGGCCAGATAGAAGTATTTGGAGAAAATCAGCACCAGCAGGATGCCCAGCGAGTAGGCAACGGTACGTTTTGGCAGCGGTTTCAGCAGCGACGGGCTTTTCGGCTGCCCTTTAGTTGCCCGATGCTGATGTTGATACCACTTGCTGACCTGCAGCAACACCACGATCGCCAGCAGCGCCGCCAGCGAGAACCAGGCGACGTTGCCCTTGCCGTAAGGCGCGATGATCAGCGCCGCCAGCAGCGGGCCGAGCGAGCTGCCGAAGTTGCCGCCGACCTGGAACAGCGACTGCGCCAGGCCGTGCCGCCCGCCGGAGGCCATGCGCGCCACGCGCGAGGATTCCGGGTGGAAGACTGATGAGCCGGTGCCCACCAGCGCCGCCGCCAGCAGCACCAGTGGGAAGGTGCTCGCCACCGACAGCAGCAGCAGGCCGGACAGGGTAAAGCCCATGCCGATCGGCAGCGAGTAAGGCTGCGGGTGTTTATCGGTGTAATAGCCGATCAGCGGTTGCAGCAGCGAAGCCGTTAGCTGATAGGTCAGGGTGATCATGCCGATCTGCACGAAGCTGAGATGGAAATCGGCTTGCAGGATCGGGTAAATCGCCAGGATCAGCGACTGGATCATATCGTTGAGCAGGTGAGACACGCTGATGGCGCCGAGGATGGAGAAAGCGGTCCTCTTTACCGTACTGCCCTTGGCGGGCGGCATCGCGCTTTGGCTACTGTCGGTCATATTATTATTAGCCTGATAAGTTGTTGAGCACAGAGATGACATCTTAGGCAGGGCGTTCAATTTTTACCATATCTGAAATAATCAGACTCACATCGCAAAAAATTGAAATCAGCTGTCATTAATTCGCGCTACAATTTCGCCCTCATCATAAAAGCCATTTAATACACGGAGATCCGCCATGCGTTTTTCGCTGAAAACCACCGCATGCGCGTTGGCCGTATCCCTGACGCTGCTGTCGGGGCCGCCAGTGCCTGGGAAAAGGATAAGACCTACGCCATCACCATTCTGCATACCAACGATCATCACGGTCACTTCTGGCAGAACGATCACGGTGAATACGGTCTGGGCGCGCAGAAAACCCTGGTGGACGGCATTCGCCGCGAAGTGGCGGCGCAGGGCGGCAGCCTGCTGTTGCTGTCCGGCGGCGATATCAACACCGGCGTGCCGGAATCGGATCTGCAGGACGCCGAGCCGGACTTCCGCGGCATGAACCTGGTGGGTTACGACGCGATGGCGATCGGCAACCACGAATTCGACAACCCGCTGAGCGTGCTGCGCCAGCAGGAGAAGTGGGCGACCTTCCCGCTCTTGTCCGCCAACATCTACCAGAAAAGCACAGGCCAGCGCCTGTTCAAGCCTTACGCCTTGTTCGACAAACAGGGTATCAAGATTGCCGTGATCGGCCTGACGACCGACGACACCGCCAAGATAGGCAATCCGGAGTACTTCACCGACATGGAGTTCCGCGTGCCGGCGCAGGAAGCGAAGCAGGTGGTGGAGCAACTGCGCAAGGACGAGAAGCCGGACGTGATTATCGCCGCCACCCACATGGGGCACTATGACAACGGCGAACACGGCTCTAACGCGCCGGGCGACGTAGAAATGGCGCGCAGCCTGCCGGCCGGATATCTCGACATGATCGTCGGCGGCCACTCGCAGGATCCGGTGTGCATGGCCGGCGACAACCGCAAACAGGCGGATTATGTGCCGGGCACGCCGTGCTCGCCGGATCGCCAGAACGGCACCTGGATCGTGCAGGCGCACGAGTGGGGCAAATACGTGGGGCGCGCCGACTTCGAATTCCGCAACGGCGAGCTGAAGCTGGTGCATTATCAGCTGATCCCGGTGAACCTGAAGAAGAAAGTGGAGAAAGCGGACGGCACCAGCGAGCGGGTGTACTACACCCGGCAGATTGCGGAAGATCCGGCCATGATGAAGCTGCTTACGCCGTTCCAGGATAAGGGCAAGGCGCAGTTGGACGTGAAGATCGGCAGCGTCAACGGCAAGCTTGAAGGCGACCGCAGCAAGGTGCGCTTCGTGCAGACCAACCTGGCGCGGGTGATGCTGGCCGCGCAGAGGGAGCGCGCCGACGCCGACTTCGCCGTGATGAGCGGCGGCGGGGTGCGCGATTCGATTGAAAGCGGCGATATCACCTACAAGAATGTGCTCAAGGTGCAGCCGTTCGGCAACACCCTGGTGCATGTCGATATGAAAGGCAGCGAGGTTGAGCAGTACCTGGCGGTGGTGGCCAACATGAAGCCGGATTCCGGCGCCTACGCCCAGTTCGCCAACGTCAGCCTGGTGGCGGACGGCAAGGGCGTCAGCGAGGTGAAGATCAACGGCCAGCCGCTGCAGGCGGATAAAACTTACCGCATGGCGACGCTGAACTTCAACGCGCTGGGCGGCGACGGCTATCCGAAGCTGGACGGGCTGCCGAGCTACGTCAACACCGGCTTTATCGACGCCGAGGTGCTGAAGCAATACATCGAGAAACACTCGCCGCTGGATGCGGCGGCTTACGAACCGAAGGGCGAAATCGTGTATCGCTAGAAGCGTCGCGGAACGGCGCTCTCGCTTGTCGCGGGGCGCCGTTCCCGCCGTCGCTTTTCTCCTCTGAATCAACGCCTTTTGTCAGCGTTGCCGTTTTAAACGGCGTCTTACTTTCTTCTCTCCATATACGCCCTCGGCGGGCAGCCCGCCATATTCTTGAAAAAAGTGGCGAAGGCGCTGTCGCTGGAAAACGCCAGCCGACCGGCGACGTCGGATTGGCTCAGCCCTGCGGCCAGCATCTCTATCGCTTTGATCAGGCGCCATTGCTGACGCCATTGTTGATAACCGAGCCCGGTTTCACGGCGGAAAATCCGGCTGATGGTTTTCTCGGAAGCGCCGCTATAGCGCGATAGCTCGTGCAGCGGCGGAAGCATGTCCAGATTGGCCAGATGGCGCAGGCGGCGGTCGCTGGGCAGCGGCAGCAGCGTCAGTTCGCGCGGCGCGGCGGCGATCTCGTCCAGGCAGACCGCCAGAATATTGGCGTAAGGCCCATGCTGCCAGTCGGTGTCGAAGGCGGCGAACGCGATGCGTTCCAACACCTCGCGCAGCAGCGGCGAGGCTGTCAGTACGGCAAGCTGCGCAGGCAGACAGGCATAGCGATCGGCGTCGAGATAAAGCGAACGGTAGCCGACGACGCCGTTGACCTGAACGCGGTGAGCCACCTGCGGCGGGATCCAGGCGACTCTGCCCGGCGGCAGCATACAGATGCTTTGGTTGAGCGTGATGCGCATGCTGCCTTGCTGACAGAACAGCAACTGCCCCCTGTCATGCCAATGCGTGCCCGAGTCGTGCTGCGCCAGTTCGGCTGCGATCCCGAGCACCTCGTTGTCGAGCGTATCCGGATTAAAACTGTCCTGCGCCTGAAGCCACGCCATAGTCTGTCCGATTTTGTAAATTTATTGTCTTTTATATTGTAATCGGCGATGGGACCAGATGCTACCTTGTGCAGCCTATTCTTGGCTACAGGATCTGTTATGCAACGTAAACTGACGCTGACGTTGGCGACGTCGATGATGATGTTTCCCCAGGTGGTGGAGACCATCTATAGCCCGGCATTGACGCATATTGCGCACGGTTTCCGGGTCAGTGCGGAGATGGCGGCGCAAACGCTCTCTTGCTACTTTTTCGCCTTTGCGCTGGGCGTGGTGGTATGGGGGCGGATGTGCGACGTCATCGGACGCCGTCCCACCATTTTGGCCGGGCTGACGCTCTATCTGCTGGCTTCTCTCGTTGCGCTGTTCAGCGGCAGCTTCAGCGTGCTGCTGGCCGCGCGGGTGCTGGCCGCCTTTGGCGCGGCGGTCGGTTCGGTCGGGACGCAAACGGCGATTCGCGATCGCTTCGACGGTTATGAATTGGCGCGGGTGTTCTCGGTGATGGGGATCGCCATGGCGATCAGCCCGGCGGTTGGCGTGTTGAGCGGCGCAGTGCTGACTCACTATTGGGGCTATCAGGGGGTGTTCGGCGGTTTGGCGCTGTTGGCGGCGCTGTTGCTGGGCTATGCCGGTTGGCAACTGCCGGAGACGCGTCCGCAACAGGTGGTGAAGAATTCATTTTTCGGCACGCTGGGACGGATGGTCAAGGACGGGGATATTTGGCTCAGCGCGCTGTTGGTGGCGTTGTTCAATATTTGCATGTTCAGCTATTACCAGCTGGCGCCATTCCACTTCTCGGCGTTGGCGCTGCCGGCGCAGTGGTTCGGTTATACCGGTTTGGTGTTGGCGGCCGGGGTGGGCATCGGCGCGGCGATCAACAAGTTTTTGATCGGTAAGCACTGGTTGTTCCCCGCACTGTTGATGCTGGCCTGCGGATTATCGCTGATCGGCGGCCTGCTGGTACTGCTGCTGGAAGGGAGCTTGTGGTTCGTTCTGCCGATGATGCTGGTGGTGATGGCGTACGGCATCGCCATTCCCAATATTCTGGCGCGCGCGCTGCGCCATTATAAAGACTGCATGGGCACCGCCGGCGCCATCCTTGGCCTGATGTATTACCTGATGCTCGGCGGTGGCTTGGTGTTGGCGGGGCTTTCGCAGCACCTGGGCGCCGTGCTGTCGCTCTGCAGCCTCTGCGTGCTGCTGTTGGCGTGGCGGGTGGTGCACAACGAGCGTCGTCTGGCGATGCCTGAGAGTGAAAACGCCTGACGGCTATATGCTGGCTGGTTCACTCAGGTGGCCTGCCAGCAACTGGTGAATGCCGGCTATCACGGCGTCGCGCTGCGTGGTGATATACATATGTCCGCCGGCAAAAGTGCGCTGCTGAAAATCGCCTTGCGCGATCCGGCGCCAGTCGAGCAAATCCTGCCGATCGATCAGCTCGTCGTTTTCACCATAAAACATCGCCAGCGGGGCGGGGTAACCCGGCTGCTCAGGAAAAAGCAATTGGCTGGACAGCATCAGATCGGCACGGATCAGCGGCAGATAGTAATCGAGCAGCGCGCTGTCGCCGATGAGCGACGCATCCAGACCCTCGCCGGCACATAGCGCGTTCAACAAAGCGGCACGCGGCATTCTCAGCAACGCACTGTGGCGCGCCAGGAAGGGCGATGAACTGGCGGAAATGATCAACTGCAGCGGCGGCTGAGGCAGCGCTGTCGCTAACGCCAGCGCAACCCGTCCGCCAAGACTGTGGCCGAAAAAGATCAGCGGTTTGTCCTGCAGTGGCTGCAGTGCCGGCATCAGTTGATTGATGAGTGATTGGGGGTGACAGAGCGGCGCTTCGTTTGCCCGCTCCTCTCGACCGGGGTATTGCACGGCATAGAGTTCGATGTCCTGATGCAACGAGGGGCTCCACCCCTGAAAGGCAGTGGCGCCGGCGCCGGCATGAGGAAAAGCGATCAGCCGCAGGCTGCCCTGGCGCCCTGGCGTCAGCGGTTTCAAGCTGCGTGGGGCGTTGGGGAAGTGGGTGCAATGCATGGCGAAATCCGTATTTTCAGGAGGCCAAGGAAGCCTGAGCTTCCTTGGCGTTAAGGAACGCATTCAGTTGATGGCGTTCCACAATTCATCGAAGATCGGCGTGAACAGCGTAGATTTCAGATAGTCCGAACCCGATGAACCGCCGGTACCTTTCCGCTGCCCGATAGTACGTTCCACCAGTTTCACATGGCGGTAACGCCACTCCTGCAGCAGTGAATCCAAATCCAGCAGTTGATTGAGCAGCAGCGACTCGCAGCTCGAACGCGTCAGCGATTGCCTGATGATGTCGTCGAAGCCCCGCGCCGCCTGATTGGGCTGGTCATTGAGACGCATCAAATGGCCGCGTATTGCCTGCCATAGTGAAACCGGTTGGATGATAGCCGCCAATCGGCGCTGTGCCTCTTCATCACCCTGATACTGCTGTAGTTTTTTCGGATTTTCCTTGCCGAGCAGCGCTTCTATGCCGGCGAACTGGTAGGATTGAAAACCGCTGGCGGTGCCGAGATAGCTGCGAAAACGCTGGAATTCGTGAAACTTCAGCGTGCAAATCACGGCGATCTGATTCACCACGGTTTGGGTAATGGCATTGACGCGCGTCATCGTTTCGATCGCCGCCGGTATATCTCCTTCTTCGATCTGCGCGATCGCCAGATGAAGCTCATCGATCAGCTGCTTGAACCAGAGCTCGTAGGTTTGATGAGTGATGATAAACAAGTTTTCATTGCGGTGTTCCGCAGACGGCGAGGCTGGCTGTTGCAGCGACAGCAGCTGGTTTAGCTGCAGATAGCTGGCGTAATTCATGATGTCACTTTCCCTGTAGAAAACGAAAATAAGATGGGCCGGCTGGGAAGGGCATCCCCGCTCAGATCCGGCAGTTGAATGGTCAGAAAATAGTGTCCCGCCGTGGCCTGCGCGGGAACCTGAATCAGCTCGGTCACGGAGGCGTATTTGCGCCCTTCTTGCGGCCTGTCGGGGGCCTCAAGCCCCCAAAAACGGCGATGGTTGTCCATGCGTCCGCCGTCGTATAGTCGGTCGATCGACGGAATGTCCACCAACAGATGCTGGACGCCGAGTTCGACGATGCGCGCCAAGGCTTGATGGCTGAAGTAGGGCGCGCAGGACGCGGCGCGGAATTCGCTCGGCGCCTCGATCGCAATCACCAAAGCCTGCAGGTAGTCGCCCGACAACGGCGCCAATGCGTCATCGAGCGCCGCCCGGGTAATCAGCCAGTCTTCGCAGACAGCGCTGGCGTTATAGCTTTCCGCGGTCGCGTCCGCTCGCTGCGGCCTGACGCGAATCAGGGTGGCGGCGATGAACGGTTCAAGCGGCAAATCAGCCACGTTGTGCGTTTCAGGAAGAATATGGCCGATGCATTCGGTGTGCGTACCATGGCAGTGCGGCACCAGGCTGATGCGCTCGGCGTTGCAGACCCCGCCATGACGCACGCTGGCGACGGTATCACCGTAACTCAGCGGCGCCGAGTCGGCGGGGGCCACACCATAAAGGTTGGTTGAGTTATCGGCGAAGTCCAGCCTGGCCGAGAGCCGCAGCGGCTCTCGGTGGTCAAGGTGATGACAACGCCCTTGGTGGTACACCTCAATGCGTTTCATCGGCGACCTCGGCAGTTTTGCTCAAGGCCAGAGCGGTAAGTTCGCGGATCTGGCTGTGCATGATGAATTCGCGGATAGTCAGCGAGACGCCCATCTGTTGACGAATGGCGTGCAGCAGCTGCGGGATCTGCAGTGAATTTCCACCCAGGCTGAAGAAGCTGTCGCAGACGCTGATCTGCGTCTGCGACAATACTTGTTGCCAGATATGCTGCATGGCGCTTTCCGCCTCGTTGGCCGCAGGCGTGTAGTCCGCTTCGGAAGCCGAGTAGCGGGTTTCCGGCGCTGGCAGCCGACGAATGTCGATTTTGTTGTTGTTGGTGAGCGGGAAGGCCGACAGCACCACAAAACCGGACGGGATCATGATATTCGGCAAACGGGCTTTCAGCGCCGTGCGTACCGCTTTTTCATTCAGCTCTTCGCCCGGCGTTAACTGCAGGTAGCTGACGATGCGGGCCTGCTGGCCTTCACCGACAATTAAACTGAGTGACCGCTCGATATTGTCGAGGGACGATAGACTGAGATCGATTTCGCTCAACTCAATACGGTGGCCGCGAATTTTGACCTGGTGATCGTTCCGGCCGAGATACTCCAGCTGCCCCTGTCGATTAAAACGCACAATGTCGCCGGTGCGGTACATATAGCGCTCGGCGCCGAACGCCTGACGCCGTAGAAAGACCTTATCGCTCAGCGTCGGGTTGCGCCAATACCCCGGCGATACCCCTGCGCCGCCCAGCCACAGCTCACCAAATGCGCCGCTTGGCAGCGGGTTGCCGGCCTGATCCATGACCAGAACCTCAGTCTTCTGGATCGGCGTGCCGATACAGTCGCTTGCGCCTTCGTGAGTCAGATCGGCGCAGGTCGACCAGATGGTGGTTTCCGTCGGGCCATACACCTGCAGCACCCGTGTCGCGATGCGTCGCAATTGCGTCAATAGGGCCGCCGGCATCTTCTCGCCGCCGCATAGCACGGTCAGGGGGCGTTGGCTCGCCGCCGGCAGATGGTGGGCGATGGTACTCCAGACGGTAGGTGTCGCTTGAATCACGCTGGGCTGCTGTCGCTCGATAAAGTGATACAGCTTGACCGGATCCATGGCGGTTTCTCGTGGACACAGCGTGACGTGCGCGCCGCCGGCGAGCGAGCAGAAAAGTTCCAACCCAAAAATATCGAAACTGATGCTGGTCAGGCTGAGCACCTTATCGCGCGCGCTCAGCGCCAGCCGTCCGACGAAGTCGTTGGTGAAATTGTTCAGGTTGCCGTGCGTGATCATCACCCCTTTGGGGTTACCGGTTGAGCCTGAGGTGTACATGATGTAGGCCAGCGTATCGTCGGCTGGGATCGGCAACGCGTCGGCCGCTGCAGGATGAGAAACCAGCGAGTCGAAACCGACGGCGGGACTGGCCCAACCTTGCTCTGGCTCACCATCGGTCACCAGCAACCGGGCTTGCGCGTTCTCGATCATGTAGCTCACGCGGTCGGCCGGGTAGTGTACGTCAATCGGCACGTAGTGTTTGCCGGCTCTCAGCACGCCGAGCAGGAGCACGGCGACGTGGCAACTTTTCTCCATCATGACGCCGACCGAGAAAGGCCGGCTGTCGATGCGCAGCAATGCATGCGCGACGCGCTCAGACTGCGCCCACAGCTGACGGTAGCTGTACTGTTGCCGTTCGCAGCTGACGGCGAGGCTGTCAGGCTGAGTATGCGCCAACCGGCCAATGTGCATCAGCAGCGAGTCACGTGAACCTGCGTCGGCGTTGACGGCCAACTGTTGCAGCCAATGTTGTTCCCGTTCGCATAGCGGGTTGAGGGCAAGCTGCGCCGTATTGGCCGGCAGGGTGAGCAGTTGCCGCAGCGTTTGCTGATAGTTGTCCAACAGCATTTGCATGCTGGCGGGATAAAACAGTTCGCTGGCGTAATCGAGCTCGATGGCGACGGCGTCCTGTTCCACACTGAAGTTCCAGGTCATATCGAACATCGAGAAGCCGGACGAAAGCGGCAAGCGATGCAGCGTGCAATCGCGCAGGTTTTGTTGGCATACGTCACCGGCGTTCTGCAGGATAGCCATGATCTGGAATAACGGATTTTTGTTCGACATCCGTTCGTATTCGATCTGGTGCAAGATCCGGTCGAAGGAGAGCTGCTGATGCTGGTAGGCGCCGATGCAGGTTTCCATCATGTTACCGATCAGTCCGGCCAGAGTGTCCTGTTCGCTCAGTCGGATACGCAGCGGTACGGTATTGACGTGGAAGCCGCTGACCTGCGCCTGATCCAGGTTATCCCGCGCTGCGATGGCGGTGCCGATGACGATATCCTGCTGCTGGGTATAACGGCTGAGCAGCAAACTTAATGCCGCGCAGAGCAAGGCGAAAGGCGTGGCGCCCAGCGCTTTGCCTCGTGACGCCAGCAGACCGGCCACGTCAGGCTGCAGCTGATAATGGATGCGCTCTCCGGCGTGCGTCGGCATCAGCGGGCGCGGTTTATCCAGCGGGAAGTCCAGTTCGCGGCAGTCTTGCAGTTGCTGTTGCCAATAAGCGACATCCGCCGGCGCAGGTGACGCGATGCCGCTATTGACGATGTCGATAGTTTGAATCTGCGGTTGCGGTGCGTCCAAGCCGTGGTGATCGTCAAGCTCGTTATAGCGCTGCCACAGATCGTTAAGGATCAGTTGTTCGCTCCAGGCGTCGGTAATAATGTTGTGTTTTACCCAAATCAAAACATGGTGCTGCTGATGATACTGGACCAGCCGAAGCACCAGCGGCGGGCGAGCGGTGATGTCGAAAGGCGTGGCACACAGTTGGCGCACCCACTTTTCTGCCGACAGCGTTTGGCCGTCCACCCAGTGATCGGCAAGGCGAATCGGGGTATGCGGTTCTGCCAACTGATAGGCGACACCGTCGGTTTCGCTGAAACGAGTGCGCAGGCTTTCATGTTTTTCATAAATAAAATTGATCGCCTGCTCAAAGCGCCCCAGATCAAGCGGGCCCTGGATGTCTATCGCCAGCGGCAGGTTGTAACTGCAATCGTCAGGATTCAATGCGCTCAGGTACCAAAGCAGGTTCTGCTGTGGGCTGAGCGGCGCGCGGCGTTCGTCGCAGATCGCGATGGCGCGCTCTGCGGCAACGGCCTTATTCTCGATATATTCGGCCAGTTTGCGCACCGTATTGTGGCGGAACAGATCGGCGATGCTCAGGTGGCAGCAAAGATCGCGTGCGACGAGCGCGACGATTTTGCTCATTGTCAGCGAGTGCGCGCCCAGGTTGATGAACTCCTGGGTGACGTCGGCTTGCGGACAGCCGATCGCGTTGGCCACGATGCGCTCGAGAATGGCCTCCGTTTCGGTTTCCGGCGGCGTCAGGCGCTCATTCCGCTCATCCAGTGGCCAGTTTTCCAACTGTTGGCGGGCGATCTTGCCATTGATGGTCAGCGGCAGCGCCGGCAAGAAAATAAAGACGCTGGGGATCGCGGCGGGGTGGAGCAGTGTGACCAACGCGTGACGCAGCGCGTCGATCGTCAGCTCAGGCGAAGCGGGTTGCACGAAGGCGGCGAGAATTTTGCCCGAGGGCTGGCTGCGAGCGACCACGCAGGCGCTTTCAACCAGTGGATGACTGCGGACGGCGCTTTCCACTTCTCCCATCTCGATGCGCACTCCGCGTATCTTCACCTGGTGATCACGGCGGCCGACGAAAATAATGTTGCCCTGTTCGTCCCATTTGGCGATGTCGCCGGTTCGATAAAGACGCTCTTCGGCCGCCATATACGGCAGCCGACAGATAATGAACTTCTCTGCGCTCAGCGCCTCTTGATGCAGGTAACCGTGCGCCAGGCCGCTGCCGGCGATGCACAGTTCGCCCTCAAAACCGACCGGCAGTGGATTATGGTGGAGATCAAGGATGTGGCAACGGTAGTTTTTCAGCGGTTTGCCAATGCAGTTCCAGGGAACGCCGGGACGATACTCGCACAGCGAAGTGGCAATGGAAGCCTCGGTCGGCCCGTAACCGTTGCACAATCGGGTGCGCTCGGCCCACCAGGCGACGACGTCCGCAGGCGGGGCGTCTCCCATGACGATCATCGTCCGCAGTCCCGGCCACATTTCGCGGGGCAACAATTCCAGAATTGCCGGCGTAATAGTGATATGGCCGATATCGTGTTGAGTCAGATAGTCGTGCAGCGCGCCGACATCGGTATGCAGCTCCGAGGGCGCAAGATAAAGCGTCGCGCCGCTGACTAACGCGCCATAGACGTCCCAGCCGAAGGCGTCGAAACCCAGCGAGGCGATGGCCAGCACGCGGCTGCCTTGCGCCAGTCCAATGAAATCGCGGTGGTTTTGCGCCACGTTGCTCAGGCCTTCACGCCCGATCATGACGCCTTTGGGCTTGCCTGTCGTCCCGGAGGTATAGCAGACGTAAGCCAGAGCGTCTCGCGATTGAGGGAGTTGCTCCGCATGGATGTTCAGCGAACGGTAATCAATGCTTGATGGCGCAATGCACGGCGCGTCGCCGGAGTGCAATGGCGAGTCGGCCAAAATCAGCGCGGGCTGTACGTCGTCAAGAATGCTTTGATTGCGTGCCGCTGGCGCCTGCGGGTCGAGCAGTACATAGGTTTTATTGCTTTTCAGTATCCCCAACAGCACGATCAGCAGCGTCGCTGACTTGTCCATCGAGACGGCGACGACCGAACTGGCGGCGCCGCTGTGTTCAAGCAGCCAACAGGCAAACTGATCCGAGGCGCGATCGATTTCTCCATAGCTGTATGTCTGGCCATCGGCATGCAGCGCGGCCTGTTGCGGATGAGCGGCGGCGGCGTGGCGGAACAAAGCGATGACGTCGTGCGCCAGGAGCTCGGCATCGTCGGTTGCGTTGAATTGGCTCAGGCGATGTAACGTTTGAGGTTGAGTAACAATGGGCGCGGCGACGGGATCGGCCGGATCTGCCAATAGCGCGTCAAGATAGTCGGTGAACGCGTTGAAACGCATGTCGTCGCCATACAGGGTAAGCTGAGTGCCGTCACCGCAAGCCGCTACGTCGACCATCACTCGTGGCTGGGCGTAGCGTCCCTGTTTGAGCGCGCCGGTTTCATTAAAGAAGAAATGTTGCAGCTGTGCGGGGGACGTGATGTCCGCTACCGGCACCGTATGGAAGTCGGCGCCGGGTTGCCAGGTGAGATGGCAGAGATCGCTGCCGCAACGTCCCTGCATCTGATCGCCAAGACGTTCCATCAGCAATGCAGTCAATTCGCGCATGCGCGTCGGTGATTCGGCATAGTATTTACGCGCCAAGCGGTAGGGAAGTTCTTGTACCGGCGGTATACCGCCACGCGACAGCTCGACCACAATGTCGACAAGCCTTTCCTGCAGCAGGGGAAGTTGGGCGTCAGCGGCCATATCCGACAGCGCATCGCACAGATAAGCGGCCTGGCCGGCGGAGCTAAAGTACAGAGAAAAGTGTTCTTGGTTTTGCAGGGTGTCAATGTCGTTAATATTTTTTTTATTGGTTGCGAGCGTCAGCAGATTTTTTCCCTGCTGTTGCAGTCGTCGTATTGTTTCAGCGTTATTTTCAGTGGTGATAATAAGGTCGAGCTTTTCGGTTGGACGGTGTTCGAGACTGATAAAGCTAACCTGATGGCCGTATTCCCGGATTTCGTCGGTTAATAATTTACCGCAGGCACTGTCGCCGAAATAGCCAATATGAAGTAATTCCATTTTTGCTTCCTGAGAATAATGGTTTCCCTTGCGGAATATCAAAGGTGCTGGATTTTTATACCGGTTAATTAGATTGTTGCATGCAGCGCATCGGCGATAGGCAAATCAGCCAGAATGCCCGATTTATTCAGCGCCACCAACATTTGCTCCGTGACGATATTATTGGTTTCCCACGGTTTAACATGCGTTGCTGGATAAGTGTCTGCGATGATGTCGATAATTTCCGCTTCTGTCAGTCCTAGTTGGCGCAACATGCAGGCGCTGAAATCTTTGGCGATAGCGTCGGTTGCGTAGCCTTCCAGGAAAGCCAAAATCGGTTGTTGCAACGCTTGCTTGGTCGCCGCGTCGCTGTGGCGCCAGATATGGCTCAGCACCTGCTGTGAGAAGCGGGCATGGCGGCCTTCATCCGCAACGTGATCTTTCATCACCAGATAGAAGGTCGGGAAAATATCTTCGTTGTTGATCACATCGATCAGATCGGTCGTCAGCGCCTGCTCCGACAGGGACACGCAAACCAGTCGCAGCAGTTCGCGCAGACGTTCGTCCCCCATTGCCAACGATTGAGCCAGGGCATAGGAGGCCTCGGTATCTTTTGGCATCGGCAGCGGCGCAATGGACGTCATCTGCTCTACCTGATTGATCAGATCCAGCGCCACCAGGGCGTGATAGGACTCATCCACGACCACAGTCAGCGCGTCTAAGCGCATTTCAAGCGGAAAGTCTACGCCGACCGCGTTTTTATAGAGCTTGTAACTGGAATCATTGATGATATCCAACTCGATGTTGGCGATGCCATTCAGGTAATGGTAGAGGGTTTGTACCTGAATATAGCGCAAGGCTTGTTCACCGAGCGCGGCAACGCGCGGATGGAGGCACAGCGGCAGACGTTCGAGGGGGAAGAAAAGGGTTGATTGGCTGTCCTGTTCGTTGAGAAGGCGACGCGGGCGGGAGCGAACAATCGCGGCGCGATCCCATTTTTTCAACGTGGTTTCAATGAGGCTCATCGGTTAATCCTTATTAATAGAGTTCTATTTCAATATCCGATTGTGAATAGGCGCAGCAGGCCAGAATAATATTCTCTTCTAACTCCTCTTCGCATAAGGCACTCTGTTTTTCATGGCGTATATTTCCGCTGATTAGAAGTAATTTGCAACAGCCGCACCTCCCCTTTCGGCATAGGTTGGGAATGTCGATATTTAATCTTTCAAAGTTTTCAAGCAGCGACGTTTCAGGACAAAAGTCACCGATGCCCGCGCCATCAAAAATAACTTGATGACCATCGGGCCCTGTATTTTCAGACATGGCGTGTTATTCCCTATGGAAGTCAGTGAGTGAGATCACATTTTAAAATTCATATAAGTAAATTGTTATTAATAATAGGTTGTGAGTTTTAATGGGGAGTAACGATAGCTTTGGCTTTGTTTATTGTCAACAAGACACATTAAAAACATTAACATTATATTAAAGGTTATTTCACATAATATAGTTCATATTCAAACTTTATTGCCTTGATTGTTTAGCAATTCTTATTATTGCTTGTTTTATAATATCAATAAGCAAAAATCGTTGTTTAGTGAATGGAAAACAGGACGCCGCCGCCTTCCAATGATAGCCTGAGCGACAATTTGGTTTTGATAACGCAAACAGGAAGATGACATGTTGAAAACCGCAGGCTGGCTGCTGCCCGCCATCGTGGCGCTGGCGGGGTGTTCGTCATCCGGCCAACGTCACGAACAAACCCTCAGCCAGGCGCTGGCGGCCCTCGGCCAGGACAAGGCGCTGGTTGGGGCGTCGAGCGGCGTGATGGTGCGCGATGCCGAGAGCGGCGCCGTGCTGTATCAGGCGCACGCGGATCAGCGTTTGGCGCCAGCTTCCAACATGAAGATGTTCACCTCTCTGGCGGCGTTCGGCGTGCTGGGGGCCGATTACCGCTTTGAAACCCGGCTGTTGACCGCCGGTAAACAGCGTGGCGACACCTTGCAAGGGGATCTCTATCTGCAGGGCAGCGGTGACCCGACGCTGCATCCGGACGATCTCGACACCTTCGCCGCAGCGCTGGCACAGCGCGGCATCCGTCATATACAGGGGCGGTTGTTGCTGGATGCCGGCGCCTTCGATCAGACGCCATTCGGCGCCGGTTGGAGCTGGGACGATGAACCTTTCGCCTTCGCTGCGCCGATCTCGGCGCTGAACTACGCCTTTACTCCCGGCGGCGATATCAACGTGGTGCAGGTGGCGGTGCGGCCGGGCGCCCGCGCCGGCGCGCCGGGACGGGTGAGCTTCTATCCCGCCAATGACGCGGTGACGCTGGTCAACCGCACCACCACCGGTAGTGACACCGCGCTGACGTACGAGCGCCGGCCGGGCAGCAACCGGATCGTGGTCAGCGGCACCATCGCCGCGCAGGCGGAGGCCAACTCGCGATTGATTACCGTCGATCAACCGTCCCTCGTCGTCGGCGCCTTATTGCAACATGCTCTGCGCGCGCACGGCATCACTCTGCGCGGCAAGGTTGAAGAGGGCGTGACGCCGGCCGGCGCACAGCTGCTGGCGGAAAAAACCTCTCCGCCGCTCTCCCGCCTGGCCGTCACCTTCCTGAAAGTCTCCAATAACGGCTACGGCGAGATATTGACCAAGGCGATGGGCCGCAAGACGCAGGGTAAAGGGGATTGGGCCGCCGGCCTTCGGGCGATAAACGGATTTGTGCAAAGCCAGGGCGTCGCGGCCGACGCGTATCGCCAGGTGGACGGCTCAGGGCTGTCGCGCATGAACCAGATCACGCCGCAACAGCTGACGACGCTGCTGCTGGCGGCCAGAAAACAGCCGTGGTTCGCCGACTGGTATCACGCCTTGCCCGTCGCGGGCGAGCCGGGGTTGCTGGTGGGCGGCACGCTGCAAAGCCGCATGGTGAACAGCGCGGCGGCGGGGCGCGCCCACGCCAAGAGCGGTTCCATGACCGGCGTATCGTCGCTCAGCGGCTATGTCGATTCGGCGACCGGGCGGCCGCTGGCATTCGCCATCATCAGCAATAACTATCTGGTGCCGGGCGCGCAGGTGAAGGCGCTGGAGGACCGCCTGGTGGAAACGCTGGCGGCCTGTGACGCCACGGTGGCGTGCCGCTGAGCGCGCGGCGTCAGTCGCGTTTGGCGATGTCGGCGAAGCTGCCGGCCAGCAGGCGGCACAGATCGGCGGCGGCCAGTTCGATGTCCAGCCCGCGTTTGCCGCCGGAAACGTAGATGGTGGTGAACGCTTGCGCCGGGCTGTCGATCACCGTCGGCAGCCGTTTTTTCTGCCCCAGCGGGCTGATGCCGCCCACCAGATAACCGGTGACGCGCTGCGCCAACTGCGGATCGGCCATCTCGGCCTTTTTGGCGCCGAGCGCGCGGGCGACCTTCTTCAGATCCAACTGGGTCGCGACCGGCGTGACCGCCACCGCCAGGTGTTTGGCGTCGCCGTTCAGCGCCACCAGCAAGGTTTTGTAAACCCGATCGGCATCCAGCCCCAGCTTTCTCACCGCCTCGTCGCCGAAGTTGGTTTCGTCGCTGTCGTGGTGATAAGGATGGAGGGTGAAGGCGACCTTTTGTTTCTCAAGCAGAACGACTGCGGGCGTCATGATGTGTTGTCCAAAATGTCCCCGGTGGGGAAAGGGTGATAACCAGCCTTAAAAATACAAAAATCCAACCTGCCCGGCAACCTGAGCGGCTGTTACATAAAGCGGGTTGCCAAGATATTCACCGGGTTGCTACCCTGTTTACTGTAACCGTTAACACGGTTGCTATGCGTATAACTAGAATACAAGAAATTCCTCTTTGACTGGCCAATAGCGATATTGGCCTCTTTTTTACCCCTGCGGCTGCAGCATCGCCGGCAGGTTATCCTCGCCGTACAGGTGCAATGCGCCAACCGCCACCACATAGTCACCGGCAGGCAGCGCCTCCAGCTGATGCCGCCAGTCGCGATTGCGCTGATGCATCAGCACGTCATACAGCCCGGCGCTGAAGGTGGCGGGCAGCGTGTCCAGCGTACCGCGCGGTTTGGCGTCCAGCCACCAGCTCACCATGGTTTGCAGCAGCCGCGCGTTGGTATGCCAGTGCTCCAGCGTATCGCGCAGCAGCGCAATGCCGCCCTCCGGCAATTGTTCCAGCATCGCCAGCTGCTGCTGCGCGCCTTCCAGTTCGATCACCGGTTTGTCCTGCGCCCGGGCGGCTTGCAGCAGCTGATAGTCCACGCCATATTCCGCGCGCAGCCCCAAACGCTGAGCCTGGCGCGCCTGCATCATCAGCGCCACCTGCCAGCCGGGCAGGGTAGCGAAGGCGTGCGGGTCGGCACCCAGCTCATGGCACAGCGCCAGCAACCGTTGATATTCTTCGGCGGACAGGCGCTGTTCCAGCTCCGGCTGCAGCTCGGCGTGGTCGAAAGGGGAGGCGGAGTCGGTGATATCGGCTTCGACGATCAGCGCGTCGGCCTGCTGCAGCCGGGCGGCCAGCCGGGGCGGCAACGGCGACATATCGACGGTGCCCATATGGATGCTGCCCACCAGATGCAGCCGACGATCGCCAGGCAGGGTGATGTCCAACGCCGGATAAGCGTAACGCTTGGGCGAGATCAGACCGAGAAAGGCGGCGAGGCGGCGTAACAGTTGACCCATACGGCGTGGCTCCTGAATAACGGGTGCGCGTTTCAGCATGAAAGGCGAGGGGAAATCGTTATTCATGCTAAACGCTATCCGCCGCGCAGGAAAGCCCGGAAAACAGCGGGGCGCCATGACGGCGCCCCGGCGATCACTTCTGCGGTTTAAAACGCAGCAACCGGTTGGCGTTGCTGACCACGGTAATGGACGACAGCGCCATCGCCGCGCCCGCCACCACCGGGCTGAGCAGCGTGCCGGTCAGCGGGTAGAGCACGCCGGCGGCGATCGGAATGCCCAGCGTATTGTAGATAAAGGCGCCGAACAGGTTCTGCTTCATGTTGCGCAGCGTCGCCTTCGACAGCGCTACCGCATCCGCCACGCCGTGCAGGCTGTGGCGCATCAGGGTGATGGCGGCGGTCTCGATGGCGATGTCGCTGCCGCCGCCCATCGCGATGCCCACGTCGGCCTGCGCCAGCGCCGGGGCGTCGTTGATGCCGTCGCCGACCATCGCCACGCGCTGGCCCTGCGCCTGCAACTGTTTGATCGCCGCCGCTTTGCCGTCCGGCAGCACGCCGGCAATCACCCGATCGATACCGGCCTCTTTGGCGATGGCGTTGGCGGTTACCGGGTTGTCGCCGGTCAGCATCACCAGCTGATACCCCTGTTGGTGCAGGCGCTGCAGCGCCGCGACGCTGTCCTCGCGCAGCGGATCGCGAATGGCGAACAGCGCGGCCGGTTTACCGTCCACGGCCAGCAGCACCGGCGTCACGCCGCGTTCGGCCTGGGCGCGCATCGGCGCTTCCAGTTCGGCGGTCGCGACCTGATGCTGTTCCAGCAGCGCGGCGTTGCCCAGCAGCACCTGCACGCCGTCGATCTCCCCGCTGACGCCGGCGCCGCGCAGGGTGCGGAACTGCGCGACCTGCGGCAGCGTTTGCCCAGCGGCGCGTTCCATGATGGCGCGCGCCAGCGGGTGGTTGGAGCCTTGTTCCAGCGCGGCGGCCCAGCCGATCGCCTGCTGTTCGCTGACCTGATTGAAGGTCAGGATCTCCACCACCTGCGGTTTCCCTTCGGTCAGGGTGCCGGTTTTGTCGAACACCAGGGTGTCCAACTGGCTGGCCTGCTGCAGGGCGTCGGCGTCGCGCACCAGCACGCCGAACTCCGCCGCGCGGCCGACGCCTGAAATGATCGACATCGGCGTCGCCAGGCCCAATGCGCACGGGCAGGCGATGATCAGCACCGTGGTGGCGATCACCAGCGTATAGACCAGCTGCGGCTGCGGGCCAAAGAAGTACCATATCGCCGCGCTGAACAGGGCGATCGCCACTACCGCCGGCACGAACACCGCCGAGACGCGGTCAGCCAGTTGGCCAATCGCCGGTTTACTGCTCTGCGCCTGACGCACCAGTTTGATGATGCGCGCCAGCGTGGTTTGGCTGCCGATGGCGGCGGCGCGGAACAGCACGCTGCCGTCGTCGACCACCGTCCCGGCATGCACCGTGTCGCCGGCGCCTTTCTGCTGCGGCACCGCTTCGCCGGTCAGCATCGCTTCATCGAGCCAGACTTCGCCCTGTACGATTTCACCGTCGACCGGCACGCGATCGCCGGTGGTCAGCCGCAGCGTCATGCCGAGCTGCACCTCCGCCAGCGGGATATCGCGCTCGCCGTCGTCGGTCACCAGGCGCGCGGTGGGCGGCGTCAGATCCAGCAGCCGCTCCAGCGCCTGTGAAGAACGCTGACGGGCGCGCTGCTCCAGCGCATGGCCGAGGTTGATCAAACCGATGATCATCGCGCTGGCCTCGTAATAGAGGTGGCGCGCTTCCATCGGGAAGAAATCGGGCCAAACGTTGACGGCGATCGAGTAAAGCCAGGCGGCGCCGGTGCCGAGCGCCACCAGGGTGTCCATGGTGGCGCTGCCGTTCATCAGCGCGCGCCAGGCGTTGCGGTAGAAGTGCCCGCCGGCGAACACCATCACCGCCAGGGTGATGACGCCGACCAGCAGCCAGGGGCGCTGGGTTTCCGGCGTCAGCGTCATGCTGCCGCCGAACAGCCCCCAGGCCATCAGCGGGATACCCAACGCCAGCCCCAGCGCCGCCTGCCAGCTAAAGCGCTTCATGTTGGCGCGTGCGGTCTGCTGCTGGCGTTCGCGGCGTTCGGTTTCGTCCTGAATCATCTCGGCGCCGTAGCCGGCTTTTTCCACCGCCGCCACCAGCGCTTGCGCATCGGCGGCGCCGGTCACCAGCGCGCTGCGTTCCGCCAGGTTGACGCGCGCGTGTTCTACGCCGGGTACGCTTTGCAGCGCCTGCTGCACTTTATTGACGCAGCTGGCGCAGGTCATGCCGCTGAGCAGCAGCTGTACGCTGTCGTCCGCGCTGTCGGTTGCCGGAAGGGAAGGTTGCGCCGCTGGCTGAACGTCCGGCAACGAAGGTGTTGCGTCAGCCAACGGCTCAGTTTTTGGGACGACGGCGCCCGCCACGCTGGCGTGATAACCGGCATCTTCCACCGCAGCGATCAGCGCCTGCGGATCGGCATCGCCGTACACTTTCGCGCTGTCGATCTCGACGTCGGCGGCGAACACGCCCGGCACCGCTTCCAGCGCCTTGCGAGTGGTGCCGACGCAGTGCATGCAGCTCAGGCCGCTCAGCTGCAGTTCGGTATCGGCGTGCGGCGCGACTTCGGCCTGATAACCGGCGGCGATCACGCTGTCGATCAATGCGCTGTCCGGCGCCTCGCCGGTCACTTTGGCGTAATGCACGTTAACGTCCGCCTGTTCGACATCGCTGCGGCTTTCCAGGGCTTTTTTCACCCGCTGCGCGCAGTTCATGCAGGACAGCCCCTGCAATGCCAGCATAGTGGTGTGTGACATGATTGGACTCCTTGCTTAGAAGGCGGTGTTTAAAGGTTGACCGCCTGACCTGTTTTCACTAAGAAGGGAGCTTAAACCTTCCCGCAAGGGTAAGGTCAAGGCGGTTTTTACTTGCGCGGGCGTGACGGTCGTTTTGTGTTGTATAACAAGGTGTTTTATCGGCGGCAACGCGGTCAGCTTGCCCGGACCGCGCTGCCGCCTTGGGGTTACAGCACGAAAGGAATGAAACACTTAACCTGACGTTTATAGTTGCGCCAGACCTCGCCGTAGCGCTTCTCGGCCATTTTCTCGCTTTTGGGAATGGCGTCGGCGAAATACTGCACCAGGTTAGTCAGCGGTGCGATCAGGCCAAACAGGTTGCCGGCAAGCAGCCCGAAGCTGACGAAAATAAGAAAGTCGCCGAAATAATTCGGATGGCGCGCCAACCCCCAAAAGCCACTGTTCAGCAGCCGGCCTTTATTGTTCGGATCCTGTTTGAAGCGCCGTTTTTGATAATCGCTGCCGAAGTGGAACAGCGTGCCTATCAGGTAGACCCCAATGGCCAGCCATTGCAGCGCGCCCCACGGCCCCTGCAGTTGGCTGGCCCAATAGAAGGGCAGGCAGTACAGGCCGCCGAAGATCATGACCATCATCACCGCCAGCCATGGCACCTGCTGCGTGGGCATCACGTCCTTGAGTTTGGCCGCGGCGGTATTGCCGTACCAACGTGTCAGCACGATGTTCATGCGCAGCAGGTACAGGCCGACCATGACAAGGATCAGGGCTTTGTGGCTCAGATCGCCCTCGCCGAAATAGCAATAGACCAAGGTAACCGGCCCCATGGCGTTGAACCCCCACAGAAACATCGGGCGAGTGTCTTGAGCGCCGCGGCTGGTAATAAACGCCAGCAGGGCAAGGATCAACAAAACAGCGGCCAAAGCAATCCATACGTTCATTGTGTTCTCCTCAGCGGATTAGGGGGAATCGTTCCCCGGGGGCGCGCATTCGCCGGATGGCGGCGCGGTCAAAATGCTTTGCCAGCTGCGTCTGGGCGCTGCGCTGCCCCATTGTTGCAGGTGGCCGAAGCGGGCAAAAAACACCGGGGGAGCGCTGAGCGCCAGGGTTGCTGCGAGCTCGCGACGCGCCTCGGCGTGTTGCACCAGAACGCTGATCGGATGCAATCCCCAACCCCAGTGTTGCAGCGTGAGCCACAGACGTCCAAGCCGCATGCCGGTGGCGAACAGGTGCTCGGCACTTTCGTCGTTCAGACACAGCGCCAGGTATTGCGGGCCTTCCGCGACGCGTTGCGCCAGCCCTTGCGCCATATAAGCCGGCAAGCGCAGCCCGGCCGCCAGCCGGCTTAAGCGAGGATGAAACGCCACTTGGAAGAAGCGCTTGAATGCTGGGGATACCGGGCCAAACAGGTGGTGCAGGTGAAAACCGTCGTCGGTAGGCTGCCGTTCGTTGAAGCGGATGTATTGATAGGTTTCGCGCCAGGCTTGGCGATCCGAGAAATCGAGCGCGGCGTGACGAGCGGTGAGCTGCGCGACCCGGCGGCGAGCGCGTTCGTCACCTGCGATACTGAGCGAACTCGCCGTTCCGTCGAACAAGGTTTGCAGCTGCATCCGCTGCGCTTCATTGATTGGCGTAGGCTGATAGGCCGCCCGTGCGGTATGCCGCTCGCCGATCAGCTGCGCCAATTGGCGATGGGCGGCGCGATCGGGCGCGGCAGGCGCGGCAGGCGCGGCGGGGGCAAAGCTCAGTAAATGCGTGGGGCCATGCTCCCAACGCCAGGCGAGAGGCGTGCCTGCACAGTTGAGCAGCGCGCTGAGGTACTCGAAGAAAATCCCGCAGCTCATCAGCATCTCGCGTTCCAGCGAAGGCAGACTCTGCAAGGCGCGACGGCGGTCGATAGCCAACCGGCCACATCGGGCGTCGGCGTCATAGTGGAGAGACCAGGGTTGGCAGTTGTGTGAAGAGGGCGCCTGCCGCGCGATGTCCACGGCCTGTTGCAGCGCCGCGGCGAAAAGGTCTTGGGTCATGATAAGGCTCCGAAAGCGGAAGGGGCGGGCAGGGAAAATACGGTAACGTTCGCTCTGAACGACATGCTTTCCTCCGCCGGAAAGCAGAGTGCGCATGCCCAGTCCAGGCTGCGCCACAGCCAGAAGCGTCTGCTCGCCAAACTGCCGTCTGCGCTTGAGACCAACCCGGTGTGCCAGTCGATGCCGAGCGTCCGCAATTCGTAGGGCAGGCCGCGGCCGTGGCTTTTTAAAAATGCTTCGCGAATGGCCCAGACGGCGCAGGCCTGTATGCGTCCCAATCGCTGCTCCGCCTCGCCAAAGGCCCAGCGCAGCGCCGCGCCGGAGAAGGGGCGATAATGCTGCAGATCGATGCCGAGCGGGATATCGCCGGTGGCGCTGGCGTACCAGGCATGCGAATGGCTGAGAGAAACGTGGCGGCGTCCCAGCAGGAGGTGTTCGCCGAACGGTTGTCCACTCGCCTCATGGCGCAGCGTAAAGCCGGTCGCGTCCCCCCGGCACCATGTCCGGTTCAGCAGCGCGATGGCCTGTGCCCGCGCGTGGTTTTTCACCGCCGACAGATGCCGCAATCCCCGAACGGCGGCGCAGCGGTGGGGGCCGCCCAGCGCGATGACGATACGCGGCGCCACGCTAAGCTCGATAACCATCGGCGATGCGTTCTCCGCTGATTTCGTCAACGACTTCCGCCAACTGATTAAAGCGTTCAACCAGGCTTTGAAACAGCGGGGTTTGCATCTCGCGCTCGAACATTTTCAGCGAGTTCAGCTGAATGATTTCGATAAAGTGAAACGGCGCCTCCGCCGAAGGGCTGACTTCGATGACATCGAAGGCGCGTACCGCATCGAGGTGGCGGCAAGCCTGGTAATCGGTCGTCTCCACCCAGTCGCGAAACGCGGCGCGGTGGGCGATGTCTTTTAGCCGAATCTTATGGACGATAATGTGCATCTGGGCGGCCTTTTTAAATGGGTTGATGGATAAGCAAATGGTAATTGATGCCACCGGTGCCAAAGCCGTTGATCGCCGCCCGACGCCCGTCTTCACCCTGTGGCCAGTCGAGCGCGATTTGCGGGATTTCGGCCGGGATCGCCGCCAGCGGCAGTTCGGCATTCAATGTCGCCACCGGCGTGGGCGGGATTTGACCGTGTTCGAAAGCGCTCAGCACTTTGCACAGGCTGAGCGCGCCGGCGCCGGCGAAACAGTGGCCGAAGTTGTACTTCACTGAACCGATGTACAAAGGGGCGCGCGCGGCGCGGCGATACCCCTGATGCAATGACGCGACTTCTGCCCGATCGCCCAGTTCGGTGCCGGTGCCGTGCGCTTCGAGATACTGTATCTGGCGCGCTTCGACGGCGCTCAGGCTCTGGGTTTTTTCGATTGCCAACGCCTGGCCCTCGGGATCGGGCGCGGTCATGGAATAGCTGTCGCAAGATCCCGATATCGCTTCGATGGTGGCGATGGCCCGCGATGTCGCCTGGCCGGTCAGAATGAAGAAGCCGCCACCGTCGCCGGGAGTAAAACCGTCGGCTTGTCGGGCGAAAGGTCGCATACGCGAAGCGGAAAGCATCATTTGCGCGCTGCACAGCACCATATCGCGTTCGAGCGTCGCCGTTTCTATGCCGCCGACGAGCACCGCATCGTAGCGGCCGGCCTGTAACGCCCTGACCGCATTGTGCAAGGCGGCCAGCGAACTGGCGCAGGCTGCCTCGACCGCGTAGCAGTCCGCCTCGACGCCGAGCTGTTGCGCCAACAGCTGCGCGGTGCCGAGGCCGCAGGCGCCATGCCAGCTCCAGCGGTTGATCGCGGGTTGGGGCGGTGGCGAAAGGGGGACGCCGGCGGAAGGCAATGCCGGCCACAGCGCGCTCATGGCCTGTTGTCGATCGGCGCTCAAAGACAGGTTGCTGGCGACGATAATGGCGATGCGTTCAAAGCGTCGCAGGCTGTCGGGCCACGCCGCGCAGCCGTTGAGGGCGTGCAGTTGTGTGACGTCGAGGCGCTGCTTTTTGGCCGGCATCATAGGCCGCGTCAGCTCAAGCCGCACCGGATCGTGCGTTGGGAAGCACATGGCATGAGCGGTGTAGGCGCTGAGCTTTTGCGGCGTGGGGCGCACGAAGGCGCCGGGGTGCAACTGCTCGGGGCTGTGATCGCGCAGGGCGTCCTCACCGTTGCGCAAGGCCTGCCAGAAACGCGCTTTATCCAGCCCCTGCGCGGTGATGGGCTGATAGTCGATGATGCTGATGCGTGGCGAAGCCGTCGGTTTTAATGAGGGGGGAGACGCCGCGTCAATCCGCCAGCGATAGCCGGTGAACGAGTGGCCGGCGCACGTCTGTTGCCGTTGCAACAGCATGTCGAGGAGATGGCAGAAAACCTGATTGGCGCCGGCAAAATAGCCGGCGCTCGGCGCGGCATCCTGTCGTTCGGCGATCAGGGTCGACAATTGTGCGATCGCTGGCCATCCCTGTTCCTGAGCGACGTCCAGCGGGCAAACGACCAGGCTGATCGCCCCCTCCAGCCAACAGGCCGAAGAGGAAACGCCCTGCGCCAACAGCATGTCCGCCTGGGGTTGATGGTGGAAGCATTGTACGGCGGTCAGCACCGCCATGCGGCTGTCGGCATGGCGAAAACAGTCTTGCGCCAACTGCAGCAAGCGCAGGCCGCCCAGATCGGCGCCGTCGAGGGTTTGGCATTTACCGCGCGTGCGGGCGAAATGGGCGATGCGCGCGGGAATGCTGGAGGCCATTTCCCCTACGCGATCGTGGGATGAACTGCCGAACGCCTGGGCCAGCGGCTGTTTGTAATCGTCAATCCGGCGCATGACCGCTGCCGGTGAGAGCCCCTGAGCGTCAAGCCGTTCGGCCAGCCTGCGCAGCGCGCCGATTTTGGTGGCGTTGCGATAGGCCGCATCACTGCCCAAATGGGTGGCGCAAAATTGATCGCAGCGGTCGCGCAACGCGTCGGATAACGTCAGATGCTGCATGGCGGCGGAGGCGGCCTGCAGCGCCAGGCGGGTCTCGCGGCTGACCGCCAGTCGAAACAGCGGCGGGATGGCGAATTTTTTGAAATCAAACGCGGCGTCGTCGATCTGGCGACCGCGGATCGGCGCGGCCGCATCGCTCCACGGCATCGGCGGCGGGGCGTCGAACAGCGCCGACCAGGCGGCGCCGTTGGACAGATCGATACGATCGATGCCGGGCAGTGCGCAGCCGATGCCGACCAGCGCCAGCGGCGCGGCATGAATTTCCTGGTTCATCGCGCGTTCACCTCGGACAAACGTCCTCTGTCCACCTTGCCGTTGGCGTTGGTGGGCAGGCTGTCGGCGACCACCAGTTGGCTGGGGAGCATATAGGCGGGCAGCCTGGGCTGCAGGAACTGCTTGAGCTCCAGCAGGTTGGGGCGGAGCGCGCCGGGATGGAGGGTGATCACGGCGATCAGTTTTTGCTTCAGCTCGCCGAGCTCGACATACAGTGCGGCCTGGCTGACCGAGGGATGGTGATGAAGGATCGATTCAATCTCACCCAATTCCACCCGGTAGCCGTTGATTTTCACCATGTCGTCCAGCCGGCCGCGGTAGACCAGCCCATTCGCCGTCGTCTCCACCCAGTCGCCGGTCGCGTGGCATTGGCGCGGATGCCATTGCGCTTGCCGCGATGAGGCGACGTTGCTGTAGCCGGGGGTAACGCACGGCCCGCCGATCAGCAATTCTCCGCGTCGGCCCGGCGTACCGTCAATCGGCTGCAGGCGCCCCTGTTCATCGACCAACTGCGCCGTCAAGCCGGGCAACGGATGGCCGATGGGGATCTGCTCCAGCGTCGCCAACTGCGTTCGATCCAGCGCGTAGGCGGTGCAGACATTGGTTTCCGTCGGGCCATACCAGTTGCTGACGCGGCACCGGGCCGGCAGATGCGCAACCAGACGCCTCAGCGCGGCGGCCGGATAAGGCTCACCGGCGAACGTGACCTGGCGCAGCGTTTTCACCGTCGACGGCGCCAGCAACGCGCTCTTTTCCAGCATGGCTAAAATCGAAGGCACGCTGTACCACAGAGTGACGCCGTGCGTTTGCAATCCGCGAACGAGAGCCTGGCAATCTTTCTGTTCATCTTCGCGCACGAGCCAGGTCGCGGCGCCGGCGCAAACGCCGGCGAACAGATCGAAGGTGCTCAGATCAAAGGCGAAACTGGCATGATTGGCCAGCACGTCGCGCGCCGTCAGTTGTGTATCGCTGACGGCCCAGCCGATGAAAAACGTCAGCATGTCATGGGTGATTTGCACCCCTTTCGGGGTGCCTGTGGAGCCTGAAGTATAGAGAATGGCGGCGAGGGGGGAGCCGAGCGCGATGATCGCTTCCGGCCAGGCGCCATCGAGATCGGTGCGGCCATCGAGCGCGCTCAACCAGCCCTCATCGACGATCAGCGCGGGTGAGGCGGCGGCGATAATGCGTTCGATGCGCGCCGTCGGTTGGCTGAAATCGATAGGGACATAGTGGTTGCCGCTCAGCCAACATGCGTACATGGCGGCGACGGCGTCGGGCCCTTTCTGCAGGTTGAGCAGCACGGCCTGCTGCTTCAACCCGGCATGTCGCAGCGCCGCCGCCATCATGCAGGCGCGATCGGCCAGGCGACGATAGCTCCAGCGCCGATCGCCGCACAGCAGAGCGGTGCTTTCCGGCGCTTGGCGGGCGTGCCGGAACAGGGCCTCCAGTATCGGTGAAATGAAGGTTGCCATGATGTCAGACCTCGGCGGCGCGTGCGCGCTCTTCCCGTCGGACATCGCCGTTGACCGGCACGCCGGTCTCCAGCGCCGCCGCCACCAAAATGGCGTAGGCTTCATCCAGATCTTCACGCGTGTGTTCACTGGTCACGCTGATGCGTAAGCGGGCGTCACCCACGCTGACGCCCGGGAAGACCACGGTCTGGCAGAATAGCCCGCGCGCCCGGACGGCGCGGCCGAACAGCAGCGTTTTGGCGTCGTCACCCACCACCACCGGAATGATGGCCGAGTCGGAATGCTCAAGGTCAAAGCCGGCGTTAAGCAGCAGCGTGCGGAAGTAGTAGATGTTGTCCCACAGCTTGGCCAGTCGCTCGGGTTCACGCAGCATCACGTCGATGGAGGCGATCACGCCGGCGGCGACTGCGGCGGGGATGGTGGCGGCGAAAACATAGGAGTTGGAGTAGAAACGCAGGTATTCGACCACTTCGCCATCGGCGCAAACGAAGCCGCCTAATCCCGACAGCGCCTTGCTCATGGTGCCCAGCTCGAGATCCACCCGGCCTTTCATATTGAAGTGTTCCGCCGTGCCCGAGCCGGTTTTGCCCAAGACGCCGGTCGCGTGCGCGTCGTCGACCAATACGCGTGCGCCGTAGCGTTCGGCCAGCTTCATCAGGCGCGGCAGATCGACGATATCGCCGTGCATGCTGAAAACGCCATCGGTGACGATCAGCTTGCCGCCGGGGTGATCGGCGTATTTGGCCAGCGATTTCTCAAGACTGGTCAAAGAGTGATCATAAATTTTCCGCTGCGCGCCCGCCAACTTGCAGCCGTCCTGGATGCTCATGTGGTTGATGGCGTCGGTGAACACCAGGTCGTGTCGGCTGGTCAGAGCCGAGATGCATCCCAGGTTGGCCGAGTAGCCGGACGGATAGACGATGCAGTCTTCGCGCCCTTTGAGCTTGGCCAGTTTGCGCTCCAATTCCAGATGCAGCACGTTGCTGCCGGCGATGATGCGGCACCCGGTATTGGTGGCGCCGTACAGGCCGGCGGCGTCCTGGATGGCGTGGATCACTTCCGGATGGTTCGACAATCCCAGATAGCTGTTGGAGCCGAACATCAGAAATTCGCGGCTTTTGCCGGTGACCTCGTCGAACATGACCGCGCGGTTTTTGCACGGCGTTTCAAGCGGCATGCCGTACCAGTAAAGCTGACGCTGTTTTTTATCGCGATAAAAAGCGCCGAACTCACGCGTTTTATGGAACAAATCCGGGTGCTCGATGCCGACGAAGTCCCGCATGGTGCGCGGATCGCCGAGCTCATCGCGCGCGTCCGGCGACGCGGGCGCCTTGGTGGGCTGCGGCGCAGCGGATGCGGCGGTGTGCTGGCCAAAGCGGCTGAACCACGCTTCGCCCTGTTCCTGAACCAGCCGCGCCGTCAGGTTGTGCTCCAGCTCAGCCAACGTGCGGCACTCCGCCAGCGCTGCGTTATCGTCCAGGCCCAGCGTTTTGAGCAGCTCGTTGCGCGCCATCACCACCGCGACGGAGTCGATGCCCAGGTCGCCTTCGATGGCGGCGTCGGGGGGCAGATCACGCACTTCATATCCGCTGTGGGTGGCGAACACCTGGCGCACGAGAACGCTCAACCAGGCCTGAGGCGTCTCGGGGGCAGGTTGCGCGGCGGCGTTCGGCGTCGGCAGCGTGAAACCGCGCTGCAAAATACCGTCGAGCGCATCCTGAATGGTTTTGATCTCCTGGATCTCCAGCGGCGTATTTAATTGAAACTGACGGTTCAGCACCATGGCAATTTCCGCCAGCGCGATGGAGTCGACGCCCAAATCGTTTTCCAGATGGCTGGTCAGGGCCAGTGCCGACGGTTCATACTCGGTCAGCCGGGCGAAGGTGTGCAGCACCGACTGCCGGACGGCTTCATGCGCGTTTGCGGCGCTATCGACGGCGTGAACGCTCATGCGACACCCCCTGCGGCGACTTGCGCTTGCAACCGTTGCACCAGCGCGACCATCGCCTGCACCGAGGCGAAATTCGCCGGATGGATCTCATGCATGCCGATGGCGACATGAGACTCCTGACGCAGAAAATCCACCAGATCGAAAATGGAGGCGGAATCGACGACGTTCAGTTCAAACAGCGGGGTTTGAGCGTTCAGGCCGTCGTGATCGCCATCCAGATACTGGGTGGCGATATGCTGGATCAATTTGCTTTCTAACATTGCGAGCTCCCGTTGCTAACTGGTTATTTTTCGCCGACGATCAGGGTGCGTGGGCCGGCAATTTTCATGATGCGCGCGTTGCTGAACCCCGCCAGACGGAATCTGTCCAGGTATTCCTGCGCGCTGCTCTCTATGCCACCGTCGGTGGAGACCAGCATGTTCAGCGACAGCAGGGCGGTAAATTCCGGCCCTGATTTGTCTTCGTTCAGCGGCGTTTCGGAAGCGATGAAGCGGCCGCCGGCCGGCATCGCCCGATAGATGTTGCGCAGGATGGTCAGTTGGGTTTCCGGGGCGTAGTCGTGCAGCATCCATCCCAGGTGGATCAGGTCATAGCCGCCGATCGGCAGATCGCCGCTGATGACATCGCCCTCCACGACGTCAATGCGTTCGCCATAGCCTTGCAGCATCAGCTTGTCGCGCAAAAACGCCGAGGCCTGCGGCAGTTCGCAGATCGCCAGTGCGATCCCCGGATAAGCGTCGGCGATCGCCATCGGCAGGCTGCCGATCCCGCTGCCGATGTCCAAAAACGCACGGTGTTGCGAGAAGTCGTAATCGCGAACAAAGCCGGCGATAAAGGGCGCGGCGAATTTACCGAGAAACTCCTGGAAGTCCGCCACGTCGTCCGGATTTTGGTACAGGATGTCGAACCAACTGCGGTCATCGCCGAATACCGTGCGGCGCTGGTGGGCATCGTTTCGCACCGCCGTTTTCAGCTCGCCCCACAGCGGATACAGGAAGGTATCGATGTGGCGGCCCAGCCATCCCAGCCACTGCGGTTCGTCGCTCAACAGAAAAGCCCGGTGGGCGGCGGGCAGATGATAAAGGCCGTCTCGTTGGTCGAGATACCCCATGGCCCGCAGCGCGATGAGCAACTGTTCGGTCGAACGCGCCGGGCAGTCAAGCCGCGCGGCGATGTGCGCCGCGTCGGCGTCCCGATCGCGCAACTGATCGAACAGCTTCAGCGCCAGCGCGGCGGTCAGCGCCTTGGCCTGGAAAAAGCCCATCATCTGATTGACGGCATCTTGCTTGGTTAAAGGCATTGCTGGCTCCCTAGTCTAAAAAGGTGGAGAGTTCCTCGCACACCGTGGCAAAGGCGCCGACGAAACGGTCGATCTCGGCTTTGCTGATGATGAGCGGGGGTTGAATACGGATCACCGTCGAGCTGTTGGCGGTAATGAAGGTCAGGATCTTGTGGTCCTGGCACAGCTTGGTGACGAATTTCATGCAGAACATTTCGCCGAGCGCCTGTTCCATGCGATCCATCGCAGCCCGCAGATGGGCTTGCACCGGATCGGGCAAGAATTTCCAGGTGGTGTGCCAATCGCCGGGCAGCCGGGTGGCGAATTCGCGGGCGGAGGCGTTGACCGCGCCGGTGAACGCCTGGTCGAACTGGATCCCCAGCATCAGGCCGCGGCCGCGCACCTCGCTGACGAACGGATAGCGGGCGGCGATCTCGCTCAGTGCCTGCTTAAAGTAGGCGCCCATCCGTTCGGCATGGCCGACCAAATCCTGCGCCAGGATCTCGCGCAGCGCGCTGAGGGCGACGACCGAGGCGAGGTTGCCGCCGCCGTAGGTGGAGCTGTGCACCAGGAAGCGATCCGCCGTGCCATAGGCTTTTTGCCAAAGATCGGCTCGGCACAGCGTGGCGCCGATGGGGATCAGGCCGCCGGACAGGGATTTCGACAGCATCAGCACGTCCGGCTCGATACCGTCCCATTCGCAGGCGAAAAGTTTGCCGGTGCGCCCAAGCCCGGTTTGCACTTCGTCCACCATCAGCAGCACGCCGGTCTCGCGGCAGAGCTGCTGCACCGCCTGCAGGTAACCGGCGGGCGGGATATGCACGCCGCCTTCGCCCTGGATCGGTTCGATCATCAGCGCGCCGACGTCTTCACGGTTCAGCGCTTCCCGCAGCGCGGCGAGATCGCCGAACGGCACCTCCACCATCGCGTCCAGCAGCGGTGTGAAATAGCGGCGGTGTTTGTCTCGTCCGGTGATGGACAACGCACCCAGCGTTTTACCGTGGTAACTGTTGCGCAGATAGGCGATGCCCGGCTTGCCCGTCGAGGCCTTGGCGATCTTCATCGCGGCCTCGACGGCTTCGGTGCCGGAGTTGCTGAAGAACACCCGGCCCATGTTGCCCGGCGCCAGACGACAGAGCACTTCGGCCAGCTTGGCGGTCTGTTCGGGAATGGAAATGTATTGAATGAAGTTGGGGCCTTGAGCGTCGAGGTAGTTTTTCAGCGCGTTGACCACTGGCTGCGGGTTGTGGCCCAGGTTTAGGCACCCGTAGCCCGCCACCATGTCCAGGAAAGCCTCGCCCGCATCGTCATACAACTGGGTGCCGGCGGCGCTGCGGAAAACGTTGTCGCAGCGCTGCAACTTGAGGAAGTCCACCATCATGGGGTTGATGTATTGATGATAGCGGTCGAGGGTGTCTTCCCTGGCCGGCGTTTGGGCGATGACCGCGTCGATAAACGCCAGGCGCGATGCGGGCAACGCCGCATCAGCCGATTCCCCGGCATAGATGTCATGGTGGTAGTAGCGCTTGAGATTGATCACGCTCTGCCGATCGATGCGCTCGCCGTACGAGGCCAGCGGATAGGCGAAGAACCCGTGGCGCTCGGCGATTTCACCGATCTCCAGCACTTTTTCCGGCGCCAGATAGCGGCCCAGCGAAAAGTTTTCCCGCCGGTTTTCCAGTGCCAGCACAATGGTTTCCGCCATGCAGCCGTTCAATTGTTGCTTGATGGTGACGTTGAGCGATTCTCCTCCCAACTTGACCGCATCGGTGGCGGTGACGCAGCCGCCGTCGATGATCAGAATGTCATCCCGCGCCGGGCGCGTTTCCGAAGCGATATCGCGCGGCAGCGCCACGTCGATGAAGATCGAGCCGGGTTGCAGTCTGGCGGGGTCGATCACGCCGCCGGCGGAGGTCGCGGCGGCAAACAGTTTGCAGCGCGGGTAGAGATCTTCGGGATCGCTGGTCAGGGTGACGCGCGAGTGATACTCCTCGGGCAAATGGCTGAGCAGTTCGCTGCGATCATGGTGGCCGGCGCGGTGCAGCAAATGGAGAGAGAAACCGTGCGCCAGCAGCAGACGGCTTAGCGCCAGGCAGATCGACCCCGGATAGCCGACGATGGCGACGGGTTCCTCCTCCGGGCGGATTTCCAGCCAGGACTGGATCTGCATCAAGGCCTTGTAGCCGGCGTAGGTGGTCAGCGAGTTGCCGGAGGTGACCGGCACCGGCGACTTTTCCGCAGTGGCTTCGCCGCGTCGCCCAACGATAGAGGTAAAACCGCCGAGACCGACCAGTTCGGCGCCATCGCCGGCCAGCTCTTCGATGCCTTGGACCACCCTGGCGGCGATACCGCGTGCGTCGGCCAGCATCTCATCCGCCACCAGCGGCATGTATTTGATCACCCCTTCGCAAGTGGCGCCGGTCGCCGAGGTGATCCTGGCGAAGTTCATAAAGGGAACCAGGTTTTGTCGTTCCCACAGTTCACGCGTATAGCCGCTGTGCTGCTCGGTCGAGTTGCGTTGCAGCAGATCGAGCATTTTGACGTAACGTTTCAACCCCAGCGAGGTGGGATGAGCGATGAATCCGAATTTCATGAGGTGGCTTCCTGTGTAGGATCTTGGTCGAAGGCGGTGCTGGTCGATTCGGGCTGTTGGGCCGCCCAGGCTTTGCGCTCCTGCAGGGCGTCGTGGTCGCTCGGATCGCGCTGCCAGCCTTTGGCGGTGGCCAGCGAGATACCGTCGCCTTCATTGTTGTGCCCCAGCACCACGGAGAACAGATTGAGTCGGTGCGGCGTGGTCAGCGCCTGGCGAATGACGTCTTCGTCGAAATGCGTAAGCGTTTTGCTCTGGATATGGAAGTTATTGACCGTTTGTTCGACGTCCGGCTGTTCGACGTTCACCAACCGCATTTGCCGCGAGGTGCGATTGAACAGAATGCGTTCCTGATAGGTATTGATGACGGACAGCCCGCCGTTGCATAAATAGAAGACGGTGATGCTTTTATTCAGCAACTGCGGATGGGTGAGAATGTTGTCGATAAAGGCCGGCAGGATGTCCGGTACGATCCCTTTAGCACCGTCGCCGATAAACGCCATCACGTGGCTTGGGCTGGTGTAAGCCAGGTAGCCGGTGGCCAGTAGAGCGTCGCCCATCAGGGCGCGGCCATACCAGCCGGAAAAGCCGCGGCGCGTTTTGGCGACGTTGCGCGCGGCGGAGATGCCGCACCGGCCGACGTCATATACGCCGGTAAAATCGAATCCCTCCGTTTCGATCAGTTCTTCAATCACTCGGTTCAACTGGCAGAAGAAGTAGTTGGCCGACATGGGCAGACTGGGAAGCTGGCTGACCACGTCGGAAGGCGAATCGAGATAGGCGGCGATCAGCGCGCGGCGTCTTTCCCGCAATGCCGGATCGACGTCGAGATGCGCTTTCACCGTGCGCAGGAACGCCAGACAGTTCATGTGCAGGTGCAGATCGGCATAGGGCGACAGATGGCGCTCATCGTGCGTAAGCTGCACCAGGTGAACCTTGCGCTCCAGCCTGCCGTCGGAGAAGGGGGTGGTGATCTGAGCGACGCGGCTTTTGATCATAAACAGGCTCTGCTCGCTCATGGCGTTGAGCTTGTCGTTGGTGTGCAGGAAGTTGTAGACGCGCGGGCTGTAGCCGTAAATCGCCAGGGTGCCCAGGTAGTGGGGATTGCGCCGGCCCTGATAATATTTCGGCGCCGAGCCTGGATGGGCCAACGAGTCCACCAGGGCGATGCCGGCGGCGTCGGCGATGTCATGGATCAGGGCGTATTCGTCGTCGCTGACCGGGCCCAGCTGCCACACCAGCCGTTCCGGCCCGCGGTTGATCAGCGCTATCGCCTGTGCCAGGCTTTCGCTCATCGGCAGCGGATCGTCCGCCGACAGAACCGGGATCGGCGAGGGATCGCAGACGGCGCCCTCCAGCGACAGGGTCGACTCCAGCACGTTTTGCGTTGCCAGAATCACCACCGGGCCCTGGCCTTGATGATAAAGGCGGAAGGCTTCCGTCAAACCGGTGCCGATCGTTTCGACGTCATCGATATAAACGAACGGGATGCGGCGGGCGACAAGCACTTCACGCATGTCTTCCGTCGGCGTCAGCGTTCCCTGGAAGCTGTACCATTGATTGCCGCGGTTTTCCGCCGCGACGATGATGCCCTGGGCGGCGGTTTCCTTGAGGTTGGCCAGCGTCCCCTTGAATTCATCCATCATTCCGGAGGTCACTACGCCGAGGAACGGCATGCGATACAGCTGCCAGTTGGCCATGGCGCCGCAGGCGATGGCGTGTTCGTTAGGGCCGCGCAGGATCAGCGCGCCGCGCGCCTCCGCATGCCGATCCAGATAGCCGATCAGATTGGAGATGATCGACCCGGTGTAATAGGACACCAGCCAGCGTTCGGCGGCGGTACGCTCGAAAAATTGAATCAGCTGCTCACCCAGCGTGTTGTGCAGCGCCAGCGCGCCGATCGGCTTGACCCGGCGGTTGGTGTAGTTCATCTCGAAGAAGTCCATCCACAGGCACAACAGCTCGGTTTGGAAAATCGCCGGATCTTCGCTGCGCACGATTTCGCGGTATTGCTGCGGCAGGTAGCGGAAGGGCGATCGCAGCTGGCGAATGAACGCAACGGTGGAGAAGGTGGTGTAAAACGCGGGAATGCCGCTGCGCTGCAAGGCGCTGTAAAAGGCGTCCAGATCGCGATCGATCTGTTCGATGCTGTCATCGACGCCGGCCGGCGTGGTCTGATCGTAGAACAGCATGCCCAAATGAAATTCGGGACGCTGTTCCAGCGCATGGGTATAGATGATCTTGCCGGTGGCCTCGGCCAGGCTGGCGCATTGGATGATGCGAACGTTGATAGCCTTGTTTTGGCCTTTGAGAAAGTGCAGCGCCTTTTCGCGCGCGGCCAGATAAAGCGAGTCCGCCGCCAGATCCAACAGTTTCAGCGGCATCTCGGACTGGATATGCACGCGGTTGAAAACATAATCGCGGATATCGTTCAGTACGCTGAGCCCGGTTTGGAAAAACGCCGGGTTGCGCGTCACCACCACCACGCCGACCGTCAGGGTATCGGGATCTGCGTCGGTGCGGCAGGCCTGGCGTTCCGCTTGCCACACTTGCTCGTAGGCGGCGGAGTTGGTGAGTCTTGCTTGTCCTGTCAGGGTCGTCATGATGAGTTCCTTGTGCAGCCAAAATGGAGTGACGGCTTCAGCCAGGCGGGCAAATTCGGCACGACAAAGCCCGCGACGGTCTCTGCAGGCGGCGGTTGCCGCGCGCATCACCTTCGTTGAATTGTGCTGTTTTCAGGCGGATGGTTTACCTTCGCCGGATGTGGTGCTGACTAGCCATCGGCACGTTCTCCGCGTTGAATAATGACCGTCCCGCTGTCGCCGTCGAGAATCAAGGTGTCGCCGCTGTTGATCAGCTGGGTGGCGTTCTTGAGATTGACCGCCGCGGGGATGCCGAATTCGCGTGCGACGATGCAGCTGTGGGACAGCGCGGAGCCGATATCGGTGACGATGCCCGCCGCCAGCGCGAAGAGCGGGGTCCAGCTGGCGTCGGTAAAGCGCGCCACCAGGATTTCGTTGGGCTGCAGCTCGCCGGCCTGCGCCAGCAGATCGGTGATGACGCGCGCTTTCGCCACCACTTTGCCAGGGCTGGCCGCCAGGCCGGACAGCATGCCGGCGGCGTTTTCCGCCGTGGGGGCTTTCATCCTGGGCTGATACCCCCCGACGATCGCCATCGGCGGCTCTTCCGCATGCAGGTTCAGCAGATGCTGGTGGCGATTGCGCTCGATCAGATCGGCGGCGAACGCCTCCTGCGCCGACTGTTCCCCCGCCATAAACGCGCGGAAGCGCTCGAAGTCCACATAGGGCAGATCGGCCTGTTTGACCAGGCCTTGCGCCTCCAGGCGCCGCAGCACTTCCAACATGATGCGGCGGTAGAACCAGGTTTCGGTGACGAAGGTTGGCCGGGTCGCTTCGCGGCGTTCGGCCATCACGCCATACAGTTTGGTGATGAACTTCAGCTTCATCCGGCCAAACCAGGGCATCGCTTTAAGCAGCGTCTCGCTGTCTTCATGGCGCAGCCGCTCTGTTTCCCGCAGTTTCGTGTGCAGATCCACCGGATGTTGCAGATACATTTTCATCACTTGCAGCAGGTAGCTGGGATCGTCGTTCCAGCGCGGAAGACTCAATTCGAACTCCTGGCGGCCACGGGCGCCGAACTCGAACAGGAAGGCGCTGAAGTCGCTTTGCCAGAAGGCGCGCGATTCGGGATCGATGGGCAGGACGGTGACCAGTTCCTGTGCGCTGTGTCGCTCGAACACGGCCTTCAACGCCGGTTGACGATTGACCGTCTCCACCAGGCTGAGAATGCCCAGCGTGACTTCGATGGTGCGCAGGTTGTTCATCGACGCCTTGATGCGATTTTGCAATCCGTTGCCTCGGCCTTTGAGGTAACGTTCGCAGGTCAGTGCCAGCGCATCGTAGAGCGCGAACGACTGAAGGAAGAAGGGCATATAGGCGGCGCAGCTGTCGAGGAAGTAACCGTCGATGCGGCTGAGTTCCCGCTTCAGCTCCTGATGCGTCATGGTGGTCAGATCCAGCGCCAGAAAGCGGCGCGTCTCGCGCTGGCGCAGGGCGATCATGGCATCGACGGTCGCGCCGGCGCTGCGCAGGTTATGCCTCTGCTGTTTCAGCCAATGCCAGGCGCTCTTGAGATAAGCCCATCCCTGTACGCCGGGGCCATAGGGGTTTTTGTACCCGCTGAAATCGATATCGGCGGTGGCGTAGCGGGTCGTGAACTTCATTTCGTCGCGGGTGGGCGGGCATTGGCGGAGCATGTAGGCCGATCCGGAGATATTCAGATAGACGTAGCCTTGCAAATACCCCATATAAATCTGCCAATCGCCGATATCCGCCAGCCCCATGGTTTTGATCGCCGGGCCATGAATATGCTTTTGGTAGAACTGGCAAAACGACAGCCCCAGCGGCGTCATCAAGCCGGTGACGATCTCGCCGGTGTCCATTCGGGAGAAAAAGGCCTGTTCCTTGATCGTCGGATCGCTTTCCCACGGGTTGGCGTAAAGCATCTGAACCGGTTTGGCCTGCGTGGTGATCGGCCGCGCCTGCAGGAGCCACACGCGATCGTCTTTCACCGCCCATTCGATATCCAGTTCCGCGCCGTAAATCATCCGCGTTTGCCTGGCCAGCCTGGCAAGCTGTTGCAGCTGTTCCGGGGTTAGGCTGGGAGCGTCTCGCCTGGCTTCGGGCGTTTGCAGCAGCGTGACCTGTCCCTGCGGATCGCGTTGGCAATAGTGCGGTTTGTGACGAATTTGCCGCTCGCGGATCTCGCCGCTCGCCTTATCCAAAATGAAGCTGTCGGTGGTGACCTGTCCGGAGACCACGCCTTCCCCCAGTCCCCAGCAGCTGTCGATGACGATGTGGTTGGCATCGCCTGTCAGCGGATCTTGGGTAAACATGACGCCGGCGGCGTCCGCATCCACCATGATTTGCAAGACGACGGCGATATCGCTCTGCGCCGCCGATGTCCGGCTATACTGGGCGGCGCGTTCCGCCCAGAGCGACGCCCAGCAGGATTGCACCTTGCGCACCACCTCGTCATCCCCGCGCACGTGCAGGTAAGTGTCGTATTGCCCGGCGAAAGAGTGGGTCAGGCCGTCTTCTTCCAGCGCCGAAGAGCGCACGGCGAGCGAGGCGCCGTCGCCCAACTGTTTGCAGGCGTGACGGATCGCCAGATCGAGCGGGGCGGGGATGGCGGCGCTCAAAATCATATCGCGCACGTTGCCCGGCGCGCCCGTGTCGAGCAGCGCTCCCGGCACGGCGAATTCGATAAACTGCCGGTAAGCCTGCGCGGTGATGCAAAACGCCGGCGGCACCGGCAAGCCCGCCTGAATCAAATGATTCAACGAATGGGCTTTGCCGCCCAGGCGATGGGGTTCCAGCGTTTTATCGCCGGAAAGCTCAACCACCAGGGTAGGATTCATGACATCACCTCCGCAGGCGTAACGGGCATTGCGAGGCGTTCTCTCACCGCTTTGGCGGCGTTCAACCCGGCTAACACCGCGCTTTCGATATTACCGATGCCCACGCTGTCCTGATTGGCGAAGTGAATATTCTCAAACGGCCTGCTGGCCTGGTGAAACACGCCCTGAGCCTGTTGTCCGGCGACCGAGGTCACCAGACCCGCGGGCCAGAACCAGATTTGAATGTCTTCAATGATGTCGGCGTCAATGCCCATGTTGCCCAGCACTTTGGCGATTTCGATATAGGTCTGTTGCTGCAGCGCCGGGAACTCGTTCTGCGCGGTGCGACCTTGCCGCTCTGGGCGAGTGGTCGGTTTGAGCAGGGTTAATACCCCGGTTTCCGCGCTGAGGCGATTGTCCATCCAATTGGCGATCAGGCAGGTGCCGGCTTTGCTCCAATAGTAAGGTGTGCGGGTGTTTTCCGGCTCGATCAGATAGCCGCCGAACGAGTGTTCGAGGATCGGTTTTTTCAACAGCACGTTCGCCAGGTAGTAATCTTCATGGCGGATCTGACGGATCGCCGCCAATTGCTCTTTGGGCAGGGTGGGCAACCAGGTGGGCAAATGCGTTTTGGGGGCGGCCCAGATCACTTGTTTGGCTCTGATTTCGCTGGCCGCGCCATTGACGCTGAACCGGATCACCGTTTCGTCGCCGCCGGGCGTGATGCTTTGAAGCTGTACGCGGCTTTGCAGCCTGACGTTGTTTTGCTCCTCAAGATAGTCGAGCAGCCCGGCGCTGATGCTGCCGTTACCGCCCGGCAGCGTGACCAGATTGCCGCGTAAATACCCCACCAGGAAGTGCAATCCGACATAGGCGGAGACTTCGCGAATATCGAGACATTCCACGCGCAGCGTGGTGCTGACGGCATTCTCTACCAGCTTGCCGAATTTTCTCGGTGGCCGCAGATCCGCCGGGATCTGATCCAGTTTGTGCGGTTCGAACAGATAAGTGTACAGCGGGATAGTGTCGAGCAGCGCCATATTCGCTTTGCTCCAGGTGCTCTGCGGCGTCCAGGGCAGGCTGGGGTACCGCTCGCCGCGCGGCGAGAAGGTATCGAGGAAGGCGTACAGATCGGCAAAGATCGGATCGCCCAGCTGTTTTGCCGCGATAACATAAGGTTTACCGATCAAGGCATGCAGGAATAGTTGTCCCGTCAGGCGCCAGACGGCAGGTTTCAGCAGGTAGACCGGCTGTTTGAGAAAACCAACGACGACTTCACCCAGGCATCGGAGCAGCAAGAAGGTGTCGAAAAACACCAGCGTGTCCTTTTCATTGGACTTGTAGGCGCCGCTCAGACCGATTTTCTTCAGCAGTTGCAACATGAACGAACCCGGCAATGGCTCCTGGAAGCAGACGCCGGCGATGGGAAACTTCAGGCGATTCACCGCGCGGTAGCGCGCGTTGCCGCCAAAGGAAGCGCTTTTTTCCAGCACCAGAACCCGGCGTTCGGTCAGTTCGCTGGCCGCGGCCAAACCGGAGACGCCGCCGCCGATGATCACCACGTCATACTCGCCGTCCAGCGTGGGGGTTACCGAGCCGCCTGACGCCGGCGTGGGCGTGGAAAAGTCGCGCGTGGGGAACGTGCGCGGCTTGGGTTTGCGGTGGTGTTGCTGCCGCAGCATGTACAGCGCCGCCAGCGCGAAAATCGCATCGAGCAATATGACCTGCGGCTGGGCGCGGTGCAGGATCGTGACAAATCCCGCCATCATCAGCAGCTGGCAGTAGATGATCAATGTCGTCCAACGCGGGTTGAACATCAAGACCGCACCGGAGGCAAACAGCGCCACGCCGATCAGCGCGTTAACCGCTGTACCCTGCGCCGCCAGCCAAGCCGTCGCTCCGGCGTACCAGGTGCCCTGGTTCGCCACGGCCGCCTGCTGCAGAATATCGGCGACGTTTTCCAACTGAGGGAAGGCTTTCGCCAGGCCGGCCAACATATAGAGCACGGCAAAAACGCGTTGAACGATCATCATGCGCCTCCCCGCAGACCCAGCTTGCGGGCGACAATTTCTTTTTGTATCTCGTTGGTGCCGGAGAAGATCCGGCTGGGGATCACGTTCAGCAAGTGGCGCACCAGACCGAGTTCTTGATCCATGCCGGCTCCGCCGAAGATTTGAATCGCGTCCAGCGCGGACTGCACGGCATATTCGGAAATCAACAGTTTGCTCATGGCGATGTCGATCTCGGCGTCCTGGCCCCGATCGTGTTTCCAACAGGCGCGGTAGAGCATTAGCCGACACTGTTCCAGACGCAGTTTCATCTCGATGATGCGGTTGGAGACGGACTGAAATTGGCCGATCGCTTTGCCGAATTGTCGGCGTTGTTTGGCATAGTCCAGCGCACTGTCGAACACGCGCTCCATTGCGCCGATAAACAGAGCCGACAGGCAGCCCTTTTCCCAGATCATTGAATCGTGGAAGATGGCGCCGCCGGCGCCCGGCATGCCGAGCCGTTGGGACTCTGGAATGAAGACGTCGTTGAAGGTCAGTTCGCTCCACGGGCAGTTGGAGAGGCAATCTTTCGGGCTGACGGCGCCTACGTTTAAGCCTGGCATCCCTTTCTCGAGCACAAATGCGGACACGCCCATAAAGCCATGTTCGGGATGGGTTTTCGCATAGACGATGAAGATGTCGGCAATCGGCGCGTTGGTGATGAAAATTTTGTTTCCGTTGAGCCGGTAGCCGCCTTCACAGGGTTGAGCGGTTGATTTCATGGCATAAATATCGGAACCGGCGTCCGGCTCCGTCGCCGCATTCGCCGCGATCAGTTTTCCGGCCGCCAACGCTTCGAGATACTGCGCTTTTAATGCTTCGGAACCGAAGCGGGAAAGCGGGATCACGCAGGCGCACAGATGGGCGCAGAGCGAAAAGGACATGCCGATGTCGCGGCTGCCTTTACCCAGCGCCTCAATCATCAGCGCAGTATCGAGCGCGCTCATGCCCAATCCGCCGAACGCGCTCGCCACGGGGGCTCGGGTAAAACCATAGGCGGCGGCTTGTCGCCACAAATCCAGGCTTAATACCTGCCGTGAAAGCCGATCATGCGCATCCTGATCCAGCACCTCGCGGGCAAAACGCTGAGCGGATTCGCTTAGAGCCTGCTGCTCGCTTGATAAGTTAAAATCCATGACGAACTCCGCCATCGGGTTGAGAGATTAAATTAGCTAATATTTCTAGTTTGGAGGTGGCCAAAACTCAAACAGGCGCAGTAATGGCAAATGTAAACAAATGTTTATTTATGTGGTCTATTATTACAATTTTGTTAATTTGTGTTTTTATTTTGTTGTTTTAATTGTGTTTTATTTTGTGTTATTTATACACAAAAATTTACATATAATAAAAATCTTAATTTGATCAAATTTTAATAGGTTAGATTGTCTATTGTTTTTTGATGAATACTTTGCAAGTGAAGTATCTATCTTTTGGCTGTGGCTATCGGTTTCTCATCGCTATCGACGGTAGGGCGTTGAGGCTTGGTGAGTGGCGGAAAGCGGCTTAAGATAGGAGGTGAGCAGGAGCATTCCGGAGGAAAAAATGAATATTAGCGACGTCGCGAAAAAGACCGGGTTAACCAGCAAGACGATTCGTTTTTACGAGGAGAAAGCGCTGATTACCGCCCCGATCCGCAGCGATAACGGTTATCGCCATTATTCCGCCAGGCACGTTGAAGAGCTGACGCTGCTGCGCCAGGCGCGGCAGGTGGGCTTCAACCTGGACGAGTGCCGTGAGCTGGTGGCCTTGTTCAACGATCCGGCCCGTCACAGCGCCGACGTGAAGGCGCGCACGCTGCAGAAGGTGGCGGAGATCGAAAGGCACATCAGCGAACTGGGAGAAATGCGCCAACGCCTGTTGACGCTGGCGGAACAATGTCCGGGCGACGAGGGGGCCGAGTGCCCCATCATCAATAATCTGGCGGGATGCTGTCGTTCGAATTAACGGCTGATGGCGCGGATCACCAGTGTGACCCCTTCCACCGCCACCACTTCCACTTCGGTGCCGGCGGGCAGATCTTCCGCCGCCTGCGCGCGCCAGCTGCTGTCGCCGATATTGATGCGCCCCATGCCGTTGTGCATCGCCTCCGTCAGCGTGGCGCGGGTGCCGATCAGCTGACGGTTGCGCTGGTTGAGCACCGGTGAACCGCCGGACACGGCCGCCGGGCGGTGACGCAGCCAGTACCACCACAGGTAGGCGACGACGACGGTCAGGACGGCGAAGATCACGCCTTGCCATTCCCAGGTGAGCGTCGGCAGCAGCCAGATCAAGGCGCCGACCAACAGCGCCGCCACGCCGCTCCACAGCAGGTAGCCGCCGGCGCCGAGCATTTCCGCCGCCAGCAACACGCCCCCGAGGGAGAGCCAGAACCACAGCGGATTCGCCGCGATCAGTTCGAGCATGATTATTTGCCTTTGCTTTCTTTCAGCAGTTCGGTAATGCCGCCGATCGAGCCGAGCAGGCTGCTGGCGTCCAGCGGCATCATCACCACTTTGCTGTTGTTGGAGGAACCGATCTTCTGCAGCGCGTCGGTGTATTTCTGCGCCACGAAGTAGTTCACCGCCTGAATGTTGCCGCTGGCGATGGCGTCGGACACCAGCTGGGTGGCGCGCGCCTCGGCCTCGGCGGCGCGCTCACGCGCTTCCGCCTGCAGGAACGCCGACTGGCGTTCGCCCTCGGCCTTCAGGATCTGCGATTGTTTCTCACCCTCGGCGCGCAGAATGGCCGCCTGGCGCACCCCTTCCGCCTCCAGGATGTCGGCGCGCTTGGTTCGCTCGGCCTTCATCTGGGCGTTCATCGAGGCGATCAGTTCCGCCGGTGGGCGCACGTCGCGGATCTCGATACGGGTGATCTTCACCCCCCAAGGATTGGTCGCTTCATCGACGATGTGCAGCAGGCGGCTGTTGATGCTGTCGCGCTGCGACAGCATTTCGTCCAGCTCCATCGAGCCGAGCACGGTGCGGAAGTTGGTCATGGTGAGGTTGACGATCGCCTGTTCGAGGTTGCTGACCTCGTAGGCGGCGCGCGCCGGGTCGACGACCTGGATAAAGCACACCGCATCGATGGCGACGTTGGCGTTATCGCGGGAAATCACTTCCTGCGAAGGGATGTCCAGCACCTGCTCCATCATATTGATTTTACGGCCGATGCGGTCCATGAACGGCACCACCAGGTTCAGGCCCGGCATCAGCGTTTTGGTGTAGCGGCCGAAGCGTTCTACCGTCCATTGGAACCCCTGCGGCACAATTTTGACGCCGGCGAACACCACAATCAGCGCGACGACGATCACGATGGGAATAAAAGTAAGCATGCAAACCTCCTGTCAGACATATGTAAACAGATATTACGCCAGCGCCGGAAAAATGCCTACCGATACCGCGACTTAATCCAGGGCGTTGGTGATTCCGCCATAAGCGGAACCGCTGTTCCGAACAGGGAGAAAAACGTTATTGAAATAAGTCTGGCACAGTTGGCAGATAAGTATGCCTAAATGGCATGATTTCAATAATTTTTATTCATTTCATGATGTTGCTCGCCTTGGCTAGAGTAAAAACACCCCCGTGTTTACCGTCAAAAATTTGTCATTTTTATTTGCGACTATGCTTTTTGAAATGACATTTCGGCCAAGGATTGTTATGGATTCGCTCAGTGTTGATGAACTCGCCCAGAAGAAAGACCGCTGGTATCGCATTGTAGAGGAGATGCTGGCCGAAGCCGGCGTCGCCATCAACGGCCCGCGCGCCTGGGATATCCGGGTGCATAACCCGGCGCTGTTCAAACGCATTTTGCAGGAAGGCTCGCTCGGCTTCGGCGAGAGCTATATGGACGGCTGGTGGGAATGCGAACGGCTGGACATGCTGTTTACCCGCATTCTGCAGGCCGGCGTCGATGAGCGGCTGCCGAAAAGCCTGAGCGACATCGCGCGCATCGCCTATGCCCGGCTGTTCAACCGCCAATCGCGCAAGCGCGCCTGGCAGGTGGGCAAAGAGCATTACGACATCGGCAACGACCTGTTCCGGGCGATGCTCGATCCTTACATGCAATACTCCTGCGGCTACTGGAAAGAAGCGCAGACGCTGGAGCAGGCGCAGCAGGCCAAGCTCAGGATGATCTGCGAAAAACTGCAGCTGAAACCGGGCATGACGCTGCTGGATATCGGCTGCGGCTGGGGCGGGTTGGCGCAGTTTGCGGCGCAAAACTACGGCGTCTCGGTGCACGGCGTGACCATTTCAGCCGAGCAGCAGAAGCTGGCGCAGGCACGCTGCGCCGGGCTGGACGTCGAGATCTTGCTGCAGGATTACCGCGATCTGGATCGTCAGTTTGATCGCATCGTGTCGGTCGGCATGTTCGAGCACGTCGGGCCGAAAAACTACGAGACCTATTTCAGCGTCGCGGCGCGCAACCTGAAGCCCGATGGCCTGTTTTTGCTGCACACCATCGGTTCCAATCAAACCGACCTTAACGTCGACGCCTGGATAGACAAATACATCTTCCCCAACGGCTGCCTGCCTTCGGTGCGGCATATCGCCGAGGCCAGCGAAGGGCGTTTCGTGATGGAGGATTGGCACAACTTCGGCGCCGATTACGATCGCACGCTGATGGCCTGGCTGGAGAATTTCAAACGGGCGTGGCCGGAATTGGCGGGCGGTTATTCCGAGCGCTTCGAGCGCATGTTCACTTATTACCTGAACGCCTGCGCCGGCGCGTTTCGTTCGCGCAACATTCAGCTGTGGCAGGTGTTGTTCAGCCCGGCGGGCGTGGAGGGCGGGGTGCGGGTCTATCGCTAATTCCCGTCATCTTTCAAGCTGCTTCTGTGTTGGCTGTGTTTGCGCGTCCCGGTCACTGACTTGAGTAGGTTCCCGGGGACTTGCAAACACAGCCAACAACGATGCGGCTGGAAAGAAGCAGGGTATATCAGTACAGCAGGGAGTACAGCTGGCGGCGATATTTAGCGGCCAGCGCGTCGCCGGTGCCGAGTGCGGCCAGAATGTCCATCAGGGTCTTGCGCGCGTTGCCGTTGGCGGCGGCCAGATCTTTCTTCAGATGCCCCATCAGCAGTTCCAGCGCTTCTTCGTTACGCCCGACCTGATGCAGTTGCAGCGCCAGCTGCACCGCCAGCTCGACGTTGTCCGGCTCTTGCTGCACCTGCTGTTGCAGCTGTTGGATTTCCGGCGTGTCCGCTGCCTGCTTCAACAGTTCAATCTGCGCCACCAGGCCCTGATAGCGCGTATCGCGATCCTGCAGCGGGATGGTCGCCAGCACCGCTTCGGCGTCTTCGCTGCGGCTGAGGGCGATCTGCGTTTCGGCCAGCGTCAGGCCGATGTCGCTGCGCTGCTGGCTGCTCTGCCAGGCGTCTTTCAGCAGCGGCAGCGCTTCGGCGGCGTTGCCGGCGGCCAGCAGTTCCTGCGCCTGCGCCAGTTTCAGATCTTCTTCCTTCGGCAGGAAACGCTGCAGCAGGTCGCGGATCGCTTCTTCCGGCTGCGGGCCCTGGAAGCCGTCGACCGGTTGGCCGTCTTTAAACAGGTAGACCGTCGGAATGGAACGCAGCCCGAACTGGGAGGCGATCATCTGCTCGGCGTCGCAGTCCACCTTGGCCAGAATGAACTGACCGGCGTATTCCGCCGCCAGCTTGTCCAGCACCGGCGTGAGCTGCAGGCAGTGTTGGCTGCGCTCGGACCAGAAGTAGAACAGCACCGGAATGGACATCGACTGTTCCAGCGTCTGGTGCAGGTTAGTTTCGTTAATATCAACAACAGCTTGAGCTAGCATCTTTTTTCTCTCTGATCGTGCGGAGCCATGGGGTGTAAATGGGGGCGCGCCGCCATTCTTCAACCCCGTCGGGCGAATTAAGCGTTGCTGCGCAGCAGCCAATCCAGACAGCGGCCCGGCAAAATGCGGCGCAGCACGCTCATCGCGTGCGCCAGCAGGGTGACCGGATAGCGCAGTTTGGCGCGCGGGCTTTCCAGCGCGTGGCGCAGTTTGGGCAGAATGGCCTCCGGCGGCAGCGTCAGGCGCTTGGCGATGCCGGGGTTGTGCACCGGCTTGTCGCTCTGCGCCTGGTTGACGTTCTGGCTAAAGTGGGTGGAGATTGGCCCCGGTTCGATCAGGCTGACCTGAATGCCGCTGCCGTGCAGCTCCATGCGCAGCGCGTCCGACCAGGCTTCCAGCGCGAACTTGCTGGCGGCGTAGGCGCCGCGCCCGGCGCTGGAGACCAGACCCATCACCGAGCTGGTTTGAATGATGCGCCCTTCGCCGTGCGGCAGCATTGCCGGCAACAGCAGCTGGGTTAGCTGGTGGGTGCCGAACAGGTTGGTGGCGAACTGCCGCTCCAGCTGGCTGCGCGAAATGCGGCTGAGCGGGCCGTAAACGCCGAACCCCCCGTTATTGAACAGGCCGTACAGGCGGCCGTCGGTCAGCGCGATCACCTCGGCGGCGGCGCGCTCGACGCTGGCGCTGTCGTCCAGATCCAGCTCGATGCCTTCCAGCCCGAGCTGGCGCATGTTTTCCACGTCCTGCGGCTTACGGCAGGCGGCCAGCACCCGGTAGCCGCGGTTGCGCAGATCCTGCGCCGCAATCAAGCCAATCCCGCTGGAACAGCCGGTTATCAATACCGCTTTTTGCATAACTTTACCTAGTGTACGACCCTAATTTAGTGAGACTCATGCTTTACTAGCGGTTCCAGGCGCTTCGCCATCCAGGTGGCGATAAACGGCTGAGCGTCCCCATTGGGGTGCAATCCGTCATCCTGCATCCATTCCGGCTTTACCACCACCTGTTCCATATAGAACGGCAGCAGCGGAATGTTGAACTGCTTGGCCAGCGCCGGGTAGACGGCGCTGAACGCCTCGGTATAGCGGCGGCCGTAGTTAGGCGGGATGCGGATCTGCATCAGCAGCGGCTGCGCGCCGGCCTGCTGCACCCGTGTGATGATTTGGCCGAGATCGCGCTGTACGTCCTGCGCCGGGAAGCCGCGCAGGCCGTCGTTGGCGCCCAGCTCGATCAGCACCCAGTGCGGCTGATGCTGTTTCAGCAGCGCGGGCAGACGCGCCAGCCCCTGTGCGGCGGTGTCGCCGCTGATGCTGGCGTTGACCAGCTGCGGCGCGCCCGGTTTTTTCTGCCACTGTTCGGCCAACAGCGTCGGCCAGGCCCGCTCGATCGGCAGGCGATAGCCGGCGCTTAAACTGTCGCCCAAAATCAATAAGGTATCGGCGGCGGCAGCGCGTAAACTGAATAATCCCAACAGCAAAAGGAAGGGAAGATGCCAGCGGAAAACGTTCTTGAAGTTCATCATCTTAGTAAACACGTTGGTCAGGGTGAGCATCAGCTCACCATCCTCACCGGAGTCGAGCTGCTTGTCAAACCCGCGCAGACGATCGCCCTGATCGGCGAATCCGGATCGGGGAAATCGACCTTGCTGGGCATTTTGGCCGGGCTGGACGACGGCAGCGAGGGCGAGGTGCGTTTGCTCGGCGAGTCGCTGACCGCGTTGGACGAAGAGGGGCGCGCTGCGCTGCGCGCCAGGAACGTCGGCTTTGTGTTTCAGTCGTTCATGTTGGTGCCGACGCTGAACGCGCTGGAGAACGTGCAGCTGCCGGCGCTGCTGCGCGGCGAGAGCGACAGGCAGAGTCGCGAGCAGGCGGTGCAGTTACTGGAACAGCTGGGGCTGGGCAAACGTCTCGATCACCTGCCGGCGCAGCTGTCCGGCGGCGAGCAGCAGCGCGTGGCGCTGGCGCGCGCCTTCAGCGGCCGGCCGCGGGTGCTGTTCGCCGATGAACCGACCGGCAACCTCGATCGTCAGACCGGCGATCGCATCGCCGACCTGCTGTTCTCTCTCAACCGCGATTTTGACACCACCCTGATCCTGGTGACCCATGACGAAACCCTGGCGGCGCGCTGCCAGCGGCGGCTGCGGCTGCGTGAAGGCAAGCTGTGGGAGGAAGCATGATCTGGCGCTGGTTCTGGCGCGAATGGCGCTCGCCGTCGCTGCTGATCGTGTGGCTGGCGCTGACGCTCTCCGTCGCCTGCGTGCTGGCGCTTGGCAGCATCAGCGATCGCATGGACAAAGGGCTCAGCCAGCAGAGCCGCGATTTTATCGCCGGCGATCGGGTGCTGCGCAGCGCGCATCCGGTGCCGGAAGGCTGGCTATTGGACGCGCAGCAGCAGGGGCTGAAGGTGAGCCGTCAGCTGTCGTTCACCACCATGACCTATGCCGGCGATCGGCCGCAGCTGGCGGACGTGAAAGCCACCGATTTGGCCTATCCGCTGTACGGCAAGCTGGAAACGCGCCCGGCCAACATCAAACCCGAACCGGGCAGCGTGCTGGTGGCGCCGCGTTTGTTGGCGCTGCTGAACGTGAAAGTGGGGGATTCGCTGGAGGTGGGCGACACTACGCTTCGCATCGCCGGTGAAATCATTCAGGAGCCGGATGCCGGCTTCAATCCGTTCCAGACCGCGCCGCGCATCATGATCAACCTGGCGGACGTCGATAAGACCGGCGCGGTGCAGCCGGGCAGCCGCCTGACCTACCGCTACATGTTCGCCGGCGCTGAGCCGGATATTCAGCGTTACGAGGAACGGCTGGCGCCGCAGTTGACGCCGGATCAGCGCTGGTTCGGGCTGCAGGAATCCGGCAGCGCGCTCGGCAAGTCGCTGCAGCGCTCCCAACAGTTCCTGCTGCTGTCGGCCCTGCTGACGCTGCTGTTGTCGATCGCCGCCGTGGCGGTGGCGATGAGCCACTATTGCCGCAGCCGTTACGATCTGATCGCGGTGCTGAAAACCCTCGGTGCCGGGCGCGGCGCGCTGCGTAAATTGATCGTCGGCCAGTGGCTGGCGGTGATGGCGCTGGCGGCGGCGTGCGGCGGGGCGATCGGGCTGGCGTTTGAAGCGTTGCTGATCCGCCTGCTGAAGCCGGTATTACCGGCTGCATTGCCTGCCGCCGGCGCCTGGCCGTGGCTGTGGGCGCTCGGCGCGCTGGTGCTGATCTCGCTGCTGGTCGGGCTGCGGCCGTATCGCCAGCTGCTGGCCACCCAGCCGCTGCGGGTGCTGCGCCGAGACGTGACGGCCAACGTCTGGCCGCTGCGCTACTTCTTGCCGGTGACGGCGGCGATCGTGGTGGCGCTGTTGGTGGCGCTGATGGGGGCCAGCACGCTGCTGTGGGCGATCCTGGCTGGCATGGCGGTGCTGGCGCTGCTGCTGGGCGGCATCGGCTGGGGCAGCCTGCTGTTGTTGCGCCGCATCACGCTCAAGAGCCTGGCGCTGCGGCTGGCGGTCAACCGCCTGCTGCACCAGCCGTGGGTGACCATCAGCCAGCTGGCGGCGTTTTCGCTGTCGTTCATGCTGTTGGCGCTGCTGTTGGTGCTGCGCGGCGATCTGCTCGAACGCTGGCAGCAACAGCTGCCGCCGGACAGCCCGAACTATTTCCTGCTCAATATGACCGAGGCGCAGGTGCCGCAGGTGAAAGCCTTCCTGCAGCAGCACCAGATCAAGCCGGAAACCTATTATCCGATCGTCCGGGTGCGCCTGACCGAGATAAACCAGCAGCTGGCGACCGAGCGGGTGCATGAAGACGATCCGGGCGGCGAGGCGGTGAACCGCGAGCTTAACCTGACCTGGTTGGCCGATCTGCCGGATCACAATCCGCTGGTGGCGGGCAATTGGCCGCCGAAAACCGGTGAGGTTTCAATGGATGAAGGCATCGCCGGGCGGCTGAAGATCAAGCTGGGCGATACGCTGACCTTCAGCGGCGATACCCAGGCGTTCAGTGCCAAAGTTACCAGCCTGCGCCAGGTGGATTGGGAAAGCCTGAAGCCGAACTTTTACTTTATCTTCCCGCCGGGCGCATTGGACGGCCAGCCGCAGACCTGGCTCACCAGCTTCCGCTACGACGGTGACGGCCAGATGCTGACCCAGCTCAATCGCCAGTTCCCGACGCTCAGCCTGCTGGACATCGGCGCGATCCTGAAACAGGTCGGCGGCGTGCTGCAACAGGTCAGTCGCGCGCTGGAGGTGATGGTGGTGCTGGTAGTGCTGTGCGGCGGCCTGCTGCTGCTGGCGCAGGTGCAGGTCGGCATGCGTCAGCGGCGGCAGGAGTTGGTGGTGTACCGTACGCTGGGGGCCGGCAAACGGCTGCTGCGCCGCACGCTGTGGTGCGAGTTTGCCCTGCTGGGGTTGGTAGCGGGCATCGCGGCGGCGGTGGGCGCCGAGGCGGCACTGTGGCTACTGCAGAGCCGGGTGTTTGACTTCCCGTGGACGCCGACGCCGGTGCTGTGGTGGGCGCTGCCGCTGGCCAGCGCGCTGCTGCTGTCGCTGTGCGGCGGCTGGCTGGGCGTGCGCCTGCTGCGCGGCAAGGCGCTGTTCCGCAGTTATGAGGGCTAGTTGATATCGAGGCAGGTAGCGGCCGAAAAGGGTGAGTCTCTTTGATCCGGGCAGGGGACTCAGTAAGCGGCGGGCATTTTCCCCGCCGCTTACCTTAATAGAGTTTTGAATGCTTATTAACTGTGAAATCTTCATTTATTAAGTAGTAGTAGTTAAAACAATCTTCGAATGAAAACCCTCCTGTTTTTTGACAGTATTTCGTTATTCTACCTTTTTTATTGCTGAGGGATTGGCTTGTCATTGTCATTAGTAATGTTATTACATTCCGGTTGAATATATCGTTGTGGTTAGAGATAAAAGAATCAGGTACTGAAATGAAATCTATAGGATCGTTGTCGAAACAAGGGAGTCTATCATGGTGATATTGTTCTTTCTGGTGCAGGGTACGGGTACAATAAGAATTAAATTTCCATGGTCCGATAATGCCGGAATTGATAGCTTCCGATATCAATTGCTCAATGTCTAACAGGTCTTCTTTTTTTGATATTTGCGCGGGAATATGGTACTGAGATGTCCTGGTGTCGCTCACGGTATGTTCTTTATTATACATGTAACCCGTGGTAAACATTTTAAAGTTGCCTACCGTTATATCGTCAAGATCCTGCTCTTTTATTTTATATTTTACCCCGAAGTAATCTCTTTCTATCTCTACCTGTGACCATCTTATGTTTTTGCCAAAAAACTGACCTACCGGGAATGCCACGTTGGTAGGGATATCAGCGCGAGAACTGATGACATACATCAGTGACGGCATGGGTTTTCCTTGAGCGCCCAGTCTCATGCTGCTCTCTTTTAAAAGGAGGGCTTGGTTTGCTTCTACCGCAGGGTTTAAAAGAATCAAGCCGTCGCCAAAGGGTTTCAATGTACTATTATTTTCAGCTGTTCTCATTCTCTCCAGCAGGTTATCGTTCAAAGCGGAAAGTAAAATATCGGCACCAAAGCTGTGTCCCACTGTGAGCATAAAATTATTGTTATTTTTACCAACGATTGACTCCAGCTTGATGAGAAAATCTTTTACTCCGTTGCGGCCCACCTCCTCTGCCACGGATTTACGATCCCAAAAAGTGAGGTTTTCAAGCTCTGCGCCATGAAAGCTCATTCCGCGCCAGCCAATGTAGATCCCCAATAGTTTTCTTTTTCCTATTATCCTTGGGGCAGCAACGTAGGAGAGCGTTTTTTGGAAGTTTTTTACATTTTTATCAAGTACGGATGCATTATGCTTCCAGCCATGGATAAACACGATGACACCAACGTCTTCTTTCTCTTCCATACGCGCTATATTTGATAAAAGCTGCGCTGTTTGCTGTGGAGCAAAATCATGGCCGCGCTCACTAAATTCGATAAACCCCAAATCATAGCCGGTGTGTGTCTCATAGTTACTGCCACACCCTCTCCAGTGGTCGCAGTTTTTCCCATCGGAAGTACGAAATGGTGCATTGGCCACACATCCGCTTAGCATTAAAATGAGGGTGAGAAATATAAGCTTCATTTTGTCACTCCGGAAGATATCAGTGCTTCAGTTGTAGCTCAGACCTTTTGGATGGTTGTTTTTAGAATGAATAGGTCAGTATCTATTTTAATGCATATAGTAATGACAATTTTTTATAATTTCATGTCATTAATTATTTTAGGTTTACAGACCCCTCATACTTTTATTTAATTATCATGTATAGTGTAAATTTAGCTCTTGATTTTATTTTTTCAAATTAGAATGATGCAGATTGATAGTGCAATGATTAAATGTTGGTGTTCGTCTTATTTTTGATGTTTTATTCAATATCTCATGCCGATATTGCTCATTGTTTATATATATTATGCTGTTGATAAATGACGCTATCGGGCGGTTTTTTTGATTGTACCAGGCCTAAAAAAGGGTTCAGCCAAAGCTGAACCCTTTTACTTTCGGCGGCGTGCGCTTTAGGCCAGCTTCTGCTGTGCCCAGGCCAGCCCGCTTTGGTATTCGCCCGGCAGCAGCGGTGCCAGCGCTTGCAGCGCCTGGCGCAGATCGGCGGTGTTCGGGTCGTTCAGATTGAGGTGGCCGACCTTGCGGCCAGGGCGCACCTCTTTCTCATACCAGTGCAGATGCACCAGCGGCAGCGACAGCCACTGTTCGTTGACGGCGGTGCCGATCAGGTTGACCATCACCGACGGCGTGCTCACCACCGGCTGCGGCAGCGGCAGGCCGAGGATGGCGCGCAGGTGCAGCTCGAACTGGCTGATGGATGCGCCGTTTTGCGTCCAGTGGCCGCTGTTGTGCACGCGCGGCGCCAGTTCGTTGATCAACAGTCGATCGCCGACGATAAAGCACTCCATCGCCATCACGCCGACGTAGTTCAGCTCGTTCAGGATCGCCGCCAGCATCTGCTCGGCCTGTTGCTGCAGCGCCGGATTGGGCTGCGGCAGCGCCACGCTGGCGCGCAGGATGCCGTCTTCATGCAGGTTGTGGGTCAGCGGGTAGAAGACCGAACGGCCGTCGTGGCCGCGCGCGCCCACCAGCGACACTTCGCCGGAGAAATTGATGCCTTGCTCGACGATGCACTCGCCATAGGCATCGGCCGGCAGTTCGGCTTCCTGGCCCGGGCGCAAGCGCCACTGGCCGCGGCCGTCATAGCCGCCGACCCGGCGTTTGACGATCGCCAGCTCGCCCAGCGCAGCGAACACCTGCGGCCATTCGGCGGCGCTCGCCAGCAGCTGCCACGGCGCGGTCGCCAGGCCGAGTTGATCGAGCAGCTGCTTTTGCGTCAGGCGATCCGCCAAACGCGGGAAGATGTCGCGGTTGACGAAGGCGCTGTGAGTCGCCAGTTCGCGCGTCAGCGCGGTTTCCGGCCAGCGTTCAATCTCGGCGGTAATGACGCTGTTCTGATACGGCACCGCCTCGGGTTCGGCATCGATGCCGACAGGGTAGACGGCGATGCCCAGCGGTTCGCCGGCCTGGCGCAGCATGCGCCCCAGCTGACCGTTGCCCAATACGCAAACCGGCTTCATGCGTCCTCCCGCGGATCGGGGTGGTTCAAAACGTCTTCAGTCTGCGCCTGACGCCAGTCCGCCAAACGCTGCGCCAGCGCGGCATCGTGCAGCGCCAGGATCTGCATCGCCAGCAGCCCGGCGTTGGCGGCGCCGGCTTTGCCGATCGCCAGCGTCCCCACCGGAATGCCGCGCGGCATCTGCACGATGGAGTAGAGGCTGTCCACGCCGCTCAGCGCGGCGCTTTGCACCGGCACACCCAGCACCGGCACCAGCGTTTTCGCCGCCAGCATGCCCGGCAGATGCGCGGCACCGCCGGCGCCGGCGATGATCACGTCAAAGCCGTTGGCGGCAGCCTGCTCGGCGAAGCTGAACAGCTTGTCCGGCGTGCGGTGAGCGGAAACGACTTCGACATGGAAGGGGACATCGAGCTGGGTCAGGACTTCGGCGGCGAACTGCATGGTGGCCCAGTCACTTTTCGATCCCATTACAATTGCGATTTTAGCCCCGGCATTGGCGGCTGAAGCGGCGTTGGCTCCCATGGGTGTAAGGCTCCTGTGATTTGTCTGGCGTCGGCTGAGGGCCGAATGAGGGCGTAGAGCATACCATGAGCGCACGGTAAGGAAAACGGTTGCGTCGCCGGTTTTCACCGGCGAAAGCGCGAATTTTCACCCGCGCGCCAGTGCGGCACTCAGAACGGGAATTGGATCAGCTCGACGGCGTCGGCGCTGACTTTGATCATCGATCCTTCGACGTGCCAGGCGCCCAGCACCGCGCGATGGGCTTCGCCGTTGCTCAACGCCAGCCGGTGCACCGCCGGACGATGGGTATGGCCGTGGATCATCCAGTGCACGTCGTGGCGCAGCATCGTTTGCTCGACCGCCTGCGGGTTGACGTCCATGATGGCTTCCGACTTGTACTGGTTGGATTGCTGGCTGCGGGCGCGCATGTTGGCGGCGATCTTCAGTCGCCAGCGCAGCGGCAGCGCGAGGAACAATTTTTGAATCAGCGGGTTGTGCACTTTACGGCGGAATTGCTGATAGGCTTGATCGTCGGTGCACAGGGTGTCGCCGTGCAGGATCAGGATCCTGCGGCCGTACAGCTCCAGCACTTTTTCTTCCGGCAGCAGCTGCATGCCGCTGGCGCGGGCGAAGCGCTTGCCGAGCAGAAAATCGCGGTTGCCGTGGATGAAATAGCAGGGCACGCCGGCCTGTTGCAGCGCTTTCAGCGCCGCGGCGATCTCCGCGTGCAGCGGCTCGGGATCGTCGTCGCCGATCCAGGCCTCAAACAGGTCGCCGAGGATGTACAGCGCGTCGGCGTGCACCGCTTCGCGCCGTAAAAAACGCAGAAAACCGGCAGTGATTGCCGGTTCCTGTGCGCACAAGTGCAGATCTGCGATGAACAGCGTACTCATGCAGCCGCGATTACTCGCTGACGGTCACGCTGTTGATGACGACGTCTTCTACCGGTACGTCCTGGTGCATGCCGCTGCGGCCGGTTTTCACGCCTTTGATCTTGTTGACCACGTCCATGCCTTCAACCACTTCAGCGAACACGCAGTAGCCCCAGCCCTGTACGTTTTCGCCGCGGAAGTTCAGGAAGTCGTTGTCGGCCACGTTGATGAAGAACTGTGCGGTGGCGGAGTGCGGATCGTTGGTGCGCGCCATTGCCAGGGTGCCGATGGTGTTTTTCAAACCGTTGTTGGCTTCGTTCTTGATGGCCGCGTTGGTCGCTTTCTGGTTCATGCCCGGCTCGAAACCGCCGCCCTGGATCATGAAGCCGTTGATCACACGGTGGAAGATGGTGTTGTCGTAGAAACCGGCGCGGCAGTAGTTCAGGAAGTTTTCAACGGTAACCGGCGCTTTGTCAGCAAAGGTCTTGATAACGATATCGCCGTGATTGGTGTGGAAAGTAACCATAGTTTTAATCCTAACAAGGTGAAGTGAGACGTCACGTAAAGCGAGTGAACATTCAGACCGCCCTTATAACATATCCGCCCCAGCGAGTCAGCAGCGGCTCAACCGCGCACTGTCTGTGGTAATTGCATTTGTGTTATATTATAACAATTGTGCTGGCCGGCGAATTTCGCGCATTTTATTCGCGTGAAGTCAGCAAAGCTTGGCCTTAACCTTGCAATAGATCAGGCTTCAGGTTTCAATACGCTACCGGGCGTAAAACCTGAAGCCCGGTTATCTTTTTTGTTATCACGCACACCACGGAATCTCCCGATGCTAAAGATTTTTAATACCCTGAGTCGTCAAAAAGAGGAATTCAAACCCATTCATGCCGGGAAAGTGGGCATGTACGTGTGCGGGGTAACCATCTATGACCTGTGTCACATCGGCCACGGTCGTACCTTTGTCGCTTTCGACGTGGTGGCACGTTATCTGCGCTATCTCGGCTATTCGCTGAACTACGTGCGCAACGTCACCGACGTAGACGACAAAATCATTCGCCGCGCGGCGGAAAATCATGAGACCTGCGACCAGCTGACCGAACGCATGCTGGCGGAAATGCATGCCGACTTCGACGCGTTGCTGATCGATCGCCCGGACAGCGAACCGCGCGCGACCCAGCACATCGCCGAGATCATCGAGATCACCCAGCGCCTTATCGATCGCGATCACGCCTATGTGGCCAGCAACGGCGACGTGATGTTCTCCATCGACAGCGATCCGCAGTACGGCCTGCTATCGCGCCAGGATCTGGAGCAGCTGCAGGCCGGCGCGCGCGTGGAGATCGACGACGTGAAGCGTAACCCGATGGACTTCGTGCTGTGGAAAATGTCCAAGCCGGGCGAGCCGAGCTGGCAGTCGCCGTGGGGGCCGGGCCGTCCGGGCTGGCACATCGAATGCTCCGCCATGAACTGCAAACAGCTGGGCACCCACTTCGATATCCACGGCGGCGGTTCCGATCTGATGTTCCCGCACCACGAGAACGAGATCGCGCAGTCAAGCTGCGCCCACGACGGCCCGTACGTCAATTACTGGATGCACTCCGGCATGGTGATGATCGACAAAGAGAAGATGTCCAAATCGCTGGATAACTTCTTCACCATTCGCGACGTGCTCGGCCATTACGATGCGGAGACGGTGCGTTACTTCCTGATGTCCGGGCACTATCGCAGCCAGCTGAACTACAGCGAAGAGAACCTTAAGCAGGCGCGCACCGCGCTGGAGCGCCTCTATACCGCGCTGCGCGGCACCGACGCCGATGCCGAGCCGGCCGGCGGTGAAGCGTTCGAAGCCCGCTTCCGCGAAGCGATGGACGACGACTTCAACACTCCGGAAGCCTACTCGGCGCTGTTCGATCTGGCGCGCGAGGTTAACCGCCTGAAGAGCGAAGACATGGCGGCGGCCAACGGCATGGCGGCGGAGCTGCGCAAGCTGGCGAAAGTGCTCGGCCTGCTGCAGCAAGAGCCGGAGCAGTTCCTGCAAGGGGGCGCACAGGTTGACGACGGCGAAGTGGCGGAGATCGAAGCGCTGATCAAACAGCGTAACGAAGCGCGTGCCGCCAAGGACTGGGCGCTGGCGGACGCCGCTCGCGATCGCTTGAACGAGATGAACATCGTGCTGGAAGACGGGCCGCAGGGCACCACCTGGCGCCGTAAGTAAGCCGGCCGAAGTGAAAACAAAAAAGGCGCTGAATTCAGCGCCTTTTTCTATGGCTGCAGGTTAGGGTTTAACCATGACCTTGCCGCCGTTGAACTCCACCACCTGATCGGCGACGATCTTGCAGCGCTTGCGGGTTTCGACCTTGCCGTCGACTTTCACCAGCCCTTCGGCGATGACTTCTTTGGCGGCGCCGCCGCTTTCACACCAGCCCTGGAACTTCAGCAGATCGCACAGTTCGACGTGGGGATGATTGTCCAGATTGAAAATTTCCATACTGCCTTACTTATTTAGGTTGAACGTCGTGATATTCCTCGCAGGCCTGCAAGGTATTTTGGATCAGTGTAGCCACGGTCATCGGGCCAACGCCACCCGGCACCGGGGTGATGTAGGCGGCGCGCTCGCTGGCGGCGTCGAAATCGACATCGCCCACCACTTTACCGCTTTCCAGACGGTTGATGCCGACGTCCACCACGATGGCGCCCGGTTTGATCCAGTCGCCCGGAATGAAGCCCGGTTTGCCGACCGCCACCACCAGCAGATCGGCGTTCTCGACGTGATGACGCAGATTTTTGGTGAAGCGGTGGGTGACGGTGGTGGTGCAGCCGGCCAGCAGCAGCTCCATGCTCATCGGGCGGCCGACGATGTTGGAGGCGCCGACCACCACGGCGTTCAGGCCGTAGGTATCGATGTTATAACGCTCCAGCAGGGTGACGATGCCGCGCGGCGTGCATGGGCGCAGCTTGGGCGCGCGCTGGCACAGGCGGCCGACGTTGTACGGGTGGAAGCCGTCGACGTCTTTGTCCGGATGGATGCGTTCCAGCACTTTGACGTTATCGATGCCGGCCGGCAACGGCAGCTGCACCAGAATGCCGTCGATTTCCTCATCGGCGTTCAGCTGGTCGATCAACGCCAGCAGCTCGGCTTCACTGGTGGCAGCGGGCAGGTCGTAGGAGCGGGAGAGGAAGCCGACTTCATCGCAGGCGCGGCGCTTGCTGGCGACGTAAATTTGCGAAGCCGGATTCTCGCCGACCAGCACAACCGCCAGCCCTGGCGCGCGCTTGCCGGCCGCCAGACGTTGTTTCACTTGCTCAGCCACTTCGTTTCTAACCTGCTGCGCAATCGTTTTACCATCAATAATCTTTGCTGACATCAGTGTGGAAATCCATCAATTAAGAAAAGCGGGGATGCCGCTATTCTGTCAGAAGCTGAGCGCGCTGTCAGGCGCAGAATCACCCTCGCCGCCGTTGGCGAGACCGATTTATGCTTTTTTTATGCCGGCTTCAGGAACCTCTACACCATTTTTACCGGCATTTGCCTACGCTGGGGCCATACACAGGGCGAAAGAGGGCAGGATCATGAGAGCGATAACCCGGCTTTATCCGTTGCATCATCAGCCTGATCAGCAACCGGCGCAGCCTAAACATGTGGGGGAGACGGTGTTCGATTCTTCGCTGCATCCGGCGGACAGTGAGCAACTCACCGCGCTGCATCAGCTCGGCAAGCATGAGGCGGCGCCGTTGTGGCGGGCACGCCTGAATGCGCTGTGGCGGAAGTTATGCGTATGAAGGGCTGCGCCTGGGCAGGCTGCACGCTGTTGCTGGTTTGGGCATCGGGGAGCCAGGCTTCTTTAAACAGCGCACGCCCTGACGCCGCATGGGTTGAAAACGTGGCGGCGACTTGCAACACACGGGTGATTGAGCATGCCGATTGGGGGGACATTGCCGCAGTGGTTATGTCTGCTCGCCTCTGCCAGCGGCGGGACAACGGGCGGCAAGGGCGTGAGCACGCGCCGATTTACGTAGGCGCCGGGCTGGCTCAGCGTAACGGCGCCCGTTGACGAGAACCCTCACCGCGCGGGCGCTGGTGGAAAAAACGCCATAAAGCACGGCCGCCGCCGTAACGTCATGAAAAGGCATTGACTCGCTAACCTCTGACCGTATAATCGCAACCCGCAGCCGCAGGTTGCCGCATCTCAATGCGCCCTTAGCTCAGTTGGATAGAGCAACGGCCTTCTAAGCCGTAGGTCATAGGTTCGAATCCTATAGGGCGTGCCATTAACACTTCTCCTGATGTCTACTACAGTCCATAAATCCCCCGTATTTCTGCAAGTTCTCGATTATTCCTATGTCTGCTCGCATTTATTGATAGCACTTCTTATTTTATTGTATTGGGATATTGTTATCAGGTATATGACGTACAGATGTCCTAAATAAGCGACGCGTAGAGAGGCCTGACTCTTATCTCAAGTATGACAAGAATAATGTCAGTATTTTACTTCGTGATTTTTCGACCTGACTCTACTTAGACACCCGATCGTTTAGACGAGAGAAGGATTAACTCGGTACACGATATGAATGGGAAGAATTTTCCCATGATGATTAACTTGTTATATTATTTTTTGTCATTGTGCTTCATTTTTATTTTTCCGGGAGAGATGCCATAGCATTTTTTGAAGCTCCTAATAAAGGATTGTTGAGTCTTGAATCCTACAGCACAAGAAACAGCAAATACGGATAATTTTGTTGTAGAAAGCAAGTTATAAGATTTTTTTAATTTTCTTTCAAGAATATAGTCACCAAGGTTTTTTCCCGTATGTTTCTTAAATAACCTTTGAAAGTGCCAGTTTGAATAGCCTGATACCTTGGAAATGTCTGCAAGACTGATGCGATGTTCAAGGTTGTTTTCTATCCAACTCATGATCTCTGTGGTGACTTTTTTTTGAAAGCAAGTGTTTTCTTTCATGATATGCCTGAGTCATATTTTCAATTGATTATGCGTGTTTTTTTAATTGATCTATTTTAAATCTAATTATTGCAATTGAGTTTGTTCTTTAAGGAAGTTGGATTAAAGGGCTTAGCATATGCTGCCCTTTGTGATGTTATCATGCTTAGCGCATTGTTTCTTTATGTGATAAAACAAGTGCGCAGGTTGAAAAAATAAATCCAACCGCCCAAAAAAGAGGCCCTAAAATCCCTGGCCAAATAGGCGTGTAACCAGGGATTAGAATGTAAATAATAAAGCCAATATCAGTGGCGCTGACAACGGCTAAATTTATCCACCATCCTCTGATGTCATTGCGCCAATTCAAGAAAATAGACGTCAAGGCAGCGCAAAGTGCAAAGCAAAATAAATTCCATGCATCTTGTTCTACTCGCCCACTTGCCATTCCTGGTGGCATGCTATCGCCTAATTTATAAACTCCCCAGGCAGCTTGAAAATGTAGAAGAGCCCAGATGAAATAAGCAATAGCCCCCCCTTTGGCGAACCAGGAAGATAAGTCTTTTTTCTGCATTGTCATGATACCTCAAGTTTGTTAATTATCGATCATCAACTGTTGACGGCATTCCTATTTACCACTCACTGCTTTTTAAAACTCTGGCTGGGCAGTGTAATAAATATATTTTCTTTTGTTGCTAGTGTTTTAAATGTATTATATGAGTCTGGAAGTATGGCTAATTATTTATGACAAAAACAATCCGATTGAAAAACGTCCTGTGTTCGCTGGTTGTTTTTGATGATGCAATGATGTGACTGAGGATATAGTTTTTAATCAGGTTATATCCTCAATCGTTATATCGCTCTCCCTGTATCAAATTTCCACTGTCGAACCACTGGGATCGGCTTTGATATGGTAGGTTCCACTCTCGCGAAAACTTCGTACTGTGGCGAAGGTATCTTCCATGAACTGTACGAAAGTTAACTTACCGTCCTTGGCGCGAGCCAAAATCGAGAGGGGGGAGGTGACCGTCTTACCCAAAACAGTAGAGCGATAAGTAAAATAACCGAAGACGGCAGCACCGTCGGCATTCTCAAAAGTGTCCTGTAATTCGAATGCCAGTGTAGACCAGTAGGCGTTCACATCCTTGAAGGTCTGGACCAAGCCTTCGGTTCCTGCTGTCGTCCCTGCCCAAGGCATGATGGCTTTTAGTTCCGGATGTTCATAATTGAGTGAAACATAGATGAAATTGTCCGCCGTAAATTGGCGGACATGCTCGAGATCCGCGGGTTTTTTCAGAAGGTCCAGCAGGAGAGCCAAAGGGCTGCTGAACGTGGCCGGCTTCGCGAGGCTACCAGCCTGCGCTTCTTTTATGTTAGCGGTTTTCTTGTAGACGTTTGACATGGTCTCCCCTTATTCCGGGAACGGCACGCTGAAGTGTGCCGTTCCCTTCAATAATCAATCTTCTGCTAAGACAGTTCTCTTGTCTTTTCCAATATGGTGCGCTGAATCGCCGAGTATGGTTGGCTGGCCAGACAGTGTTGACACGACGGCCAGAGGATTCTTCAACCAGCAATTTGCCAACCGCATTTTAGCCTTTGAAATCTTTCTCTGGATTAAAGCCGTCCCAGTTCTCGAATACGTCCATGAAACCAGGAACGGTCTCTTGGCGAGCCCAGTCTCGCTGCAGCTCGCACCAGAGCTGTGTCTTGGAAATCAGTTTGCCACCCGCTTGTTCGACGCGGCGTAGAGCCAACTCATGAGCCGCTACTGAAGTTCCGCCGATGGCGTCGGCGACGACATAGACCTCGTACCCTTCCCTGAGTGCATCCAGAGCGGGGAAGGCCAGGCAGACTTCGGTCCAGAGTGCCGTCATGATCAACTTCCGCCGTCCAGTTGCCTGCACTGCCTGCTTGAATTCGACGTCTTCCCAGGCATTAACCGTCGTACGATCAATAACGGGGTCATTAGGGAGTAGCGCCATGATCTCTTTAATTGGCGGTTTGTTTAAGCCCGTCGCAATATTTACCGCCGAATGAATAATAGGTACGTTATAATTCTTCACAGCTTTAATGCTATGGGTGATGTTGAAAACCAATTCCTTTTGGTCCATCGAACGGATCGAACTCACCTGAATGGGTTGATAGTCGATCACGATGAACACGCAGTTCTCAGGGGTCAGGAGGTGGTCAGCCTTAGGATCACGGATAGATTCACTGGTCATTAGATAACTCTCTTTCACGTTACAGATTAGGTTAGACTCATCGCAATCGCGATAGGCCAAAGAAGGGATCTCAACATCGCCTTCAATGAAAGCAATCTTAATTGGGGTCATGTAATTGTGAGATATCATGCTAAGTCGATACAGCGGACCCGACAATCCCAATTCCGGAGAACATATTGTTCTCATTTTTGGGCTGTGAGAGTAGATCGTAACTTTAGTTGGGTGGGTTTAAGTCCTCGTCATTCACCCAGTCCTAACGCTGTACTTAAATAAGAGAACACAGTGTTCTTTTATTGAGGCTTTCTAATTTTTGTAGAGGAGGTAATGTTTGTCCTTTGTGGGGAGAAAGAACCGTCAGCACAAACGAACATTGTCATCTGCAGTAACGACAGTCATTCCATTGCAAAAAGCGAGTAGATCATGACCCATATCATTGGAATTTCAGGAAGTCTTCGCAGCGCTTCCTTTAACCATTCACTTCTTCAGGCTGCTGTGCAATTGGCACCCGAGAGCGTGACTCTGGATGTTCGTCGAATCAATGGGATACCGCTTTATGATGCTGATGTTGAAGTTAAATCTGGCATTCCCGCTTCTGTTGTCGAATTGAAGGAGGCGATCGCGGTAGCCGATGGCGTGCTCCTTGCCACCCCTGAGTACAATAATGGTATTCCAGGGGTATTCAAAAACGCCATTGATTGGGTTTCGCGTCCAGACAGCGATATACGACGCGTTTTCGGCGGAAAACCTTTCGCCTTGATTGGTGCATCGCCGGGGGGATTTGGCACAATCCTATCTCAGGAAGCTTGGCTACCCGTGTTGCGAGCACTTGGAACCCGACCTTGGTTCGGCGGACGGCTTCTCGTTTCCCACGCCAACCAACAATTCGACGTCGATGGCAATCTGACCGACGAGTCGACGCGTCTTCGCTTGGAGGGATTCTTGAGTGGGTTCGTGGAGTTTATTCGTTCGAACGAGCCTTCCATCCGTTAGAGAGTATCGCGCTACCCTGGATCCAGCAGCGCCTGCGCATAATACATTTTTCGGCATCGTCTGACGTGGGGGGCGGAAAGCGTGCGTCTCGATGCCGTTCCTCGAGAGGAATAGCGGTCGCTAAGTGATGCCGTATCATTGTGATTGACATATTTGGAATTGAAAAGGTTGCGGAAGCATGGCCGATCGCTTTGAGGAACTGAAAACTTATATTGCTGTTGTTGAGGCTGGCGGTTTTGCGGCGGCTTCAAAGCGCTTGGCCTTGGCTAAATCTGCGATCAGTCGCCGCATACGAGATTTGGAAATTCGGCTTGGTGCCCCGTTGCTGAACCGGAGCACCCGACAGATCCATCTGACGGACACAGGGCTGAAGTTTTATGAGCAAGCCAAACGCATACTGACTGAGTTGAATGAGGCTGAAAATGCCGTTGGAGGGCGACATAACGATTTACAAGGGCGGTTGCGAATCGCCGCTCCCGTTTCGCTGACCGTACATTGCCTTAGCCGGGTGGTTGGTCAATTTATCGAGGCGAATCCGAATCTGGCACTGGAGTTTGATGCCGACGACAAGATGGTTGACATCATTCGTGATGGATTTGATCTCGCCATCAGGATTTCTAAATTGCGCGACTCTTCCTTGGTAGCCAGGCGGATCACAACCATTCGCCATGTCTGTTGCGCGAGCCCGTCTTTGCTAGATCGGTACGGTCGTCCAAATAGAGTGGAAGACTTGGCGGCATTGCCGGGCATTCGCTATAGCAACGTTGAAGAAAGTTATTATTGGCGCTTTGCTGGCGGTCATACGCCAATGGTGAAATCGCGGCTCTGTTTTTCCAACGGTGATGCTGTTCGTGAGGCCGCCATCGCGGGTTTGGGGATCGCTATGTTGCCCACTTTCATCGCGCATGAGGCGATCAGAAAAGGTGAGCTCGAAGTTGTATTACGTGAGCATATGCGTCCTCCCATTGGTATGTATGCGGTTTTTCCTTCATCACAAAACATGCCTGCGAAAATGCGCGCATTCATTGATTTTTTACTTGCTAATTTCAGTGATGAGCCTTTTTGGGATCGCGATATATTGACCAATGAGAGATGAATCGCTTTGAAAAGAAGGCGTTTGCTTGAAAGTCGAATTACTCTAGCCGTTATGCTGCCGTCTTTCTGAATGAGCGCGAGGCTCTCGACCCGCCGCCAATTGAACCTTCGTTTAGTTTGTCGCGCTACAATAGGCGAAAATTTCCCCATGGAGCCTATCGTGCGCAAATCCAGATTCTTTCTCGTGACCTTGCTGTGCCTGTGCGCCGCCGCCGTGCTGTACGTGATGGCATATCGGGCGCTGGGGCATTACCTCAGTGACGGCGAGAAGGCCTACCCGGATATCAGCGTTGAAATTCGCTGAGAGCCGTGCGGCCTGAAGGGGACTGCGCCGACTTTTTCGCACTGATTTACCCGCCATTTACCCGCCGTCGGCAATGATGACGCTGCGTCTCCACATTGTGTGGTTCTCTTGGGCGGAATGCGGTTATGTCACTGCAGCAGGTTTCGAATGTCTCTTTAAGCAACAACGGCTTAAAGGGCATCGATTACAAACATTATGCGTTGGTGATCGTGGCGTTTTCGGCGCTCGTACGGTCTATATCCTTAACCGACAGGTATTTTTGGTGCGATGAAGCCTCCAGCGTGCTGACCAGCCGTTACGATGTGGGCGCGTTGCTCTATCACGCTTCTTTCGATGTTCACCCGCCGCTTTATTACCTGCTGTTGCATGGCTGGATGGTGCTGTTTGGCGATGGCATTCTGGCGGCCCGCTCGTTGAGCCTGGCGTTCGGCGTGGTGACGGTGGCACTGGCGATGCGCTTTATCCGTTGGCTGGCCAATGAACGGGCGGCGCTGATCGCGGGCTGGCTGATGGCGATCATGCCGATGGCGGTGCGCTACAGCCAGGAGGCGCGCATGTATGCGCTGATGGGGCTGCTGGCGATCGCCGCCGCCATGGCGTTGGCGAAGTGGCTGAAAACGCCGGATAACCGCCGTTATCTGGCGCTGTATGCGCTGTTGATGACGCTGAGCTTTTATACCCATTACTTCACGATTTTCACGCTGATCGCGCATTGGCTGGTGGTGTTGGCGCTGTCGTGCCGCCGCGAAGGCGAGTGTTATATCAAGCGACCGGCATGGTGGCTGGCCAATGCGGCGATCGGGGTGGCCTACATTCCCTGGCTGCTGGTGTTGTTCAATCTGCTGGCGCATATCGCCGAGCTGAGGGTCGGCGGCGACGTCGGTTGGATCCCTCAGGTTTCCTGGAGCGATCTGCCGGCGATGTTCTGGCGTTTTCTCACCGGCCATGATGGCAGCAACTATCCCACGATCATTCTCTGGCTGTTGCCGGCGATGTTTGTCGCTTTATGTTCACTGCTGCTGTGGCGGCGCCAGATGCCGAGAAAATTCTCTCTGCTGCTGCTCTGCGGCATTCTGATCCCGGTAACGTTGGTATTCGCCATTTCCTGGCGCTCGCCGCTGTTTGTCGATCGCTATCTTTATTCCGCCGCGCTCGGCATTCCGCTGGTGTTGGGCGTGCTGATCGCCGGAACGAAAAACCGGGTGCGCGGGATCTCTTTGCTACTGTTCTTCAGCCTGCTGTTCGGCTACGGCGTACGTAACGACTACCCGGTCGAAAAAGATGAGTTCAAGGTGATGGTGCACTATATCAACAGCCACTATCAGCCTAACGATGCGGTGGTGGTCAGCAACATGTTCAACTACCTGAGCTATGTGTATTACAACAAGCAGGGCTACCGCGCCTTGCTGTATACCCCGGCCAGGCCCAACGGCATTTCAGGCAAGCCCAACGCCTATGGCTTCGGCACCTTTTTCCACGATCGGGCGGCGCAGACTTACGTCGATAAGCTCAGCGTTTTATCGAAAGGCCATCGCCGGGTCTGGCTGGTCAGCGGCGGCGATTTCAATCAGGACTTCGGCCGTTCGCCGCCGGGGTGGGTCAATACCGGCACCTTCAAGAGCGGCGGCTTTGAGTCGCGCCTGTTCGTGGTGCGTTGAGCAAAATGTCATATTTCCCATTCGGCGTTACATCTGGCCGAGCAAACTTACGCGGGGATGACAGTTCTATACATTGAGATTGGTACTGTAGCTCTACCCGATGATGTTGTGTGTTATCCATTCCCTGTAGTGTATTACCCCATCCCTGTTAAGTTTATCCCGCCTTGTGCGGGATTTTTTTTATCTGAGCATGCCTGGCGCGCAACGCGATTTTTTTGAATAACACCGTCAGTTTTATTCGGTATTCAGTCGCTGTGCGCTTGATTAGATTGAACGCGAGAGGGGCGCCGTCGGCGCCTTTGTGCAATGAGTGGAGAATTTCTATGGCGAAGACAGTAGTGGTGTTTCATTCCGGCTACGGCCATACCGAGCGTTTGGCGAAAGTGGTGGCGGAAGGCGCCGGGGCGGAACTGATCGCCATCGATCAGAACGGCGATATCAGCGACGAAGCCTGGCAGACGCTGGATGAGGCGGACGCCATCATCTTTGGTTCGCCGACCTATATGGGCGGCCCATCCTGGCAGTTCAAGAAATTCGCCGACGCCAGCTCCAAAGCCTGGTTCGGCCGCAAGTGGCAGGATAAAGTGTTCGGCGGTTTTACCAACAGCGCCAGCCTGAACGGCGACAAGCAGGTGACGCTGATCGCGCTGCAGACGCTGGCTTCGCAACATGGCGGCCTGTGGGTCAGTCTGGGGCTGCTGCCGGCCAACACCAAATCGGCGCAGCGCACCGACGTCAATAACCTGGGCGGTTCGGTGGGGCTGCTGGTGCAGACCCCGGCGGATGCCGGCGTGGATGAGATGTTGTCGGGCGATCTGGCGACCGCCAAGCTCTATGGCCAGCGCGTAGCGGGCTTTGCCGCCAAACTGGCGTAAGACCTATCGTGTAGATGGGACGGTGGTGCGGTTGAACGGATGCCGCGTTCATTTTCTCTGCACAATTGGCGTGTAATTTACGAAATGTTATTAGCCTGCTTGGGCTAACGCTGCATTTCGTACAAATATTCCCGGTTCCTAGGCCGGGTTTTTTGTTGCTAAGGTCTGCTTAAGCTTTCACCGCTATACTGCGCGTCAGCACGGTCATGCAATGCATGGCCGTGTCGTAACTGTCGATTTGCTGTTGTTCAAGCAAGCCCGCTTCATGCGGGCTTTTTTTGGGTTGTTATTGCACAGGCGGCCCAGTTGCAGGAAAATAATCGCGTAGTCATTCAAATATCATTCAACGAGCAATAACCACAATCTTATTAATGTAATTAACGTCGGTCGGCGGCCTATTACGCTATGCGCTATGCTGACAGCAGAGCTGAGCATTATTTTCCGACGGTATGCGGGGGAGTCCACCGCCGCCACATTAGGTTAAGAAAAGTCTGTTAATTAATTGTTAATGCTTTTTATTATTGATTTGTCTGGCTTTTTTGGTTGAAATCCGGGTTGATTATCCCTCACTGGCCGGGCGAGAGAGTATGCACATTATTATTCTGGTTATTAGCAAAATATGGGCGAGGCGATGAACGCCAGAATAAACGCCAGGCATGGCCTGCCGCTTACGGTTCAGCTCATCAATCTTTTCATGCTGGCCTTTTTACTCTCCCTGGTGGGCATTCTTAGCCGGCCGATTGGCTCGCTTTCTTTATTTTGGCCGGTGAATGCGATTTTGCTCGGCCTGCTGCTGCGCAAACCCGCTTACGCCACGCCGCTCGGCTGGCTCACGACCTACCTGGGCATGGTTGCCGCCGATCTCAGCACCGGCGAGGGCTGGTCTTTGGCGCTGTGGCTGAACGCCTGCAACATGTCGCTGATCGTCGTCGGTTACGGCATCATGCTGATGTTGCCGCAATCTCAACGGCGCATGGGCAAACCCCAGGCGATACTCTATATGTTCAGCGCCAGCCTGGCCGGTGCGGCGGTGGCGTCGACGCTGTCGGTGCTGCGTAACGACAGCCTGTACAACAATACGGTGGTGGTCGCCTGGTTGGCCTGGTTCAGTGAGCAGTTCTCGACGACCTTGTTGCTGTTGCCGGTGCTGATGGCGGCGCCGCGGTTGAAACAGCTGTTTCGCATGCAGGTGCGTTGGCGCCTGAAAGGCTGCCTGCCGCTATTGGCGCTACTGCTGTCGCTGGCGTTCAGCGTCTATATCGGCGGGCCGGGCGCCATCGCCTTCCCGATCCCGGCGCTGCTGTGGTGCGCAGTGCGCTACCAGTTGTTCCCCGTGACGCTGTTGACGCTGTTGACCGGCATGACCGAGATCAGCAACATTTCAGCCAACCTGGTGCTGTATGAAACGCCGAACAATCACAACGCCTTCCTCGACACCCTGATGTCCGCCCGCTTGGGCATCGCCATGCTGGTGATGGGGCCGCTGATCCTCGCCAGCTCTATCGCCGCCAATCGCAAGCTGATGCGGCGTCTGGAGCACAGCGCCAACCACGATTTCCTGACCGGGGTGCTGGCGCGCAGCGCGATGACGCGCAAAGCGGGCGAGCTGCTGGAGCACAAGCACCGCTCGAAAGAGGCGGTGTCGCTACTGCTGATCGACATCGATCATTTCAAGCAGATCAACGATACGCACGGCCACAGCGCCGGCGATCAGGTGTTGGCGTCGTTCGCGCACATCGTGCGGCGCGAGCTGCGGCACGATCAGCTGTTCGGCCGCTTGGGCGGGGAAGAGTTCGCCATCATGCTGCCGCGCGCGCTGGCGGCGCAGGGCGTGGCGCTGGGGGAGCATCTGCGCCGGTTGGTGGAGCAGGCGGAACTGCAGGCGGAAGGCAAACAGACGCTGAAAATCACCATCAGCGTCGGCGTCGCCAGCCTGGCGATGAACGAAGTGAAATCGCTGGAGCAACTGATGAATATGGCGGATATCGCGCTGTATCGCGCCAAATCGCAGGGGCGTAATCGGGTGGAGTCGTTCAACGTGGTGAACGGCAACAGCGTCGAGCATATTCTGTTCCGCTAACCGTTTTCAACCTTGCCTGGGCTCGAAGCGGGTTTCGCAATTAGGGCAAATCAGTATCACGTCTTGCAGCATTGCCGCGCATTTTTGCCGGGTAACATAGCCGCATTTAGGGCAGACGATTTGGGTGGAGCGGTTGATAAAACCTTTGACGCTGCTGGAATCGGACATATCAATAGCCTGTGTCAGGTGAAAACTCACGCTAACACAGGCGACGACAAATTTCGTTGGTTATTTTCTGTACGCAGAGGCTTACAGGCTTTTCAACGCCTTGATGGTTTCATCCATGTCGATCTCGTGCTCGGAGAAGGTATGGGTGGTGTTCTGGAAGGTGGTGATGGTCAGCATGCGCAGCGTTTGCATGGCCTGCGCCTGGTCTTCGGACTGCGGGCGAATGCGGTTCATCAGCAGGCCGACCGACAGCACGGTGTTCTCTTTATCCACATCGGCTTTGACCGGCACTTCCTTGGTGAAGGTATTGAAAGACTTGATGCTGGCGATCTTGATTCTTTCATTGGCGATGATGATGTATTTGCTGGGCGCCAACACTTTGACCGCATAAGCCGACGGGCCTTTGGTGTTGTTGGTCGGTTCGAAGGTCACCGCCGCGTTTTTCTTAATCAGCTCCGGATTCTGCACTTTAATCACGTGAAAATAACGATTTTCTCCGTTCTCGTCGGTAATAAAGCCGAAGCCTTTGTCTTCAAAAAAAGTCGTTATCTTGCCGTTCATCGTTATTCTCACAAAAGGGATCAATACAGCGCTTATGATAGCGCGGAATGCCTTGCAGCGACAGATTGCGCGGGCGGCATTTAGTCATGCGATAACGGCATTTAGCGGCTTTCCCCCCACATGCTATGTTCATGCTGACTTCATTCAATGCGAAAAAGGAATATCGATGGGCATCAAACGTCTCAATCACGCCGTGCTGTATGTCAGCGACGTGCGGCAGAGCGCCGACTTTTATCATCAGGTATTGGGCTTCAAGCTGAAGCCGTCCGACAGCCCCGATCGGGCGGTATTTACCCAGGCCGCCGATTCGGACAACGATCACGATTTGGCGCTGTTCAGCAAGAATCTGGGCCAGCAGCGCGCCGGGGTGTTTCGCGCCAACAACGAGCCGCCGGCAGAGCATGAGCCACCGGCCGGGCTGTACCATCTGGCCTGGGAAGTGGACAGCCTGGAAGAGCTGGAGCGCATTCGTCACCAGCTGGCCGAACGCGGCATTCTCGGGCTGGAAGAGGATCACGGCGTGCACAAAAGCATTTATGGCCACGATCCGGACGGGCTGCTGTTTGAGGTGACCTGGTTTATTCCGCCGGCGCTGCTGACCGAAGAGGATAAAAACCAGCAGGGGATCCGTCCGCTGGATTTCGCCGCCGAGAAGCGGCGTTTCGCCGGTCTTTAACCTGCTCCTGAGCGGGGCGCCGCGGCGCCCCGACGATCACAGCACTTTGTTAAGGAAGTTAACGGTGCGAGGGTGCTGCGGCTGAGCCAGCACCTGCCTGGCGTCGCCCTGTTCGACGATCTGCCCGTCGACCATAAACACCACCCGATCCGCCGCTTCGCGCGCAAAGCCGATTTCATGCGTGACGACCACCAGCGTGACGCCCAGATCTGCCAATCCCTTAATCACGTCCAGCACTTCGCCGACCAGCTCGGGATCGAGCGCGGAGGTCGGCTCATCGAACAGGATCACCTTCGGGTTCAGCGCCAGCGCGCGCGCGATGGCGATGCGCTGCTGTTGGCCACCGGAGAGGTGGCGCGGGTAGGCATCCGCCTTGTGACGCAGCCCGACGGTATCCAGCAGCTCATAGGCCACCGCCTTCGCCCGTTCGCGGGAGTGAATTTTGTGCACCACCGGCGCTTCGATGATGTTTTCCAGCACCGTCAGGTGCGGGAACAGGTTGAAGTTTTGGAACACGTAGCCGACGTTGATGCGCTGCCGGAGGATGGCCTTTTCCTTCAGCTCGTACAGCCGGTTGCCCTTGCGGCGGTAACCGACGTAGTCGCCGTCGATGCGGATAAAGCCTTCGTCCACGCGCTCCAGGTGGTTGATCGCCCGCAGCAGCGTCGATTTGCCCGAGCCGGAAGGGCCGAGGATCACGGTCACGGTGCCCGGCTGCAGCGTCAGGCTGACGTCGTCCAGCGCCTTGTGTTTGCCGAAAAACTTGCTGACATTGCTGATTTCGATCAGGCCGCGCGCCGGCACCGGGGTGAGGTTGCGTGCCGGCTGCTCGGGCAAGGCGTAATAATCAATGGCTTCAGACATGCGGGTCTCCTAACGTTTTAGCCAGCCGGCCAGTTTCTGCCAGGGCGTCGGCGGCAGTTCGCGCACCGCGCCCCGGGCGAAATAGCGTTCGATGTAGTATTGGATCACCGACAGGGCGGTGGTGATGAACAGATACCAGACGGTGGCCACCATCAGCAGCGGTATCACCTGCTGGGTGCGGTTATAGATCACCTGGATGGTGTAAAACAGCTCCGGCAGCGCCAGCACATAAACGATCGAAGTGCCTTTCGCCAGACTGATGATCTCGTTGAATCCGGTCGGAATAATGGAGCGCAGCGCCTGCGGCAGAATGATGCGGAAGGTGCGGCGATAGCCCGGCAGGCCCAGCGCCGCCGCCGCTTCGTGCTGGCCGTAATCCACGCCCAGGATGCCGCCGCGGATGATCTCGGCGGTATAGGCGGACTGCACCAGCGTCAGGCCCAGCACCGCCACGGCGAACTGGCCGAGGATATCGATGGTCGGGTAGCTGGCGAACACCACCGAGGTAAAGGGAATGCCCAGCGAGATGGCGTCGTACAGATAGGAAAAGTTATACAGGATGATCAGCACCAGGATCAGCGGCAGCGAGCGAAACAGCCAGATATACCCCCAGGCCAGTGACGCCAACAGGTAAGAGCGCGACAGCCGCGCCAGCGCCAGCAGGGTGCCGAACAGGATGCTGAACAGCGTGCCGAGCAGCGTCAGCAGCAGAGTTTGCCCCAGCCCGGCCAGCACCGCCGGGGCGAAGAACCACTCGGCGAACACGCCCCATTCCCAGCGCGCGTTGCCCGCTACCGATTGCACGATGGCGGCCAGAATAAACAGCGAGAACAGGGCGCCGATCAGCCGCAGCGGATAGCGGGCGGGCACCACTTTCAAGACTTCTTGTTTGGACATGTCATGTCTCCTGACTACAGATAAAGGGGGTTTAGGCGATTTTCCTTTCCGACGCGCAACAACACGCGTCCTCTGCAATCAGGCTTTTGCGGAACGGCAGGCGGCCATCGTAGGGCGGGTGGCTGTAAACCTCGCTGTCAACGGTGGGATCGAACTGCGGCTGATAACCGTTGCTCAGGTACAGGCCCACCGCTTCGGGCTGGCGAAAGCCGGTGGTCAGGTAGAGCCGGCGATACCCCTGCGCCAGCGCCAGCGTTTCCAACTGCTGCAACACCCGCTGCGCCAGGCCCTGGCGGCGCAGATCGCCCCGGGTCCAGATGCGCTTCAGCTCGGCGGTTTGCGCGTCATAGCGTTTGAAGGCACCCATGGCGATCGGCGCACCGGCGCGCAGCAGCACGATGAAGGCCCCTTGCGGCGGTGCATACAGGTCCAGCGGTTCCGGTTCCTGGTCACCAAAATAGTCGCCGTAACGCTGGCGATACTCGCCGAACAGCCCCTCGATCACCGGGGCGATCAGCGGGTCGGTCGGCAACGTCTGAATGAAGGTGTCTTGCGTCATTGCGCGCTCCTAATCGCCCAGGCCGGGCGGGTTGATTTCCGACTGCGCAAGGCGTTCGACGCTCTCGCCCCAGCGATTGAGCACCTGATCGTACTGTCCGCCGCGGATCGCGCCGTTCAGCGCTTCGTTCACCGCCTGCACCAGTCCGTTGCCTTTACGGGTGGTGACGGCGATGTGCGCCGCCTTGGGCCAACCGCCTTCCACCGTGCCAGCGAGCCGGGTGCGGCCGTTCAGCGCCGCTTTATAGGCGCCCAGCACGTTCGGCCCGAAGTAGGCGTCGGCCCGGCCGGACTGGATCGCCAGCGTGGCGGCCGCATCGTCGGTCACGTAGATCGGCTGGAAGGGTTTGAGCCCCTGTTGCCGGTTCTGTTTGTCCCACTCCAGCAAGATGGCTTCCTGGTTGGTGCCGGAGCCGACGATGATCTTTAATCCGGCGATATCGGCAGGCTGTTTGATCGTTGCGATCTTGCCGCCGGTTTTGACGTAAAAGCCGAGCGAGTCGATGCGGTAGGTGGCGAAGTCGAAGCGGGTTTTGCGCTCTTTGGTCACGGTGACGTTGGTGATGGCCGCGTCATACTTGCCGGAAACCACCCCCAGCGGCCAGTCTTCCCACGACGTTTGCACTACGTTCAGCTCCAGGCCCAGGCTGTCGGCCACCAGCTGCGCGATATCCACTTCGCTGCCGATAAGCCGCCGGTTGTCGGCAGCGAACAGCGCCAGCGGCGGCGTGTTGAGCGCGGCGATTGCAACGGTGAATTGGCCCGGCTTCACGAAGTGGAAATCGGCCGGCAGTTTGGCGATCGCCTGCGGGTTTTTCGGCGCGTGGATCGGGGTTTCATTGGCCTGTAAATCGATGCCGGTGCCCGCCTGCGCGGCGCCGGTCAGGCTCAGCAAGGCCGCCACGAGAGCGGCGGTAACGGTTTTCTGCATAGCGGGTATCCCTGAAAACGATCTTATTATTGGGTGAATCTGTTCAACGGGCGCATGAGGCCCAGGTGTTCGCGCAGCGTATCGCCGTGGTACGCCCGGCGGAACAGGCCACGTTGTTGCAGGATGGGCACCACCCGATCGACGAAGTGCCCGAAGGCGTTGGGCGTACCGCCGCTGATGATGAAGCCGTCGGCGGCTTCGCCGTCGAACCAGCGTTGCAGGCCGTCCGCCACCGCTTCCGGCGTGCCGCTGAACACCGGGCGTGGCGAGGCGGCTTCCAGCGCCACCTGGCGCAGCGTGAGGTTCCGCTCGCGGGCGTTGCGCTTGATGGCGTCGGTGGTGCTGCGGAAGCTGTTTTGCCCCAGATCGCCGATGTCCGGGAAGGGGGCGTCCAACGGATGGCGGGAAAAGTCGTAATGTTCGAAGTAGCGGCCAAGGTAGTTGAGGGCGTTCTCGATGCTGACCAGGCGGGCGGTCTCCTGGTACTGACGCTCGACGTCCGCGTCGTCGTCGCCGACGATCACGCTGACGCCCTGGAAGATGCGCAGATCGTCCGGCTCGCGCCCCTGTTCCACCAGTTGCCGCTTCACGTCCTGGTAGAAATCCTGCGCCTGCTCCAGCGTGTCGTGATGGGTGAAGATCGCATCGGCGTGCTTGGCCGCCAGCCGTTTGCCGTCTTCGGAGGCGCCGGCCTGGAACAGGATCGGGCGGCCCTGCGGCGTGCGGCCGATGTTCAACGGCCCCTGCACCGAGAAGAACTCCCCCTGGTGATTGAGGGTGTGCAGTTTCCCGGCGCGGAAAAATTCGCCGCTGGCCTTATTGCGCACGAAGGCATCGTCTTCCCAGGAGTCCCACAGTCCTTTGGTGACGTCGAGAAACTCGCCGGCGATGCGGTAACGCAGGCTGTGCTCCGGGTGTTCGGCGCGCGAGAAGTTTTTTGCCGAACCTTCCAGCGGCGATGTCACCACGTTCCAGCCCGCGCGCCCGCCGCTCAGGTGATCGAGACTGGCGAACTGGCGGGCGACGGTGAACGGATCGCTGTAGGAGGTGGAGAGCGTGCCCACCAGGCCAATTTTGTCGGTGGCGGCGGACAGTGCGGCCAATAAGGTCAACGGCTCGAAACGGTTAAGAAAATGCGGAATGGACTTTTCGTTGATATATAAGCCATCGGCGACGAAGACGAAATCGAATTTGCCCTGTTCGGCTTTTTTCGCCGAGGCGATATTAAATTCGAGGTTGATGCTGGCGTCGGCGGTGGCGTCCGGGTGGCGCCAGGCGGACATATTTCCCGATGCGCCGTGCAGAATGGCGCCCAGCCGTAATTGCCGTTGATTATTCGCGTTGTCGCTCATCGTGATTATCCTGTCATGCGCCGCAAAGGCGCGCGGTGTCTGATGCGTCCACTATTGATGAGCGGCAACGGGATGTAAAACAACAAAACAGCATATTCAAATGTTGAAAACTGCAAATATCACGGCGAGCGAAAATAATAATCCCCGACGCGGCATCAGCGGCGTCGGAGAAATACTATTTCACGTTATTCAGGCGTTGCTGAGGGCTTTTTTCGCTGCGGTGGTTAATTGTTGCAGCGTGCGCTCCGCCAGCAGCGAAAAATAGTGGGCGGCAGGGAAGAGGGCGCGCTCATCGGGATTGAAACGCGGATGATGCAGTCCGAATTCGCTGGCGGAGCCGATGCTGACGAACGCGCCCGGCACGTGATGCAGATACAGCGCGAAATCTTCGCCGCCCATCTGCAGCTCCGCCTCTTCGACCCGGTAGCCGGCTTCGGCGGCGACGGTTTTGCTGAACGCCGCCCAATGGGCGTCGTTGATCACCGCCGGCGGCCCCGGCTGCCAGTGGAGTTCGGCCTGGGCGCCCAGCGCGGCGGCGACGCCGTCGATCACCTGGCGAATTTTATCCGGCACCTGGCGGCGCACCGCGTCGCTGTGGGTGCGCACCGTGCCTTCCAGCTCGACGGTTTGCGGCAGCACGTTCCAGGTATTGCCGCCTTCGATGCGCGTTACGCTCACCACCAGCGATTCCAGCGAGCTGAAGCTGCGGCTGGGCAGCGTCTGCAGCGCGCCGACGATCTGGCTGGCGGTGACGATGGTATCGACGCCCTGTTCCGGTTTGGCGGCGTGGGCGCCTTTGCCGGTGATGCGGATCTGGAAGCGATCGACGTTGGCGTAGAACGGTCCGGCGCGGGTGGCGAAGGTGCCGGTGGGCAGCTCCGGCGCGTTATGCAGACCAAATACCGCCGCGACGTTATCCAGCGCGCCGGCGTCGATCAGGTGCCGGGCGCCGTTGAAGGTCTCTTCCGCCGGCTGGAAGAAGATGCGCACCGTGCCGGGCAGCTCGGCCTCACGCGCTTTGAGCAGGTGCGCGGCGCCGAGCATCACCGAGGTGTGAAAGTCGTGGCCGCAGGCGTGCATCACGCCGCTGTTTTGCGAGCTGAAGGGCACGTCGGCGATTTCGTCGATTGGCAGGGCGTCGATGTCGCCGCGCAGGGCGATGATCGGCCCCTTGCCGCAGCCGATCTCCGCCACGACGCCGGTTTTCAGCGCCAACGGCAGAATACGAATGCCCGCCTCTTGCAGCCAGCGGGTCAGGCGGGCGGTGGTGGCGAATTCGTGATTGGAAAGCTCCGGGTTTTGGTGCAGTTCACGCCGATAGGCGATGATCTTGTCTGCCAACTGGCTGGTCATAGGCTTGGCTCACAGTGGGAAATAAACCCTAACCCTAGTGCAGGGGGCGCCGAAGCAAAAAGACCATCTGGTTATATTTCATAGCGATTGTGTCTGCACGGCGCGTCAACGATCGGGGGAAGGGGCAGGTTTAGGCGTTCGCGCGTTGTTTGCCGGCGCAGGGAGAGGATTGGCCTGGAACGGTAACGTATCGCAACCGGTGCAATGCATTTACACCGGGCAACACGGATTTTTTCACTCTTTATCGGATTTCTGTGATCGCGGTGGTGGACAAAATCCTGCCTGCTTGCTGTACTGTAATCGACACAGGTTTTGTGTCTTTCATTCACGTTAAAGGTAAGTTTGATGTCTAAGATTAAAGGTAGCGTTAAGTGGTTTAATGAATCCAAGGGCTTCGGTTTCATTACTCCGGAAGATGGTAGCAAGGACGTTTTCGTTCACTTCTCTGCCATCGTTAGCAACGGTTTCAAAACGCTTGCTGAAGGCCAGCGTGTAGAATTTGAAATCACGAACGGTGCCAAAGGCCCATCTGCCGCTAACGTTACTGCTATCTAAGCTGCGTAGCTGAATTTCTTAAAACCCGCTCATTGAGCGGGTTTTTTATTGGGCGCGTTATGCTTCGCTGCGGCGGGCCAACTGGCTGAACAGCAGGATGGCGATGGCGTAACAGCCGACGATGGTCAGCGCCATCGACAGGCCTGAGGTGCCGCCCAGCCCGGTGAGCGGCACGGCGCAGGCGCCGAGCGCGAACATGCACACGCCGATCAAGGCCGACGCGCTGCCGGCTTTGTCCCCCTGGCTTTGCATCGCCAGCGACGAGGCGGTCGGGCCGACGATGCCGATCACCGCCACCGAGAAGAACAGCGGCACCAGCAACACGACCAACGGCGCATGCAGCGCGGCGGCCAACAACAGCAGCAGCGATGCGACGGCCGCCAGCGTTAACCCGCCCCTCAACACCCGGCGTTCCCCCCAACGTGAACTGAGACGGCTGGCCAGCTGCGCCGCAATGATCAGCCCGACGCCGTTAATGGCGAAGCACAGGCTGAACATCTGCGGGCTGAGGCCGTAGATCTGCTGCAAGACGAAAGGCGAAGCGCCGATATAGGCGAACATGCCGGCCATTACGAAGCCCTGCGTCAGGCACAGCCCCATAAAATAGCGCTGGGTCAGCAACCCGCCGAGTGACATCAGCATCGCCAGGATACCGCCCTGGCTGCGGCGCTCTACCGGCAGGGATTCGCGCAGCTTCAGCGCCGACAGGCTGAACAGCAGCACCGCGATGGCCGCCAGTACGCCGAAGATGCCGCGCCAGTTCATCACCTGCAGCATCACGCCGCCCAGCACCGGCGCGACGATCGGCGCCAGGCCGTTAACCAGCATCAGCAAGGCGAAGAAACGGGTCAGCTCATGGCCGGCGTACAGATCGCGGGCAATGGCGCGGGAAATCACCGCGCCACCGGCGCCGGCGATGCCCTGGAGCAGGCGGGCGATCAGCAACTGGTCGATGGTGGGCGCCAGCGCACACCACAGCGAAGCGCCCAGCAGCAGGATCAGCGACAGCAGCAGCGGACGCATACGGCCCAGCTTGTCGCTGTAAGGGCCGAAAATCAGCTGGCCGACGCCCAGGCCGAGCAGCCCGGCGGTCAGGCTGAGCTGCGCGGCGGCGGTGGAGGTATTCAGCTCGCCCGCCATTTCCGGCAGGGCGGGCAGATAGAGATCGGTGCACAGCGGCCCCAGCGCGGCCAACAGGCCAAGCACGACGGCGTACACCAGACGTTGTCTGGCTAAGTGTTTGGTCATGGGAGATTAAGATTTCCTGAACAGGTGAGAAATGGCCTGCTGATACAGATCGCGCAGCAGGGACGCATCGGCTTTTTGCGTGGTAAGGATCCGGTAACCGGTGCCTTCGCTCATGACGGCGATAAACTCCACCCGGGCGGCGATCTCTTCCTCGCTGAAATGGGGGTACAGCCGCTGCAGATTGTGGCACACGTGGCGAAACAGCCGCGCTTCCGCATCGCTGAGCATTTTGGCCACCACCGGGTTGCGCGTGGCCTCGGCGGTCACTTCCAGCATCAGCATGTGATCGGTTTCGCTCTCGCCCGGCTGCTGAAACAGCGTGCGCGCCGCCAACGTGCCGGCGATCAGGTTGATGTGATCGCCAAGGTTTTCCAGCCGCTGCATCTTGTTGGTGATGATGCGGTTGACGATCTCTTCGATGATCGCGTCTTTATTGGCGAAATAGCGATAGATTTGCCCGACGCTAAGCTGCGAGCCCTGGGCGATCTCCGCCATGCTGGCGGCGTGGAAGCCGTGGCGGCGAAAGCTGGTTTTCGCCGCTTCGACGATCTGATCGCGGCGAGCCTGCACTTTGGCCTGTTTACTGTCGTTGGGGGGGAGCATCTGCCCGATCCTTTGCTACGCGTGAGCCGGGTTCACATTTTTGGGTGTGAACGTTCATTCTCAATTGTAGTGTAACCGACCGGAAAGACGCAAGATGAACGCGTGCTGCGATAAAAGGCGTTTAAGCGAACAGGTAGGATTTGATAAAGGCGGCGACGATCAGCACGCACAGCGCAACGGCGATCGCTTCGGCGGCGGTTTTCGGCAGGCTAAACATAGCGATTTCTCATCCAGTCAGGGGTACTGGATGAGATTATGCGCATGCAAGATTAAGGAAACATTAAGGCCTTATCGCCCGTTGACCCACATCACCAGCATAAAGGCCAGCAGCGTCATCGCCAGCGAGCCGGCCAGGTTGAGCAGCATGTTGGCCAGCGCCCAGCCGAAGCGGCCATCCTGCATCAGGTATACCACCTCCAGCGAAAAGGTGGAGAAGGTGGTCAGGCCGCCGCAGAATCCGGTGGTGATCAGTAATTTCCAGGTGGGATCCAGATGCGTCATGCGGGTGAAAATCGCCATCGCCAGGCCGATGATAAAACCGCCGATCAGATTGACCATCAGCGTACCGAGCGGAATGTGGGCGTTCAGCGGATTCATTTTCATACTTACCGCCCAGCGCAAAACGCTGCCGACGCCGCCGCCGATAAATACGGCCAGTAAAGAGCTCAACATGGGACAACTACCTTTCAATCAGAGAAATTCACGAGGCTCGGAAAGGGACAGGCGTAACGCTACGCGCCTCTCTCCGAGAGGTTACGTAGACATCATCAGCCTGTGAAGGCGGTTAGGGAGGAATGTCATCTCCAGCGTGCCGCACGGCCTTTTTCGCCGCACCCGGTGGATGTTACACCTAATGCCGCCTATTTTGTAGTATCGACACTCTGCGAGGTAAAACGGATGGAAATCAGAACGGCGCGTCTGAGCGACCGGCACGCTATCGCTGAATTAATGGCGGCGCTGGATTATCCCGGCACCGAGGCGTTTCTGACACAGCGGATGCACCAACTTCTGGCGCACCCGGACGAGGCGTTGCTGGTGGCGGAGCAGGGCGTGTTGTCGTTGCATTTTCTGCCGCAGTTGGCGTTGGCCGGCGACATTGGCCGCATCAGCTATTTTTGCGTCGACGAACGGGCGCGCGGCGCGGGAGTAGGGCGGCGGTTGCTGGCGGCAGGCGAGACGCTGGCGCACCGTCGCGGCTGCGATCGGCTGGAAGTCCATTGCCACAGCCGCCGCGAGCGGGCGCATGCGTTTTACCGGCGTGAAGGCTTTGTCGAAGCGCCGAAGTATTTTGCCAAGTTATTAAGTCAGTAAGTTACTCCCCTGGCGGCGCCGCCGTTTCCAGCCGGTTGCGGCCATTCTGCTTCGCCCGATAGAGCGCGCCGTCGGCCGCTTTCAGCCAGTCCAGATAACCGCCCAGCGCGGGGTGGAAGTTAGCGATGCCGGCGCTGATCTGCAGCCGCAGCTGCGGCGCCTCCTTGAAGCTGACCGCGTCCAGCCGCTGCTGGATGCGGCGCAGAACGATTTCCGCCTGTTCAGCACTGGTGTTCGGCAGCACTGCGCCAAACTCGTCGCCGCCGTAGCGCCCGACGATATCCACGTTGCGCATGCCGATCAGCAGCTCTTCCGCCAACGCCGCCAGGGCTTCATCTCCCAGCGGATGACCGAAGGTGTCGTTGATGGTTTTGAAGCGATCGATATCCATCAGGATCAGCGTGGCGTTGTCCTGGTAGCGGCGGCAGCTGTCGAACTGGCGATGCAGCAGGTGCTCCCAGTGGCGGCGGTTATATAAGCCGGTCAGCCCATCGCGGGTGCTGATGCGCTGCAGCTCCTGTTTCTTTTCCGCCAACCGTTTGGCGGTGCGGTAGGTCACCAGACCAAGCAGCGTCGGATAAAGGTAGATCATCGGCAGGCACAGATAGATTTGCAGTGCCGTGCTGTGCGGGTGAAACGGGAAGCCGAGCAGCGCGGCGGTGAGCATCGCCGTGGCCAGTTGAATGACCAATCCTTTCACAAACAGCGTTTTGCCGGCTGAAGCGATGTTATTCATGCTCATCATCGACAGGATGACGATGGCGGGCAGCGCGTTGAACGCCATCATCGCCGCCCAGAAGCCGCCGAAGGCGGAGTCGATCAAGAGGTTGCGGATCTCGGCTTTGAACGGATCTTTGGCGCGGCAGGCCAGGCGATAGGCGAGATGCGGCCAGAGAAAGCCGTGAAAGGCCAGCAATAGCCAGACCGCCGTGGGCGGAGCCAAGGGGTAGAGCGCGGCGCAAACGCAGATAAAGCCGAGCCCCAGACCGGCGACGCGGGGCAGATAGGTGCGTTTGGCGAAGCTGAGGCCGGATTTTCGGGCATCGAAAATGGGTGGAGCAATATACATCCGGCATCTCCCTGATAGGCATCACGGCAGAGTAGCATGCGGGTGATAAACTAAGAATAGTCTGGGATTCACGCCGCGGGGGCGCGTGGCATTCCTGCGACCGATCTCACTCTGTTACATGTTGCGGTTGTGCAAGCCGAAGGAAAGTCGCTAAATATTCGCAGGCAAGGTCAGTTTTTCTCGCTGTTCACGCAGCGTTTTATGATAAGAAGGTGAGTATGGAAGGTATCAGCATTACCAAACTTCTGGTGATTGCGGTGTTGGTGATTTTACTGTTCGGCACCAGCAAACTGCGCACGCTCGGCGCCGATCTTGGCGCGGCGCTGAAAGGCTTTAAAAAAGCCGTAGGCGACGACAGTACGCCGCCGGCCGCCGGCAACAATGCCGCCGAAAGCCAGTCCGCGCAGCAGAGCGTCGAGAAGAAAGACGTTTAATCTCGTCTGATGGCGCACAATAAAAAACGGATGCCTTGCGGACATCCGTTTTTTGGCGTTTTCGCCGTCTTTAGCGTAACAAACTATTACGCGTTATTTCACTTCCATCCCTTTGGCCTGCAGATCGGCGTGGTAAGACGAACGCACGAACGGGCCACAGGCGGCATGGGTGAAGCCCATCGCCATCGCTTCTTCTTTCATCTCGTCAAACTCGGCTGGGCTGACGTAGCGCTGCACCGGCAGGTGGTGACGGCTCGGCTGCAGGTATTGGCCCAGCGTCAGCATGGTCACGCCGTGGCGACGCAGATCGCGCATCACTTCAATGATTTCCGCGTTGGTTTCGCCCAGGCCAACCATCAGGCCGGATTTGGTCGGGATATCCGGGTGCGCTTCTTTAAAGCGCTCCAGCAGCTTCAACGACCACTCGTAGTTGGCGCCCGGGCGCACCTGGCGGTAGACGCGCGGCACGTTTTCCAGGTTGTGGTTGAACACGTCCGGCGGCGTGGCGGTGAGGATCTCCAGCGCGCGATCCATACGGCCGCGGAAGTCCGGCACCAACGTTTCAATTTTGATGTTCGGGCTCTTGGCGCGGATGGCCGAGATGCAGTCGGCAAAGTGCTGAGCGCCGCCGTCGCGCAGATCGTCGCGGTCAACCGAGGTGATCACCACATAACGCAGCGCCATGTCGGCGATGGTTTGCGCCAGCTTTTCCGGCTCGTTGGCGTCCGGCGCGATCGGGCGGCCGTGGGCCACGTCGCAGAACGGGCAGCGACGGGTGCAGATGGCGCCGAGGATCATAAAGGTGGCGGTACCGTGGTTGAAACACTCGGACAGGTTAGGGCACGAGGCTTCCTCACAGACGGAGTGCAGGCCGTTTTTACGCATGGCGGCTTTGATGCCCTGAATGCGCGTAGAGTCGGCAGGCAGTTTGATCTTCATCCACTCGGGTTTACGCAACAGCTCCTGCCGTTCGGTGACCACCGTTTTGACCGGGATCAGCGCCATTTTGTCAGCATCGCGGTATTTGACGCCGCGTTCCATCTGAATTGGTTTACTCATAATCGTGCAGGTTCCAGTTACGAAGCTCGACCGTCTGGTAGCCGAGTAAATGAACAAATTCCTGTACCAGGATTGGGTGTATGTCTTCAATGCCAACGCCGGGCGCCAGCGCGCTGACCTGCGTCATCTGCATGCCGGCGTAACCGCAAGGGTTGATGCGTTGGAAGGGGCTGAGATCCATCGCCACATTCAGGGCCAGGCCGTGGAATGAACTGCCTTTGCGGATCCGCAAACCCAACGAACAGATTTTCTGCTCCCCCACGTACACGCCGGGCGCATCCGGACGGGCGCGCGATGCGAGGCGGAAGTGGGCGAGGGTGTTGATAACCGTATCTTCTATCGCCGTGACCAATTGGCGTACGCCGACCTTATTGCGTTTCAGATCGACCATCACGTACATCACCTGCTGGCCCGGCCCGTGGTAGGTCACCTGGCCGCCGCGATCGCTCTGGACAACCGGGATATCGCCGGGCATCAGCACGTGTTCGGCTTTGCCGGCCTGGCCCTGGGTGAATACCGGGTGATGCTGCACCAGCCACAGCTCGTCCGGCGTAGTCTCGGTACGACTGTCGGTGAAGTTATGCATGGCTTGGGATACAGGCGCGTAGGGCTGCAACCCCAGCTGACGCAAAATGATCTTGTCTGGTTGCAAAAGAGTCATCGTCAGGTTACAGAAGTGGTAAAGCCATTATACCGGGCGCTCCGGCTTGCGGCCAGCCTTTCGCTGACCAAAAATGCGCAACCCGGGAAGACGCTGCGCCATCCCGGGTTGATAAGCAGGGTTTTATGCTGGAATTACAGCACCATGCGAACAATTTCAATGTTGCCCAACTCCTCGTACAGGGTTTCGACCTGCTCGATATGAGTGGCGTTGATGGTGATGGAGACCGAGTGGTAGTTGCCTTTACTGCTTGGCTTAACCTGCGGGTTGTAATCGCCCGGCGCATGGCGCTGCACCACTTCAACTACCTGGTCAACCAGCTCAGGCTGCGCCAGGCCCATCACCTTGTAGGTAAACGAGCAAGGGAATTCGAGCAGTTCGTTCAGTTTAGTTTTTTGCATGTGCGTGCGCTCCAGAGTGCTAGCTAATCTATAAATTATAACTCCCGCCGGGGCGGGAGTTAATGTTATTCAGTATATGGGGGCAATTTCGCCCGTTTCAACCGTTAACCGAACCAGTGGTGGAACATCAGTTTGATGTAGTCCACGATGCGGCTGAAGAAACCACCTTCTTTCACTTCGTTCATCACCACCAGCGGACGCTGGTCGATGGTTTTGCCGTCCAGCTGGAAGTTGATGCTGCCCACCACCTGGTTTTTCGCCAGCGGCGCGTGAATTTCCGGCGTGTTCAGCACATAGCTGGCCTTCAGATCTTTCATGCGGCCGCGCGGGATGGTCAGGTAGACGTCTTTATCCACGCCCAGCTCAACGCGATCGGCATCGCCGAACCAGACCGGCTCGGAGGCGAACTCTTTACCGACTTTCAGCGGCGCCACGGTTTCGAAGAAGCGGAAGCCCCAGGTCAGCAGCTTCTTGCTCTCGGCTTCGCGGCCTTTGTAGGTGCGGCCGCCCATCACGGCGGAGATCAGACGCATCTGGCCTTCGGTCGCCGAAGCCACCAGGTTGTAACCCGCCGCGTCGGTGTGGCCGGTTTTGATGCCGTCGACGTTCAGACTGTTATCCCACAGCAGACCGTTGCGATTCATCTGGCGGATATTGTTGAAAGTGAACTCTTTTTCTTTGTAAATCGCGTACTCTTCCGGCACGTCGCGGATCAGCGCCTGGCCGATCAGCGCCATGTCGCGCGCCGAGCTGTACTGGCCCTGGGCATCCAGGCCGTGTACCGTCTGGAAGTGAGTGTTCTGCAGGCCCAGCTTGCTGACGTAGGTGTTCATCAGGTTGACGAACGCGTCCTGGCTGCCGGCGACGTAGTCGGCCATCGCCACGCAGGCGTCGTTACCGGACTGCAGGTTGATGCCGCGGGTCAGTTTGGAGACCGGCACGCGATCGCCCGGCTTCAGGAACATCAGCGAGGAACCTTTGAACACCGGGTTGCCGGTCGCCCAGGCGTCCTGGCCGACGGTCACCAGATCGTCCTGGCCGATTTTACCCGCTTTCAGCGCCTGGCCGATGACGTAGCTGGTCATCATTTTGGTCAGGCTGGCCGGATCGCGACGCGCATCGGCGTTCATCTCGGCCAGCACCTTGCCGGAGTTGTAATCAATCAGGATGTACGCTTCCGCATCGATCTGCGGGACACCTGGGATCATGGTTTTGATGTTAACGTCATCGGCATGTGCAACGGAGGCTGCGCTCATTGCGATAACGGTGCCGAGTGCGATGCTTTTGATTAAGCGAAAAGAAGTTACTTGTTTCATGATCGGGACTACAACATCCGTGAAAGTAAAGTTAAAAAACGAGCCACACTATAGCAGATGCGATCCCGGCAGGCATTATCCATTCATCTGACTAATTGCGGTTAGTGCCCTTTTAGCTGCAAGAAAATGTTTCAGCTAAATAACCGCTTAACAGCCGTGAATGCCCGCCGGGTTTAACGCTCAGGGTGCAGCAGTAACGAAAGACTGTTGTTGCGCTTCGCTGGCCAGGCGTTGTTGCAGTTGGGCCGCCTGCTGACGGCTGCTGAACGGGCCGAGCTGGACGCGGTAAACGTTGCCGCTGGCCGCCACTTTGCCCGGCACGCCAAACTGTTGGCTCAGGCTTTGCTGCCAGCTCTGGGCGCGCTCGGCGCTGCTCAACGCACCGACCTGCACCACGTAGCCGCCGGAGGAGGAAGCGGCAGCCATGCCGGCAGCGGCAGCGCCGGCCGCGACCGGTGCGGCTACTGCGGCGGCTTCAGGCTCGGCACTTTCCAGCACGCCGGCCGGTAATGCGCTTGGCGCGCCGAGGAAACCACTGCGGCCGTTGGCGGCGTTGCCGGCGTTCGCAGGCGCGTCGTCATCGGTGCGCAGGGTGCTGTTATCAATAGGGCGCACCGCCGCGCCGCTGGCGACCGGCACGTCCTGTTGGATCGGGGTGCCCATGCCGCTGGAGCCAAGATCCGGGCGCGCCGGCAATGCGTAGCTCTGTTTCGCCACGATGGTGCCGATGGTGCCAGGGCCGCTCAGCGTGCCGTCCGGCGCCACGTTGATGAAATCGACTTTGACCTTGGTGTTGTTGGACAGGTTGAGACGATCGGCAGCGGCTTTCGACAGATCGATGATACGGCCCTTGGTGTAAGGCCCGCGATCGTTGACGCGCACCACCAACTGACGGCCGTTGGCCAGGTTGGTGACGCGCACGTAGCTTGGGATCGGCAGCGTTGGGTGGGCCGCAGTCAGGCCATTAGGATCGAACTGCTCGCCCAGCGCGGTGGTGTTGCCGTTGGCCTCTTCGCCATACCAGGCCGCCAGGCCGGTCTGCGAGAAGTTCTGCGGATCTTTTACGATGCGGTAAGTATCGCCATTAACCTTATAATCCTGCATGTTATTAGGGTTATAGGGTTCATATTGAGGCTCGACGCCGCCGATTTCCACCACCGGGCCGTTGTACGGCTGCGGAGGGGCTTGCTGTTCCGTGGTCGGGGCGGTACAGGCGGAGAGCAACACCGCCGCGACGCCGATCCAAAGCCATTCCTTACGCATTACTCACCTCTTATAAACTTTTAGACAGCATTTTCCGATGCGTGTGGATCGACATGATGATGCCGAAACCGGCCATCAACACTATCAGCGCCGAACCCCCGTAACTGACCAGAGGCAAAGGTACGCCAACTACCGGCAAAATGCCACTGACCATACCGATGTTAACAAAGACATAAACGAACAAAATCAGCATCAAGCCGCCGACCATCACGCGGCCGAAGGTGGTTTGCGCCTTGGCGGCGATCATCAGCCCGCGGATGATCACCAGCAGGTAGAGCGCCAGCAGCACCAACACCCCGATCAGACCCAGCTCTTCGGCCAACACGGCGAAGATAAAGTCGGTATGGCGCTCCGGCAGGAACTCCAGCTGCGACTGGGTGCCGTGCAGCCAGCCCTTGCCGGACAGGCCGCCGGAGCCGATGGCGATCTTGGATTGAATGATATGATAACCGGCGCCGAGCGGGTCGCTCTCCGGATCGAGCAGCATCATCACGCGGTCGCGCTGATAGCCGTGCATCAGGAAGAACCACAGCACCGGGATGAAGGCCGCCAGCGCGACGGCGGCGACGGCGATCAGCTTCCAGCTCATGCCGGACAGGAACAGTACGAACAGGCCGGAAGCGGCGATCAGGATAGAGGTGCCCAGATCCGGCTGCGCGGCCACCAGCAGCGTCGGCAGGAAGATCAGCACCAGCGCGATGGCGGTGTTTTTCAGCGAAGGCGGGCAGACATCGCGGTTCATAAAGCGCGCCACCATCAGCGGCACGGCGATCTTGGCGATTTCCGATGGCTGGAAGCGCACCACGCCGAGATCCAGCCAGCGCTGCGCGCCTTTACTGATCTGCCCGAAGGCGTCCACCAGGATCAGCAAAATCACGCAGAAAATATACAGATAGGGCGCCCAGCTTTCGTATACGCGCGGCGGGATCTGCGCCATGACGGCCATCACGATCAGCCCCATGACGATCTGCCCGATCTTGCGCTCCATCATGCCGATGTCCTGGCCGCTGGCGCTCCACATCACGAAGGCGCTGTAGACCAGCAGGGCCAGGATCAGCAGCAGGAACGTCGGATCGATGTGGATTTTGGTCCAGATCGAGCCTTTTTGTTGGCTTTCAGTCATGTTCTACCTTAGTCACCTTCTACGCCAGGCGGCAGCGGGGCCTCGCTTGGCAATTGCGTATTGTTGTCGCCCAGCAGAATATGGTCGAGGATCTGGCGGGTGATGGTGCCCACCGCCGGACCGGAGCCGCCGTTTTCCAGAATGATGGCGACCGACACCGTCGGGTTGTTGAACGGCGCAAAGGCGGTCATCAGCTTGTGATCGCGCAGGTGCTCCGCCAGTTTATGGGCGTTGTAGGTTTCGTAACCGAAGACCTGTGCGGTGCCCGATTTCGCCGCGGCTTTATAAGATGCGTCCGCAAAGTACTTGCGCGCCGTCCCGTTCGGACGGTTGGCCACACCGTACATGCCGTCTTTGGCGATTTCCCAGAAGCCGGAGTGAATATCGCCGATCTGCGTGCTTTCTTCCTGTTTGAACGGCACCAGCGCGCCGTTAACGCGGGTGCTCTGCAGCAGGTGCGGCGTTTTGACGGTACCGTCGTTGATCAGGGTGTTCAGCGCCTTGGCCATCTGGATCGGCGTGGCGGTCCAGTAACCCTGGCCGATGCCCACCGGAATGGTGTCGCCCTGATACCACGGTTTTTTATAGCGTTTCAGCTTCCATTCGCGCGTCGGCATCAGGCCGGAGCGCTCTTCGGCCAGATCGATGCCGGTGTACTGGCCGTAACCGAATTTGGTCAGCCAGCTCGACAGCCGATCGATCCCCATATCATAGGCGACCTGATAGAAGTAGGTATCCGCGGATTCTTCCAGCGCTTTGGTGACGTTCAGGCGGCCGTGCCCCCATTTTTTCCAGTCGCGAAAGCGTTTTTCCGAGCCGGGCAGTTGCCACCAGCCGGGATCGAACACTACGGTGTTCTTGGTGATCACCCCGGCGCTGAGTGCCGACACGGCGATATAAGGTTTCACCGTCGACGCGGGCGGATAAACCCCCTGCGTGGCGCGGTTGATCAGCGGGCGATTCGGATCGTTCAGCAGACCCTGATAGTCCTTGCTGGAAATGCCGTCCACGAACAGGTTCGGATCGTAGCTCGGATTGGACACCATCGCCAGGATGGCGCCGGTGCGCGGATCGCTCACCACTACCGCGGCGCGGCTGCCAACCAGCAGCTGTTCGATATAGCGCTGCAGATCAAGATCGAGCGTCAGGTAGACGTCCTGGCCGGCGGAAGGCGGCTGCTCGTGCAATTGGCGGATCACCCGGCCGCGGTTGTTGACTTCAACCTCTTCGTAACCGGTTTTACCGTGCAGCGTGTCTTCGTAATAGCGTTCGATGCCCAGCTTGCCGATATCGTGGGTGGCGGCGTAGTTGGCCAGCTTGCCGTCTTTGTCTAGACGTTCAACGTCGCGGTCGTTGATCTTCGACACATAGCCGGTGACGTGGGTGAGGGCGGATCCGTAAGGATAGTAGCGGCGCTGGTAGCCTTTCACTTCCACGCCGGGGAAGCGGAACTGATTGACCGCAAAGCGGGCGACCTGCACCTCGGTCAGCGCGGTTTTCACCGGAATGGAGACGAAACGGCGCGAGCGCTTGCGCTCTTTTTCGAAATTGGCGATGTCGTCGTCAGTCAGATCGACCACAGTGCGCAGCGCCTGCAGCGTGGCCTTGAGATCGTCGACCTTCTCCGGCATCAGCTCCAGCTGATAAATGGTGCGGTTGAGCGCCAGCGGGGTGCCGTTGCGATCGTAGATAATGCCGCGGCTGGGCGCGATGGGCACCAGTTTGATGCGGTTTTCGTTGGAGCGGGTGCGGTAATCCTCGACGCGGACCACTTGCAGATTATACAGGTTGGCGATCAGGATGCCGGACAGCACCAGGATGACCAGGAACGCCACCAGGGCGCGGCGTACAAACAGGGCGGATTCAGCCGTATAGTCGCGAAAAGGGTTACGTTCTATTTTCATCCCGCTGCTTTATTTCACTCTGTCACGGTCACCACCGGCTATTCCCGGTGGTAAGGATGATTTGTTGTAATACTCCAGGCGCGGTAGAGGCTTTCTGCCACCAGGACGCGCACCAAAGGATGCGGCAGCGTCAACGGAGAAAGCGACCAGCTCTGCTCGGCAGCGGCTTTGCAGGCGGGCGCCAGCCCTTCCGGGCCGCCGATCAGCAAGCTGACATTGCGGCCATCCTGCTTCCAGCGCTCAAGCTGCTGTGCCAGCTGCGGCGTTTCCCACGGCGTGCCTGGGATATCCAGCGTAACGATGCGGTTGCCTTTGCCCACCGCCGCCAGCATCTGTTCGCCTTCCTTGTCCAGAATGCGCTTGATGTCGGCGTTTTTGCCGCGTTTGCCGGCCGGGATCTCGGTCAACTCAAACGGCATGTCTTTGGGAAAGCGGTGCAGGTAATCCATAAAGCCGGTTTGCACCCAGTCTGGCATTTTGGTGCCGACCGCCACCAATTGCAGTTTCACCGCTTAGCTCCAGAGTTTTTCCAGCTCGTACAGGCGACGGCTCTCTTCCTGCATCACGTGCACGATCACTTCGCCCAGATCGACCACGATCCAGTCGGAGGCTTCCTGGCCTTTCATGCCGTACAGCTCCATGCCCGCGGCGCGGGATTCCTGCACCACGTGGCTGGCGATCGACATCACGTGGCGCGTTGAGGTGCCGGTGCAGATGATCATGCAATCGGTGATGCTGGATTTGCCCTGGACGTCCAGAGCGACAATGTCTTGGCCTTTCAGATCATCGATTTTATCGATGACGAAATCTTGGAGCGCTTTACCTTGCAAAGGTTCCCCCTCGGGTGTGTTCTGTTCAGTCGGCTGCGGCGGGCAAAATGCGCGCGCCGCGGCGTAACCGGATAATGGTTTCGGCAGGCTGCCGCTGAAAGCCAGCTAACTGGTGACTGCCCGGCCAGCTAAGGTTTCCGGGGTTTTCAGCGGATACCTGAAAAATAGCGGCGCAGTATATCACGCACCTTTCACTAGCGATATAAACCCTGCAACTCGATATAGCGCTGCACCGGGCGCGGCAGCAGGTCGTCGCAGTTGAGGCCCTGATGGCGGCGCTGGCGGATCTCGGTGGCGGAAATTTCCAGCTCCGGCGTATCGGCCAGATAGATATGGCCGTGCGGGCGACGGCTGAGCAGCGCCGGGTCGGCGGTGCGATGGCGTTCCAGCCACTGCTGCAGTTCCGGCGTGTCCATGCGATCGTTATAGCCCGGGCGCGCCAGCACCAGCAGGTGGCAGACGTCCAACAGCGCCTGCCAGCGGTGCCACTTATGCAGCGTCAGCAGCGAGTCCTGGCCAATAATAAACGCCAGCGGCTGGGCGGCGCCACGCTCTTTACGAATCGTTTCCAACGTCTCGATGGTGTAGGAGGGCGTGGTGCGGTGCAGTTCGCGATCGTCGACCGCAAACAGCGGGTTGCCGGCGATCGCCAGCTCGACCATCTTCAGGCGCTGCTGCGCATTGGCCTCCGGCTGCGGGCGGTGCGGCGGCACATGGTTAGGCAGCAGCGTGACGCGATTCAGGCCCACTTCGGCGGCCAGCGCCTCCACCGGCCGCAGGTGGCCATAGTGGATCGGATCAAAGGTGCCGCCGAACAGCGCGTGCAAAACGGTGGGGTGTTCCGGGTTAGTGGGCATCGCTAAAACTCGTGGCCAGGGGTTTGCCGCACAGCAGCATCGACAGGGTTTCCAGTTCCGGCCAGACCGACTGGCCATAGTCCTGCTTGAGGGTCAGCTCGATTTGCGTCAGCAGCTGTACCGCCTGCTGCAGCTGGGGGCCGGACAGGCGTTGCAACGCCTGGGTCACCAGCGGGCGGCGGTTCTGCCAGACCTTGTGCTGATCGAACAGCGAGCGCAGCGGCGCGGAAGCCATGCGGCGCTGCAGCGTCAGCAATAGCAGCAGTTCGCGCTGCAGGGTGCGCAGCAGGATCACCGGCTCCACGTCCTCTTGCTGCAGCTGCTGCAAAATATGCCAGGCGCGCTTGCTCTTGCCGGCCAGCAGGGCATCCAGCCAGTGGAACGGCGTGAAGTGGGCGGCGTCGTTCACCGCCTGCTCGACGCGCGGCAGGGTGAGCTTGCCGTCCGGGTGCAGCAGCGACAGCCGCTCCAGCGCCTGCGACAGCGCCAGCAGGTTGCCTTCGTAGCAGTAGCACAGCAGCTGATTGGCCGCGTCGTCCAACTCCAGTTTCATCGACTTGGCGCGCGCGGCGACCCAGCGCGGCAGCTGCGCCTGTTCAGGCGTCTGGCAACTGACGAGAGCGCCGTGCGGGCTGAGCGCCTTGAACCAGGCGCTGTTTTCCTGCGCTTTGGTGAGGCGCGGGCCGCGCAGGATCAGCAAAATATCCTCGTGCAGCAGCGTGGCGAGCTTGGTCAGCTGTTCGCCGATCGGCGCCGTCGGGCCGTTTTCCGGGAAGATCAGCAGCAGCGTCTGGCGGCTGGCGAACAGGCTCATCGCCTGGCAGATGCCGAAGATGGCGTCCCAGTCAGTATGGGCGTCGAGGGAAATGCTGTAGTGCTCGCTGAACTGCTGCTGTTGCGCGGCCTGCCGGAGCAAATCCTGGCTTTCCTGCAGCAGCAGCGGTTCATTGCCGCTCAATAAATAACAAGCGCGCAGCCCCTCTCGGAGCTGCGCGGCAAGTTGTTCCGGATAAATGCGGATCATTGTGCGGTTTGGCTTGCCGCTCGTTCGCCGACGGCAGCGGCTTTCTGCCGGTTTTCTTCTTCCGCCGCGTGCACGGTCAGCAGTTTGCGCACCAGTTGCTGCGCCGCCTGCTCACGCATTTCCTGGCGAATGATCTCCTGCTCGGAGTCCTTGGCCAGCGCGGTCAGCGGGTTGTCGAAGAACGAACGGAACACTTTCACCGACAGCGGATACAGGTCGTGGCCCGGGATCAGCACCTGGGCCTGCACGGTCAGCACCAACTGGTACTCGGCGGTTTTACCGTCCTGGAAGATCGAGGCGGTATCCTGGCTTTCCGTCGCGCCGACGATGCGCAGAGAAGGCACGTCTTTACGCTTCGGATCGCTGACGATGGTCACGGCGTTCAAACGCAGTTGCTCACGCACCGCGCGCGTCAATGGCCCGTAAGGATCCGAACTGTCCAGGATCAGCGTTTTCATTTCATTAGGCACCTGCGTGGTGCCACGCAGGTGAAAACCGCAGCCGGCGGTGACCAGCACCGCCAACCCCAGCAACAGCGTCAGAATACGTTGTCGCACAACTCCTCCTTGTGTTAACCCACAACCAGGTTAAGCAGTTTGCCCGGAACGTAAATCACTTTGCGAATCGTGACGCCGTCCAGATATTTAGCCACCAGATGCTCTTCGGCAGCGCGCGCGCGCACTTGCTCTTCGGTCGCATCGGCAGATACGGTGATTTTAGCGCGAACCTTGCCGTTCACCTGCACCACCACCAGCTTGGAGTCTTCGACCATCGCCTGCTCGTCGGCAACCGGCCATGGCGCGGTGTCCACGTCGCCTTCGCCACCCAGCGCCTGCCACAGGGTGAAGCACACGTGAGGGGTGAACGGATACAGCATGCGCACCACGGCCAGCAGCGCTTCTTGCAGCAGCGCGCGATCCTGCTCGCTCTCCTGCGGCGCGCGGGCCAGCTTGTTCATCAGCTCCATCACGGCGGCGATTGCGGTGTTGAAGGTCTGACGGCGGCCGATATCGTCGGTCACCTTGGCGATGGTTTTGTGCAGATCGCGGCGCAGCGCTTTCTGATCTTCGTTCAGCGACGCCACGTTCAGCGGCTGCACCGCGCCTTTTTCCACGTGATCATAGGCCAGTTTCCACACGCGTTTCAGGAAGCGGTTAGCCCCTTCCACGCCGGATTCCTGCCACTCCAGCGTCATTTCTGCCGGTGAAGCGAACATCATGAACAGACGCACGGTGTCCGCGCCGTATTTTTCCACCATCTCCTGCGGGTCGATGCCGTTGTTCTTCGACTTCGACATTTTGCTCATGCCAGCATAGACCAGTTCACGGCCTTGCGGATCCGTAGCCTTGATGATGCGGCCCTTGTCGTCGCGCTCGACGGTGGCGTCAACCGGGGATACCCAGACGCGCTCGCCGCTGTTGCCGGTGTAGTAGAAGGCGTCGGCCAGCACCATGCCCTGACACAGCAGGCGCTTGGCCGGCTCATCGGAATCCACCAGGCCCGCATCGCGCATCAGCTTGTGGAAGAAGCGGAAGTACATCAGGTGCATGATGGCGTGCTCGATGCCGCCGATATATTGATCGACCGGCAGCCAGTAGTTGGCGGCGGCCGGATCCAGCATGCCCTGGTCATACTGCGGGCAGGTGTAGCGCGCGTAGTACCAGGAGGACTCCATAAAGGTGTCGAAGGTGTCGGTTTCGCGCAGCGCCGGCTGGCCGTCGACGGTGGTTTTCGCCCACTCAGGATCGGCCTTGATCGGGCTGGTGATGCCGTCCATGACCACGTCTTCCGGCAGGATCACCGGCAGCTGGTCTTCCGGCGTCGGCATTACGGTGCCGTCTTCCAGCGTCACCATCGGGATTGGCGCGCCCCAATAACGCTGGCGGGAGACACCCCAGTCGCGCAGACGGTAGTTAACCTTACGCTGGCCTACGCCCTTGGCGACCAGTTTGTCGGCGATGGCGTTGAAGCCCGCTTCATTGTCCAGACCGTCGAACTCGCCGGAGTTGAACAGCGCGCCTTTGTCGGTCATCGCTTCGGCGCTCACGTCAGGCTGGCTGCCGTCGAGGTTCAGGATCACCGGTTTGATCGGCAAATCATATTTGGTGGCGAATTCCCAGTCGCGCTGGTCGTGCGCCGGTACTGCCATCACGGCGCCGGTGCCGTATTCCATCAGCACGAAGTTGGCGACCCACACCGGCAGCTTCTCGCCGCTCAGCGGGTGGACCACGAACAGGCCGGTCGGCATGCCTTTCTTCTCCATCGTCGCCATTTCTGCTTCGGCCACTTTGGTGTTGCGGCATTCGTCGATGAACTCGGTCAGCGCCGGGTTGTTGCGCGCGCCCTGTTGCGCCAGCGGGTGGCCCGCGGCGACCGCCACGTAGGTGGCGCCCATGAAGGTGTCCGGGCGGGTGGTGTAAACCGTCAGCTTCTCTTCGCTGTCCGCCACGTCGAAGGTGATTTCCACGCCTTCGGAGCGGCCAATCCAGTTGCGCTGCATGGTTTTCACCTGCTCCGGCCAGCTTTCAAGCGTGTCCAGATCGTTCAGCAGCTGATCGGCGTAAGCGGTGATTTTGATGAACCACTGCGGGATCTCTTTACGCTCGACCTTAGTGTCGCAGCGCCAGCAGCAGCCGTCGATAACCTGTTCGTTGGCCAGCACGGTCAGATCGTGCGGACACCAGTTCACCGCCGAAGTCTTCTTGTAGACCAGGCCTTTTTCATACAGCTTGGTGAAGAACCACTGTTCCCAGCGATAGTATTCCGGCTGGCAGGTGGCGATTTCGCGATCCCAGTCGTAGCCGAAGCCCAGCAGTTTCAGCTGGTTCTTCATGTATTCGATGTTGTCGTAGGTCCACGGGGCCGGCGCGGTGTTGTTTTTCACCGCTGCGCCTTCCGCCGGCAGGCCGAACGCATCCCAGCCGATCGGCTGCAGTACGTTTTTGCCCAGCATGCGCTGATAGCGCGAGATCACGTCGCCGATAGTGTAGTTACGAACGTGGCCCATGTGCAGTCGGCCGGACGGGTAAGGCAGCATGGATAGGCAGTAGTACTTTTCCTTGCTGTCGTCTTCGGTAACTTTGAAAGTCTGCTTCTCTTGCCAGTGAAGCTGTACGTTCGATTCTATGTCTTCTGGACGGTATTGCTCTTGCATGGCGGCCGGTGGTCCTGTAGGTGTAAACCGTTGCCCCGGTCAGAGGCAACGCAATGAACATTTAGTATTCGTAGATCCGCATAGCATAGCTGATAAGACCTCCCGGCAACAACTCCAAGCGCCTGACTCGGCGCATTTAAAAAAAACGCCGTCATGACGCGGCTCACAACCTGCGGATCCCGCGTCTTGCCAAGTGACATCAGTCATTTACGGCTAAAATAAGAACAAGTAGCTTAGGGGGGATCCCTACAGCCAAGTCCGGCGCAGCGTTTATCGAGGAGAGTCTATGAACAAGGTTGCTCAGTATTACCGCGAATTGGTGGCATCGCTGAGCGAACGCCTGAAAAACGGCGAACGCGATATCGATGAACTGGTGGCCAGCGCGGAGCGGCGCTTGAACGAGGCCGAAGATTTGACCCGCGACGAAGTGCGGCAGGTGACGCAGGCGGTGCGGCGCGATCTGGAGGAGTTCGCCCGCAGCTATCAGGAGAGCCGGGACGAGTTTACCGACAGCGTGTTTATGCGCGTGATTAAAGAGAGCCTGTGGCAGGAACTGGCGGATATCACCGACAAAACCCAGCTGGAGTGGCGCGAGGTGTTCAAGGATGTCAGCCACCACGGCGTTTACCACAGCGGTGAAGTGGTGGGGCTGGGCAATCTGGTGTGCGAGCAGTGTCACTACCATCTGGCGTTTTACACGCCGGAGGTGCTGCCGCTCTGCCCGAAATGCGGTCACGACCAGTTCCAGCGCCGGCCGTTTGAACCTTGAGGACGTTCCCCGCCAGGGCGGGGAACGCTAAGGCCGGCGTTTAACGGAACAGTTTCTTCAGCAGGTTGCTCAGGAAACCGCCGCTGACGGTTGCCGGGGCAACGTCCGCCTGCGCCGGTGCGCTGGCCGGTACGGCGACGCCGGCCGGGATTTTCTGCACGACCGCGATGCGGCTGTCCTGGGCGGCTTTCTCCGCCGCTTCCGGGCCATAGGCGAAGCCTTCCGCCAGCACGAATTCAACGTCGGTGATGCCGATAAAGCCCAGGAACAACTTCACGTACGGCGTGATCAGATCCGTCGGCATGTCGGCGTGGATGCCACCGCGGCTGGAGATGACGATCGCTTTCTTGCCCGTCACCAGCCCTTCGGCGCCGGCGGAGGTATAGCGGAACGTCTGCCCGGCGCGGGCGATAAGATCGAAGTAGATCTTCAGCTGCGTCGGGATGTTGAAGTTGTACATCGGGGCGCTGATGATCAGCGTGTCGTGCGATTTCAGCTCGGCAATCAGCTCATCGGACAGCGCCAGGGTGCTTTGCTGATGCGGCGTCAGCGGTTTGTCGCCGGCGGTAAAGCCGGCCATCACTTCACCATCCAGCTCCGGCAGCGTTGGGTTGGCCAAATCGCGCACGGTAAACGTGTCTTCAGGGTGAGTTTCACGCCATTGTTCAACAAAAAAATCGACTAATTTTCCAGACTGGGAATATTCACCCAGAATGCTTGATTTCAGGACCAGTACGCGGCTCATTGGCTTATCTCCAGGCGAAGGCTAATCGGTAACGATGTCAGTCGGTGTAAACGCATGGTAGAGGCAAGCCATGAACAGTGATAGCGCAAAAATTCGCTGAGTTAAATCAAAAAAGTTGAATGAGGGGCGCGAGCGCGCCCCGATAGGATCAATAACGCGCTACGCGCTCGGCCAGCAGATCGATAAAGCCCTCGCGGTTGATGCCGGTCAGCACTTCCACGTTGGCCGCGTTGCCGGTTTGCTGGAAATAGTCCACCACCGTCATGCCGACGGTGTATTCCCCTTTGGTCTCCACGCCGACCCAGCGTTCTACGCCGGTGAACAGCTGTGGCGCCAGCAGCCAGGCGATGGTGCAGGGATCGTGCATCGCTGCGCCGGGCAGGCCGCGCGGATGGCTGAGGTACAGCGGCAGGTAAAAATCGAGCATCTCCGCGACCGCCTGCGCGACCGGATTGTCTATCTGACGAATGCGCTCGATATCCTGCGGCAACACCAGCGCCTGATGGGTGACGTTCAGCCCGGCCATGGTCAGCGGCACGCCGGATTTCAGCACCATTTCGGCGGCTTCGGGATCGACGAAGATGTTGAACTCCGCCACCGGCGTAGTATTGCCGGCGTTCATGCCGCCGCCCATGAATACGATGCGCTCGATGCGGCTTTTCAACTCGGCATGCTGGGCCAGTAGCAGGGCGATATTGGTCATCGGGCCGGTCACCACCAGGGTGATCGGCTGCGGGCTGGCGCGCAGCAGGTCGGCGATCAGCTCGACGGCGCCGCGGGGATCGGGTTTGAGGGTCGGCGTCGGCAGGTGGGTGTTGCCCATGCCGGTTTTGCCGTGGACATAGTCGGCGATCACCAGCTCGCGCATCAGCGGGCCGCCGGCGCCGGCGGCGACCGGGATGTCCTCGCGCTGCATCAGGGTCAGCAGGCCCAGCGCATTATGCAGGGTTTTCTCCGGCGTCTGGTTGCCGGCGGAGGTGGTAATGGCTTTGACGTCCAGCTCCGGCGAACGCAGCGCCATGGCCAGCGCGATGGCGTCGTCGAGGCCGGGATCGCAATCGATGATAATAGGGCGGGGCATGTTCTTTCTCCTCTGTTTGTTATCCAGCGAGCATCGGATCAAAACCGGGGAGAAACAAGCGCTTTTAGTGCCGGGAGAAAAGATGCGCCCCTGGCGGGGCGCATCGAGAGCGTTTAGTGCAGGATCTTGGCCAGGAAGTCCTTGGCGCGATCGGACTCGGGGTTGTTGAAGAAATCGTCTTTGTTGCGGTCTTCGACGATTTTGCCTTCGTCCATAAAGATCACCCGATTCGCCACCTTGCGGGCGAAGCCCATTTCGTGGGTTACCACCATCATGGTCATGCCTTCGTTCGCCAGTTCGACCATCACGTCCAGCACTTCGTTGATCATTTCCGGATCGAGCGCCGAGGTCGGTTCATCGAACAGCATGGCTATAGGATCCATGCACAGCGCGCGGGCGATGGCGACGCGCTGCTGCTGGCCGCCGGACAGCTGGCCGGGGAACTTGTTGGCATGGGCGGAGAGGCCGACGCGTTCCAGCAGCTTCAGGCCCTTCTCGCGTGAGGCTGTCTTATCGCGCTTGAGCACTTTCACCTGCGCCAGCGTCAGGTTGTCGATGATAGACAGGTGCGGGAATAGCTCAAAATGTTGGAACACCATGCCGACTTTGGCACGCAGCTGCGCCAGGTTGGTTTTCTTGTCGTTGACCGGGGTGCCGTTCACCAGGATGCTTCCCTGCTGGATCGGCTCGAGGCCGTTGACGGTTTTGATCAGGGTGGATTTGCCGGAACCTGAAGGACCGCAGACGACGACCACTTCGCCTTTTTTCACTTCGGTGGTGCAATCGGTCAACACTTGGAAGTGACCGTACCACTTGGAAACATTTTTCAGGGATATCATCAAACAGTCCTTTTCTTCAAATAGCTTACCAGCGCAGAGGCGGCGAGGCTGATAACAAAATAGACAAAACCGGCGAACAGGATCATTTCAACCTGGGTGCCGTCGCGTTCGCCAATGGTCGACGCGGTGCGGAAGAAGTCGGCCAGGCTCAGTACGTAAACCAGCGAGGTATCCTGGAACAGTACGATGCCCTGGGTCAGCAGCAGCGGCACCATGGCGCGGAACGCCTGCGGCAGGATCACCAGCCGCATGGACTGCCAGTGGGTCATGCCCAGCGCCAGCGCGGCGGAGGATTGGCCGCGCGAGATGCTGATGATACCGGCGCGGATGATTTCCGAGTAATAGGCCGCTTCAAACAGGGAAAAGGCTACCATAGCCGAGATCAGGCGAATATCGGTTTTCGGCGACAGCCCTAGAACCTGTTGTAATAAGCTTGGAACCACCAGATAGAACCACAGCAGCACCATCACCAGCGGCACCGAACGGAACAGGTTGACGTACAGGGTGGCGAACCAGCTTATCGGCTTGAACGGCGACAGACGCATCACCGCCAGCACGGTGCCCCACAGGATGCCGACCACGATGGCGGTCACGGTGATCTTCAGCGTGATCACCATGCCTTGCAGCAGATAAGGGAAGCTTGGGACGATCGACGCCCAGTCAAATTCGTACATTATTTACTCCCCAGGTTGCCAGGCAACTGCACTTTCTTTTCGACCAGACGCATAAACAGCATGATAACGGCGTTGATGCCGATATAAGCCAGCGTGATGGCGGTAAAGGATTCATAGGCGTGTGCGGAGTAATCCAACAGCTTGCCGGCCTGCGCGGCCATGTCCACCAGGCCGATGGTGGAGGCGATGGCGGAGTTTTTGACCAGGTTGAGCATCTCCGAGGTCATCGGCGGCACGATCACCCGGTAGGCGTTCGGCAACAGCACGTAGCGGTAGGTTTGCGGCAGCGTCAGGCCCATCGCCAGCCCGGCGGCTTTCTGGCCGCGCGGCAGGGACTGAATGGCGGCGCGCACCTGTTCGCAAACGCGGGCGGCGGTAAACAGCCCCAGGCAGAGCATGGAAGAAACAAAGAACTGCACGTTGGGATCCAGCTCGGTTTTGAACCAGGTGCCGATATTGGCCGGTAGCAGCTCGGGGATCACCAGATACCAGGTAAAGAATTGCACGATCAGCGGCACGTTGCGGAACAGTTCGACGTAACAGGTGCCGAGGGTGGAAAGAAAGCGGTTGGGCACGGTACGCAAGATACCGAACAGTGAACCGACGAAGAAAGCGATAATCCAGGCACAGACGGAGAGGGCCACCGTGACCTGAAAGCCGGACCAGATCCAGCCGAGGTAAGTGGTGTTCCCAAACGGGGCCTGCTGCAGGAAGATACCCCAGTTCCAATCTATTGACATAACAAACTCCGATAAACGGGCGCAGGGCGCCGAAGATTGATGACTTGATGAGCTCCGATCGCCGCGCGGCCAGTCTGGCTGGCTTGTTGTGTACGGGTGTCGGTGATGCGCCTTGGGGAAAATGAGGGAGGGGAACGGCCCCCCTCATTTCTGTCTGTCCCAGTCATCAACTGGGCCGGTTTGGCCTGGCGGCCGCGCCGGCTTTTGTTCTATTTAGTTCAACGCTTTGTCGTTTGGCTCTTTGAACAGTTGCTTCATGTCGTCCGACAGTTCGAAGTTCATGTTGAGGTTTTTCGGTGGAATAGGCTGCTTGAACCATTTCTCAAACCACTTGGCCGCTTCACCGGAGGTTTGCGCCTGGGCGATAGTGTCATCGACCAGCTTTTTAAACTCAGGATCGTCTTTGCGCAGCATGCAGCCGTAGGCCTCTTTCGACTGCGGCGTGCCGATGATTTCCCACTGATCCGGTTTCTTGGCCTTGGCGCGTTCGCCCGCCAGCAGGGCATCATCCATCATGAAGGCCACGGCGCGGCCGCTTTCCAGTGTGCGGAAGGAATCGCCGTGGTCTTTGGCGCTGATGATGCGCATGTTCATCTTGTCGCTGTCGTTCAGCTTGTTCAGCAGCACTTCGGAGGTGGTGCCGGAGGTGACCACCACCGGTTTGCCGGCCAGGTCTTTAAAGTCTTTGATGTCGGAGCCCTTTTTCACCAGCAAGCGGGTGCCGACCACGAAAATGGTGTCGGAGAAGGCGGCCTGTTTCTGGCGCTCGAGGTTATTGGTGGTGGATCCGCACTCGAAATCATAGGTTCCGTTTTGCAGCAGCGGGATGCGGTTCTGCGAGGTAATCGGCAGCATTTTCACCTGCAGATTCGGCGCATTCAGCTTTTTCTTAACGGCTTCAACGATTTGGTTGGAGTAGTCCTGAGAGTAGCCCACAACTTTTTGTTGGTTGTCGTAGTAGGAGAACGGCACTGACGATTCGCGGTGGCCGACAACGATCACGCCATTGTCTTTGATTTTCTTCAGCGTACCGGTCAGGTCTTCCGCATGCGCCACGCTACCTGCCGCACCGAGCAGCAGTAACGATAACGCCAATTTACGCATTTGCATGGTCCAACTCCTTTGCTGTTGTTGTGGCTCTGACTAAAGAGCGTCAGGTTAAATCGACTGTTTATTGCTCAAGTTATAAAGATAGTCTTATGAACTGAACGCTGTTAAAAAATAACCGATTGTGAACACCTTGAAACTAAAATGTTTCATTTTTTGAGACGCCGCGCGCACCAAATCAATGCAACAAAACGTCGGCGCACCCGCGCGGTGCGCTTAATGCACCCAAAATGTGCGCAGGTGCGACAAAACGTCAGCAAAAGTAAACCGGCGCGCGATGTCGCCATAGATAAAAGCAAGGAGTGTGCCAGCCGCGTTGATTTAACGACGTTTTCTGACTGAGGCGGGGATATTGACGGGAACGCGGGGCGCGGCGGGCGCGCCCCGGCGAAGAGGATTATTTGCGGCGCAAGCCCAACATCAGCGCCCAGCCGCCCAGCAGCAGGGTAATCACCCACAGCGGTGTGGCGCCGAAGCGCGCATAAGGCGTGACGCCGGTGGTCGGCGTGACCTTCACTTCGAGCACCTGGCGGGTAAACTGCGGGATCTCGGCGATCACCTCGCCGTTTGCATCCACCGCGGCGGTGACGCCGTTATTGGTGCTGCGCAGCAGCGGCCGGCCGAGCTCCAGCGCCCGCATGCGCGCCATCTGGAAGTGCTGCCACGGGCCGATGGAGTGGCCGAACCAGGCGTCGTTGGAGATGGTCAGCAGGAAGTTGGTGTCCGGGCGGAAGTTATCGCGCACCTGCTGGCCCAGCACGATCTCGTAACAGATGGCCGCCGTCAGGTTGTAGCCGCGTACGCTGAGCTGCGGCTGCACGTAGTCGCCGCGGCTGAAACCGGACATCGGCAGATTGAAGAACGGCGCGATAGGGCGCAACAGTTCACCCAGCGGCACGAATTCGCCGAACGGCACCAGGTGATGCTTGTTGTAGCGATCTTTGGCCGGGTAGCTGTACGGCGTCGGTTCGCCCAGCACGATGGCGCTGTTGTATTCCTGCACGCCTTGTGGGGTGGCGCGCGCATCGACGATGCCGGTGATCAGGCTGCTGTTCTTCGCCCGCATCAGGTCATCCATCATGGTCAGGAAGCCGTTCTGACGCGGCTCGAAGTCAGGGATGGCGGACTCTGGCCAGATGATGATCGGCGCCTTGCCCATGTAAGGGCGGGTTTCGTCCAGATAGGTTTGCAGCGTGCTGAGCAGGATGCTCGGATCCCACTTCATTGACTGGGGAATGTTGCCTTGCACCATGGCGACGTTCACCGCTTTCTCCGGCTGCGGGGTAAACCACTGCAGCTGGCGCAGCGGCCACGGCAACAGCAGCAGCGCGGCGGCGATCACGGCTGCCGACAGGCGCCGTTGATTGACGGCGTACACCAGCAGGCCGGCGATGGCCATCAGCACAAAGGTGATGGCGTCAACACCCAGCAGCGGCGCGATGCCTTTCAGCGGGCCGTTGATCTGGCTGTAGCCGAACTGCAGCCACGGGAAGCCGGTCAGCACCCAGCCGCGCAGGAATTCGGTCACCTGCCACAGCGCCGGCGCGGCGATGGCCAGCCGCCACCAACTGGTGGCCGGCCACAGGCGCGTCAGCAGCCCGGCGAACAGCCCGGTGTACAGCGACAGGTAAGCGGCGAGCAGTACCACCAGGAAGACGTTGACGGCGAACGGCATGCCGCCGAAATCGGCGATGCTGACATACACCCAGTTGATGCCGCTGCCGAACAGCCCGAAGCCCCAGACAAAGCCGAGCAGGGCGGACTGTTTGGTGGTGCGATTGAGGGTAACGGCCAGCAGGCCGAACAGGGAGACGATGGCCGCGGGCCAGAAGTCGTAGGGCGAGAACGCCAGCGTCCCGCCGGCACCTGACAACAGCGCCAGCAGGGCGCGAACCCGCTGGCGTTCAAGTAATGAGGCTTTAGCCATGTTGGATTTAATCTTCCAGTTTCGGTGGTGGAGAATCGTCCGGAATTTTTACATGAACCTGGATGATACGTCGACTGTCGGCCATGGCAACTTTAAATAGGTAACCTTCGATTTCAATGGTTTCCCCGCGCGCCGGCAGGTGGCCGAAGGCCTGCATCACCAGACCGCCGATGGTATCGACCTCGTCATCGCTGAAGTGGGTGCCGAAGGCTTCGTTGAAGTCTTCGATCGGGGCCAGCGCGCGCACGGTGTACATGTGGCGGCTGAGCTGGCGGATATCCAGATCGTCTTCGTCGTCATATTCGTCTTCGATCTCGCCGACGATCAGTTCCAGGATATCTTCGATGGTGACCAGGCCGGACACGCCGCCGAATTCGTCAATGACAATCGCCATGTGATAGCGCTGGGAGCGGAATTCTTTCAGCATCCGGTCGACGCGCTTGCTTTCCGGCACCACCACCGCGGTGCGAAGCACCTTGTCGATGCTGAACGGCTCGGAATCTGCGCGCATGAACGGCAGCAGATCCTTGGCCATCAGGATGCCTTCGATGTGATCTTTGTCTTCGCTGATCACCGGGAAACGCGAGTGGGCGGAGTCGATAATCACGTCCAGGCACTCTTCCAGCGTCTGGTTGCGCTTGAGCGTCACCATCTGGGAGCGGGGGATCATGATGTCGCGCACGCGCTGTTCGGCGATATCCATCACCCCTTCCAGCATGTCGCGGGTATCGGGATCGATCAGGTCGTTTTGTTCGGAATCGCGGATCAGCTCGACCAGATCGCCACGGTTTTTGGGCTCGCCGTGGAACAACTGGTTAAGGATAAGAGTAAAGAACCCCTTCTTGGGACTGGGGCTGTCATTGCTTTGTGAATGGTCGTCGCTCATGGCGTTTTCGTTACTGTCACTCATGTCAGAGTTAAGGGGCGTCAGCGACAGCCCCGCAGAGGGGCTGTAGGGTAAACGGCTGACGTCAGACGGGGTCTTTTTCCGCCAGGTACGGATCAGGATAGCCCAGTCCGTGCATGATTTCGGTTTCCAAAGACTCCATTTCTTCGGCTTCATCGTCTTCGATGTGGTCATACCCTAGCAGATGGAGGCTGCCGTGGACAACCATATGCGCCCAGTGGGCCTCCAGCGCCTTGCCTTGCTCAATCGCTTCCTGTTCAACCACCTGGCGGCAGATGATCAGATCGCCGAGCAGCGGCAGCTCGATGCCCGGCGGGGCTTCGAACGGGAAAGAGAGCACGTTGGTCGGCTTGTCTTTGCCGCGGTAGGTCAGGTTCAGCTCGTGGCTTTCCGCTTCGTCCACCAGACGCACGGTCACCTCGGCCTCTTCCTGAAATTGCGGCAGCACGCCTTCCAGCCAGCGCTGGAAGGTGGCCTCGTCCGGCAGGCCGTCGCTGCTTTCACAGGCAATCTGCAAATCCAAAATCACCTGGCTCATGGTGTCTCCTGCTCGGAGGCGGCGAGCGCCTCGCGCTTACGTTGTTCGGCAATCGCGTCTTTGCGTTTCTGTTCGGCCGCTTCCCAGGCCTCATAGGCGATGACCACGCGGGCCACCACCGGGTGGCGCACCACGTCTTCGCTGTGGAAGAAGTTGAAGCTCAGCTCTTCCACGTCCGACAGCACTTCCACCGCGTGGCGCAGGCCGGATTTCTGGTTGCGCGGTAGGTCGATCTGGGTGACGTCGCCGGTGATGACCGCCTTCGAGTTGAAACCGATGCGCGTCAGGAACATCTTCATCTGTTCGATGGTGGTGTTCTGGCTCTCATCCAGAATGATAAAGGCGTCGTTCAGCGTGCGGCCGCGCATATAGGCCAGCGGCGCGACTTCGATCACGTTGCGCTCGATGAGCTTCTCCACGCGCTCGAAGCCCAGCATTTCGAACAGGGCGTCGTACAGCGGGCGCAGATAAGGATCGACCTTCTGGCTCAGATCGCCCGGCAGGAAGCCCAGCTTTTCGCCGGCTTCGACCGCGGGACGGGTCAGCAGAATGCGGCGAATTTCCTGGCGTTCCAGCGCATCCACCGCGGCGGCGACCGCCAGGTAGGTTTTGCCGGTGCCCGCCGGGCCGATGCCGAAGGTGATGTCGTGATCGAGAATGTTGGCGATGTATTGCGCCTGGTTAGGCGTGCGCGGTTTCACCATGCCGCGCTTGGTTTTAATGGTGACCGCCTTGCCGTAATCCGGCACGCTGTCGGCGACCTGTTCCAGCACCCGGCTCTCTTTGATCGCCAGATGGATTTGCTCCGGATCGATATCCGGGATCACGCCGCGAATCGGCGCGGTATCCACGTAAAGATGGCGCAGGATATCGGCGGCGGCGACCACGCACAGGTTCTTGCCGACCAGCTTGAAACGGTTGTCGCGGCGATTGATTTCGATGCCCAATCGGCGCTCGAGTTGCTTGATGTTGTCATCAAACGGGCCGCACAGGCTGAGCAAACGCTGGTTGTCTGCGGGCTCTAACAAAATTTCTTGTGTTGCGACGTTCAAACTATTCCTCTAGGTCACATCGGGCCTGGTTGATGTCACATAGCGCGTCCGGGACGCGCGCGTTCAGGGCGAGCCTGAATACTCTCTTTCTTGAATTATTCATGGTGCGCCGCAACGGCGCAAGTTTACCGCTGATCTATCTGTGCGCCGTCGGCGGAATTCAAGGGAAGACAAGGAAAAAACGCGGCGGGGCGCAAAGCCCGCCGCGTCATCACAGGACAAGACCGCCGGGAATCAGTTCTTTTTCACGAATTCGGACTTCAGTTTCATCGGGCCGAAACCGTCGATTTTGCAGTCGATGTTGTGATCGCCTTCCACCAGACGAATGTTTTTCACCTTGGTGCCGATTTTCAGCATCGAGGAACTGCCTTTGACCTTCAGGTCCTTGATCACGGTGACCGCGTCGCCGTCCGCCAGCAGGTTGCCGTTGGCGTCTTTGACGATCAGCGCGTCCTGATCTTCCGCCGGGGCGCTGTCGCTCCACTCATGGGCGCACTCAGGGCAGATGAACAGGGCATTGTCCTGGTAGGTGTATTCGGAGTTGCACTTCGGGCAGTGTGGGAGTTGCATGTTATGTCGCCTCTTCAACAAAAAAAAATAAAAAAGAACATCACCGAGCGCGGGCGCCCGGCGGAGAAACGGTAAGGAGTAGCGCGAACGGGCGGCGATAAGGCGGCCGCCGCGGCGTCAGGGCTGGTAAATGCCGACGCCCAGCGCGTTTTCTTTGCGGGTACGGGCGATCACCGACTGCGGGGATTCATGTACGCGCAGATCCATCTGCTGTTCGGTGCGCACCACTGCGCCACGCAGGGTGTTGGTCAGCACCTCGGTAATTTCCACGTCGACAAACTGGCCGATCATGTCAGGCGTGCCTTCGAAGTTTACCACACGGTTGCACTCCGTGCGCCCGGCCAGTTCCATTACGCTTTTGCGCGAGGTGCCTTCCACCAGAATGCGCTGGACGGTGCCGAGCATGCGGCGGCTGAACTGCAGCGCCTGCTGGTTGATGCGATCCTGCAGAATGTATAGCCGCTGCTTTTTCTCTTCTTCGCTGACGTCGTCAACCATGTCCGCCGCCGGGGTGCCCGGGCGCGACGAATAGATGAAGCTGAAGCTGACGTCGAAGTTGACGTCGGCGATCAGGTTCATGGTCTGTTCGAAGTCGGCCTGGCTCTCGCCCGGGAAACCGACGATGAAATCGGAGCTGAGCTGAATGTTCGGGCGCGCCTTGCGCAGCTTGCGGATAATCGCCTTGTACTCCAGCGCGGTGTGGGCGCGTTTCATCATGGTCAGGATGCGATCCGAACCGCTCTGCACCGGCAGATGCAGGAAGCTGACCAGTTCCGGCGTGTCTTCGTACACCGCGATGATATCGTCGGTGAACTCGATAGGGTGGCTGGTGGTGAAGCGAATGCGATCGATGCCGTCGATGGCCGCCACCAGGCGCAGCAGTTCGGCGAACGAGCAGATATCGCCGTCATGCGTGGCGCCGCGGTAAGCGTTGACGTTTTGGCCGAGCAGGTTGACCTCGCGCACGCCCTGCGCCGCCAGCTGGGCGATTTCGAACAGCACGTCGTCGCTCGGGCGGCTCACTTCTTCACCGCGGGTGTAAGGCACCACGCAGAAAGTGCAGTATTTGTTGCAGCCTTCCATGATCGACACGAACGCGGTCGGGCCTTCGGCGCGCGGTTCCGGCAGACGGTCGAATTTTTCGATCTCCGGGAAGCTGATGTCGACCACCGGGCTGCGGGTGCCCTGGACGTGGTTGATCATTTCCGGCAGGCGGTGCAGGGTCTGCGGGCCGAATACCACGTCGACGCAGGGCGCGCGGCTGCGGATCAGTTCACCTTCTTGCGAGGCCACGCAACCGCCGACCCCGATGATGACAGACGGGTTCTTTTCTTTCAGCAAGCGCCAGCGCCCCAGCATGGCGAAAACTTTCTCCTGCGCTTTTTCGCGGATCGAGCAGGTGTTAAGCAACAGCACGTCCGCTTCTTCGGCGTTTTCGGTCCACTCGAAGCCGTGCGTGCTGTTCAACAGGTCGGCCATTTTCGATGAATCGTACTCATTCATCTGGCAGCCCCAGGTTTTGATATGTAGTTTTTTCGTCATTGACTTGCCATTACTCAGTGCGGAGCGAAAGTTGCGTTACGCGACATGCAGGGCGCGTATTGTAATCATTTGCCGCCGTTGTGACCAGCGCGGGGGAAAATGGCACGCAACCTGAAGCCGAAGCGAAAATCCGGTACACTGCGCAAAACGCCATGCCGGGTGGGATGGCGAGCATTCACACAGAAAACATAGCCAATATGAAGACATCTCAAAATCGGTATGACGCGGTGGTGGTGGGCGGCGGCATGGTCGGCGCGGCGGCGGCCCTCGGGCTGGCGCAGGCGGGCTGGTCGGTGGCGTTGCTGGAACATCAGGCGCCGCAGGCGTTCGAGGCGCAAAGCCCGCCGGATCTGCGCATTTCCGCTATCGGCTGCACCTCGGTGGGGCTGCTGAAACAGCTTGGCGCCTGGTCCGCAGTGACGGCGATGCGCACGGCGCCGTATCGCCGGCTGGAGACCTGGGAATGGGCATCGTCGCGGGTAGCGTTCGACGCGGTGTCACTGGGGCTGCCGGAGCTGGGCTTTATGGTGGAAAACCGCATTCTGCAGCTGGCGCTGTGGCAGCAGTTCGCGCAGTGCGCCAATCTGACGTTGCTGTGCCCCGCCAGGCTGCAATCGCTGCAGCGGGCGGACAAGGCCTGGCAGTTGACGCTGGACAGCGGTGAAACGCTGCAGGCGCGGCTGGTTATCGGCGCCGATGGCGCCAACTCGCAGGTGCGCAAGCTGGCGGCGATCGGCACCAACGGCTGGCAGTATCGTCAGGCGTGCATGCTGATCACCGTCGATACCGGCGCGCCGCAGCAGGATGTGACCTGGCAGCGCTTCTTCCCGTCCGGGCCGCGCGCCTTCCTGCCGCTGTACGACAGCTGGGCATCGCTGGTGTGGTATGACAGCCCGCAGCGCATTCGCCAACTGCAGGCGATGCCGCCGGCGCAGCTGGAGCGCGAGATCGCCGCCGCTTTTCCAGCGCGGCTGGGCCCGGTCAAGGTGCACGCCGCCGGATCGTTCCCGTTGACGCGGCGTCATGCGCAGCGCTACGTGCTGCCGGGGTTGGCGCTGCTGGGGGATGCGGCGCATACCATCAACCCGCTGGCCGGACAGGGCGTCAATCTGGGATATCGCGACGTGGATGCCTTGCTGAGCGTGTTGAGCGAGGCGCGGGAGCAGGGAGAGGACTGGAGCAGCGAGGCGGTGCTGCTGCGCTATCAACGCCGCCGCCGTACCGACAATCTGCTGATGCAGAGCGGGATGGATCTATTTTATACCGCCTTCAGCAATAATCTGGCTCCGCTGAACGTGGCGCGCAATCTGGCGCTGATGGCCGCGCAGCGGGCGGGCAAGTTGAAAGAACATGCGTTGAAGTACGCCTTAGGATTGTAACCGACAGGGCTCAGCTGCGGCTGGGCCTATTAAGGATGGCAGAACGCCAGACAGCAAAAAGCCCGCCGAAGCGGGCTTTTCTAAATATGGCTGGGGTGCCAGGATTCGAACCTGGGTATGCTGGTATCAGAAACCAGAGCCTTACCGCTTGGCGACACCCCAATTATGGTGGCTACGACGGGATTTGAACCTGTGACCCCATCATTATGAGTGATGTGCTCTAACCAGCTGAGCTACGTAGCCGATGTTACTTTTTACTTCTTTGATTTGCAAGCAGTTTGTTATGGCTGGGGTACCTGGATTCGAACCAGGGAATGCCGGTATCAAAAACCGGTGCCTTACCGCTTGGCGATACCCCACCTGCAAACAAATCTTATGTTGAAACCCCGTTCCCGAAAGAATATGGCTGGGGTACCTGGATTCGAACCAGGGAATGCCGGTATCAAAAACCGGTGCCTTACCGCTTGGCGATACCCCATCAACATACTGCGCCGACGATGAAGAGAAATGGTGCGGGAGGCGAGACTTGAACTCGCACACCTTGCGGCGCCAGAACCTAAATCTGGTGCGTCTACCAATTTCGCCACTCCCGCAAATGCAAAAAAGAGATGGTGGCTACGACGGGATTCGAACCTGTGACCCCATCATTATGAGTGATGTGCTCTAACCAGCTGAGCTACGTAGCCCTCTTTTTTTGCTTTGCCTTCATCGGCGTTGCGGGGCGCATTATGCGTATATGACCGATTTGCGTCAACAAGTTTTTTCCCGAAAAAGCGCCCGGAAGCGCCGTTTGTCTGGGTTGTGAACATTATGGCGATAAAATCGGCAATTCAGGCAGTTGGCGGGCGGAAAAGGCAACAAAAAGGCGGGCCAAGAGGCCCGCCCCAAGGGAAAACGCCGCGCGATTATTTATAGGCGGCCTGGTGCACGCCGACGGCGCGGCCGGAAGGATCGTCCATCTTCTTGAACGATTCGTCCCATTCGATGGCCTTGGCGGACGAGCAGGCGACGGACGGGCCGCCCGGCACGCATTCGGCGGCGCTCGGCAGCGGGAACAGCTCCTCGAAGATTTCGCGGTACAGGTAGCCTTCTTTCGAGGTCGGCGTGTTGTACGGGAAGCGGAAACGCGCGGTTTCGAGCTGTTGATCGCTGATTTGCTGCGCAGCCACCTCTTTTAGCGTGTCGATCCAGCTGTAGCCGACGCCGTCGGAGAACTGCTCTTTCTGGCGCCAGGCCACGCTGGCCGGCAAATAGGACTCGAAACATTCGCGAACGATGTGTTTTTCCATTTTGCCGTTGCCGCACATTTTATCTTTCGGGTTGATGCGCATCGCCACGTCGAGGAATTTCTTGTCCAGGAACGGCACGCGGGCTTCGACGCCCCAGGCGGACATCGCCTTGTTGGCGCGCGCGCAGTCGAACATGTGCAGCGCCAGCAGTTTGCGTACGGTCTCTTCGTGGAATTCGCGGGCGTCCGGCGCCTTATGGAAGTACAGGTAGCCGCCGAACACTTCGTCCGCGCCTTCGCCGGAAAGCACCATCTTGATGCCCATCGCCTTGATTTTGCGCGACATCAGGTACATCGGCGTCGAGGCGCGAATGGTGGTGACGTCGTAGGTTTCGATGTGATAAATCACGTCGCGGATGGCGTCCAGGCCTTCCTGTACGGTGAAGTGGATTTCATGGTGCACGGTGCCCAGATGGTTGGCCACCTCTTGCGCGGCGCGCAGATCCGGCGAGCCCTCCAGGCCGACGGCGAAGGAGTGCAGCTGTGGCCACCAGGCCTCGCTGCGTTCCTGATCTTCCACGCGGCGCGCGGCGTACTTCTTGGTGATCGCCGAAATGACCGAGGAATCCAGCCCGCCCGACAGCAGCACGCCGTAAGGCACGTCGGACATCAGGTGGCTTTTCACCGACTCTTCCAGCGCGGTGCGCAGGGCGGCGGCGTCGGTCACGTTGTCCTTGACGCTGTCGTAATCGAACCAGTCGCGGCGATAATATTCACGAATCTCACCGTCCTGGCTCCACAGGTAGCTGCCGGCCGGGAATTCCTTGATCGTGCGGCACACCGGCACCAGCGCTTTCATTTCCGAGGCGACGTACAGGTTGCCGTGCTCGTCGTGGCCCATGTACAGCGGAATGATGCCCAGGTGATCGCGGCCGATCAGGTAGGCGTCTTTTTCGGTGTCATACAGGGCGAAGGCGAACATGCCTTGCAGATCGTCGAGGAAGTCCGGGCCTTTCTCCTGGTACAGCGCCAGGATCACTTCACAGTCGGAACCGGTCTGGAACGCGTAGCGGTCGCTCAGCTGTTGGCGCAGCGCCTGATGGTTGTAAATTTCGCCGTTGACCGCCAGAACGTGGGTGTGCGCAGCGTTGTACAGCGGTTGAGCGCCATTGTTGACGTCGACGATCGACAGGCGTTCGTGAGCCAGAATGGCTTTGTCGCTGGCGTAAACGCCGGACCAATCCGGGCCGCGGTGGCGCATCAGACGTGACAGCTCCAGCGCTTTCTTACGCAGTTCAACGGGATCGGACTTCAGATCGAGCACACCGAAAATAGAACACATACAACTCTCCTAACGGGCTTTTATGACTGTGATGTTGTTTTTTACTGTTATGGGCAGCATTGCCGATTTATCAGCGATAACCCGGTTTTGCTGCGCTGTGGTTATGAAAATGCGCCAAAAGCTGCGGGAGATGCAAGCGTTTTAGCCATGCGTTGAGAAATAGTTGTTTGCTTAGGTGTGGTTTTTAACGGATGTTCAGTTATCGACGCGAAAAATTATCGATTATGCAATTTTTAGCGTGATGGAGGGATTGCCGGCCAGTTTGACCGGCAATCGATTAGCGATTAGGCGATGAGCTGCCACAGGGTGAAGGCGGCGTCCGGCGTCCAGCCGGCGTTGGAGGTGTGCGCCTGGATACAGGTATATTTCTTGCCTTTATAGCTCACCACGTCGCCAGCCTTGTAACTGTGGTTGTTCTGCCACTCGGGCGCCCCCGGATCGGGCGGCGTGCCGTCGTTGGCGGTTTTGACCGCCAGCGCGCTGCTCGGCAGCGAGGTATTGCCCTGGCTGTCGGTAGCGGTAACGAAGTAGCTGTACTGGGTCGCCGGCGTCAGACCGCCGTCGGCCAGCGACAGACCGGCGGTTTGGCCGATCGGGTTGCCGTTGCGGTAGACGGTGTAACTGGCGATCGGTGAGGCGCCGGTGGCGGCGGCCCAGCTCAGTTTCAGCGAGGTGGCGCCCAGCTCGGCGACCGTCAGCGCCGTCGGCGCATTAGGCTTTCCCGGCGGTGGGGTGACGCCGCCCTGAATCAGCGGCGCATAGCGGGTTTTGAACTCCCAATTGTAGGCGACGCCGGCTTTGCTCTTGCCGTTGTCCCAGTTGATTGACCAGGTCATCAGGCCCTTGATCGACAGGTTTTTGGCGTCGAGACGCGAGAAAGCGTTATACACCGCCTGTTTGTCGATCACGTAGCCAGTGGCGGCGGCATCGTTGTTGCTTGGCAGGCCGATGACGAATTTCGCCGCCGGGATCTTCGCATAGCCGCGGGTGCCGGTGACCAGGCTTTCCGTCAGATAGTAGAGGAAGTCCTCTTTCATGGCGTCGTTATTCTGCGTGATCCAGGCGTTGAGTTCATCCACCCAAATACCGTCGCCGCCCTGATTGTAATATTGCGGCGCGATAAAGTCGTAATAGCCTTCTAGGGCATTAATATAATCCAGGTAGGTGCCGTTGGTGCGTAAATACGGGAATTCCGGCGCCATGCTGATAATAAAGTTTTTTCCCTGCGCGGCGTAATGGTCTTTTACTTTTTTCAATGCCGCAGGCAAGACGGTTTTATTATTGGCTGCACCGATCGCCGCCTGTTCCAGATCGATATCCAGGCCGTCGAAGCCATAGACTTCCACCAGGCGAATAATCTCGTCTTTCAGCTTGTCTTCATCGCCGGTCTTTAGCTCGATATGCGCGTCTGCGCCGCCGAGGGAGATCAGCACCGCGCGGCCCTGGCTGTTCAGCACGCCCACCTGGCGGCGGAACTCGGCGTCGGACAGGTTGTAAGGCTTGAAGGTCGGGATGCCCTGGCCTTTCATAAAGGCGACGGCCACCACGTTGTATTCGGCGGGAATGTCGGTCAGGTTCATCGTGGCGAACTGCCCTTGCTGGTAGCCGTCACTGGCGCCGGCGGCCCAGTTGTGCCAGAAACCCATCAGGATCTTTTTATTGGCGATAGACGGCATAATGGCCGCGTCATCGGCGGCGACGGCATTAATAATGTTATTGGTGCTCATGGTAGCCTCATTAATTAGGGGTAAGAGTTTTCCGCTCGCCGGCAATATCAGCTATTGGCGGGGCGTAAATTTATAATGAGGATTTTTAGCGCAGGCAGGCTGAAACCTTTTGTGGCCATGAACGAATTAAATTCAAACTGACGCTGAGGGAGAAGGAAATAATGGCGGCCGGGCGGCCGCCATGGCCGCATCAGAAGATGGTGATATCGGCGACGGAAGGGTAGACGTAGCTCGGACGGAACGGCATGGTTTCGATGTCGCTCAGCGTGGAGACGCCGGACAGCACCAGCACGGTTTCCAGGCCGGCCTGGAAGCCCGCCAGAATGTCGGTGCGCAGGTTGTCGCCGACGATCACCGTCTCTTCCGAGTGCGCCTGCATTTTGTTCAGTGCGGCGCGAATGATCCACGGGCTGGGCTTGCCGACATAAAACGGCTTGCGGCCGGTGATCTTCTCGATGGGCGCGCACAGGGCGCCGCAGGCCGGCGAGAAGCCGTGGCCGTGGCTATCCGGATTGGTCGCGATAAAGCGCGCGCCGTTACTGACGAAGTAGGCGGCTTTGTGCATCATGTCCCAGTTGTAAGAGCGAGTTTCACCGACGATCACAAAATCCGGGTTGATGTCGGTGATGGTGAAACCGGCTTTGTACAGCTCATGGATCAGCGCGCCTTCGCCGACCACATAGGCTTTTTTGCCTTCCTGACGGCGCAGGAAGTCGGCGGTGGCCATCGCCGAGGTATAGAACGCGCTCTCCGGCACTTCCAGCCCGGCGGCGGCGAAGCGGTTCGCCAAATCCTGTGCGGTCTGTGACGGGTAGTTGGTCAGCACCACCAGCGGCATGCCTTGTTCCTGGATGCGCGCCAGGAACAGATCGGCGCCGGGCACCGGCGTATTGTCATGCAGCAGCACGCCGTCGATATCGCATATAACGTTTTTGATTTTCATTTGTCGCTGTTTCTCATGATTACGGCAGGCAAGAAGTGACGATAACACACCTGCCAGAAGCGGCGGATCAGCTTTCCAGCAATCGCTGCAAGAGCACGCCGTTGAGCATCGCGCGTTTGGCCAGGGCGAAAGCGCCGATCGCCGAGCGATGATTGAGTTCGGAGGTCACCACCGGCAAGTTTTTGCGGAAGTCCTTCAGCACCTGGGTATTGATGCAGCTCTGGATCGCCGGCAGCAGCACCTTGTCCGCTTCGGTGATCTCACCGGCGATCACCACCTTCTGCGGATTGAACAGGTTGATGGCGATGGCCACCGCCTTGCCCAGATAGCGGCCGACGTGCTCGATCACTTCGCTGGCCAGCAGATCGCCGCGGTTGGCGGCCTTGCAGATGGCGTTGATGCCGCAGTCTTCCAGCGTCAGTTTGCTTGGGTAGCCCTGGCTCAGCAGTTGGCGCACGCGCTGTTCGATCGCCGCGTTGGCGGCCACCGTCTCCAGGCAGCCGAAGTTGCCGCAGTGGCAGCGTTCGCCGAGCGGATCGATCTGGATATGGCCGATCTCACCGACGTTGCCGTTGTTGCCGAGAAAAATCTGCCCGTTAACGATGATGCCGGCGCCGGTGCCGCGGTGCAGGCGCACCAGAATCGAGTCTTCACAGTCGCGGGTGGCGCCGAAGTAGTGCTCCGCCAGCGCCAGGCTGCGGATGTCGTGGCCGACGAAGCTGGTGACGTTAAAGCGCTGCTGCAGGTTGTCTACCAGCGCCCAGTTGCTGACGCTGATGTGCGGCATATAGCGCACCACGCCCAGCGCCGGATCCACCAGGCCAGGCAGGATCACCGCGATGGCGATCAGTTCGCGCAGGCGGCGCTGGTTCGCTTCGATGAATTGGGCGATGGCGGCGAACAGCGCATTTTCCAGCGTTTCCTGGGTGCGTTCCGGCAGCGGATAGTGTTCTTCACTGAGCGATTTACCGCTCATGTCATACAGCGTGATGGTGGCGTCGTGGCGGCCGAGGCGCACCGCGACGGTATGGAAATGGCGGGTTTCCGACACGATGGAGATCGCGCGGCGGCCGCCGGTGGAGGCTTGCTGATCGACTTCTTTGATCAGCCCGCGCTCCAGCAGCTGGCGAGTAATCTTAGTGACGCTGGCGGGGGCGAGCTGGCTGAGTTCGGCGATTTGAATGCGCGAGATCGGGCCCTGTTGGTCGATCAGGCGATAAACTGCCGCGCCGTTAAGTTGTTTGACTAAGTCAACGTTCCCTATTTGTGCTTGTCCGCCAGTGCTCATCAATAATGTTACTCGCTGTTCATTGAATTAAACCTCGTTACCGTTAACGAGCGTTTTGGTGATCTTGAAATCACGGGTGAAGGCGGTCAGGTTAGCCACCTTGCCGGCTTCGATGGTGCCCAGACGGCGATCGGCGCCGATCGCGCGCGCCGGGTACAGCGTCGCCATGCGCAGCGCTTCGTCCAGCGCGATGCCGATATGCTCGACGCTGTTTTGCACCGCTTCGATCATGGTCAGCGCGGAACCGCTAAGGGTGCCGTTCTCATCCACGCACAGCCCATCCCGATAGTATATTGTTTTACCGGCGAAAATAAATTGGTCAATATCTGCACCCGCCGGTGCGGTCGCGTCGGTGACCAAGACCAATTTATCACCTTTCAGGCGTTTGGCGTTACGGATACTCGCCCAGGCCACGTGATGGCCGTCGGCGATGATGCCGGTATAGACCTCCGGCGTGTCGAAGATAGCCCCCATCAGCCCCGGTTCGCGGCCGGTGATATACGGCATGGCGTTGTACAGGTGGGTGGCGAAGCTGATGCCGGCGGCGAAGCCGGTGCGCGCCTGATCGTAGGTGGCGTTCGAGTGGCCGGCGGAGACCACGATGCCGGCCTCGGTCAGCTGCTTGATAAAGTGCGGCTCAACCATTTCCGGCGCCAGCGTCACTTTGGTGATCACGTCGGCGTTGGCGCACAGGTAATCGATCATGTCCTGGGTCGGCTTGCGAATGAACGCCGGGTTGTGGGTGCCTTTTTTCACCGGGCTGAGGTACGGCCCTTCCAGGTGCAGGCCCAACGCCTGGTTTTGGTGCTTTTTCAGATAAGCGCGCATCACGTCGACGCTGTGCTTCATGAATTCGTCGCTGCTGGTGATCAGCGTCGGCAGATAGCTGGTGCAGCCGGATTTCTCGTTGGCGCGCTGCATGATCTCCAGCGTTTCTTCCGAGATCGCTTCCAGCGAATCGTTGAACTGGACGCCGCCGCAGCCGTTCAGCTGCACGTCGATAAGCCCGGGGGCCAGGATGGCGCCACCCAGGTCGCGCGTTTCGATGCCGGCGGGCAATTCAGCCACCGGGCAGACTTTCTCGATCAGCCCATCAGCGATAATGACTGCATGGTCATCAAGTACGTCGTGGCCGGTATAGATTCGGCCGTGGGTTAAAGCGAACATCGTAGCCCCCTGCAAAGATTAAAGACTTTTCACGCTTTCCGCTTCTAACTCGCGGAAGTATTTGACGGTTTTGACTTTCAGTTCCATGGTGGCCGGTTCGTCGCACACCACCACCGCTTTGGCGTGCAGCTGCAGGCAGCTGATGGTCCACATGTGGTTGATGTTGCCTTCCACCGCGGCTTCCAGCGCCTGCGCCTTGGCGTGGCCGGTCACCAGGATCATCACTTCTTCCGCGTCCAACAGCGTACCCACGCCGACGGTCAGCGCATATTTCGGCACCAGGCTGACGTCGCCGCCGAAGAAGCGCGAGTTGGCGATGCGGGTGTCTTCGGTCAGCGTTTTGATGCGGGTGCGCGAAGCCAGGGACGAAGCCGGCTCGTTGAACGCGATATGGCCGTCGATGCCCACGCCGCCCATGAACAGGTTAATTTTGCCGTAAGACTTGATCTTCTCTTCGTACTGGCGGCACTCGGCGTCGACATCCGCGGCGTTGCCGTTCAGCAGGTTGATATTTTCACGAGGAATATCAACGTGATCAAAGAAGTTGCGGTACATGAAGGTGTGGTAGCTTTCCGGGTGTTCCTGCGGCAGGCCAACGTACTCGTCCATGTTGAAAGTCACAACATGCTTAAAGCTTACTTCACCTGCTTTGTGCATCGCAATCAGATGTTTGTAGGCTTCCAGCGGCGTGCCGCCGGTAGGCAGGCCGAGTACAAACGGGCGCTCTGCGGTTGGCTTGAATGCGTTGATGCGTTGAACGATATGACGCGCGGCCCATTTGCCGACTTGTGCGGTATCTTTCAGTGGGATAAGTCTCATCTAACACCTCTTGGGATAAGTAAACTAAAGCTATACTGTACGGGCCTGCGGGAGTCCTAAGCGTAACCCAGCTTTATGATTCTCGCGTGAATCGTCCGTCCGGTTGATTTTTTGAATGATAAAATAAGTTTTGTGTGATGGCCAGCAATCTGGGAGGTAAAGACTACTTTTTGGTGATATTTATCACAAAAAGGGAGGTTTTAATTTGCGATACAAAATAAATTTTTTACACTCGGCATGAGTGATACGTGCCATGCGTTTTTTCTAAAAAGGTAGTGAGAGCTCCAAATAAACTACTAATAGGGTCCGTCCGCGGACAACATAGGGGGAAAAGGTGAACATTCTTAGTTATTTGCAAAAGGTGGGACGGGCGCTGATGGTGCCGGTCGCCACGCTGCCCGCCGCCGCCATCTTGATGGGCGTCGGGTACTGGATTGACCCTGTTGGTTGGGGCGGCGACAACGCGCTCGCCGCTTTCTTCATTAAATCCGGCTCCGCTATCATCGACAACATGTCGGTGCTGTTCGCTATCGGCGTGGCCTACGGCATGTCCAAAGACAAGGACGGCGCCGCCGCGTTGACCGGCTTCGTCGGCTTCCTGGTGCTGACCACCCTCTGTTCGCCGGCCGCCGTGTCGATGATTCAGAAGATCCCGCTGGATCAGGTGCCTGCCGCGTTCGGCAAGATCCAGAACCAGTTCGTCGGTATTCTGGTGGGCATCATTTCCGCCGAAGTGTACAACCGCTTCAGCGGCGTCGAGCTGCCTAAGGCGCTGTCGTTCTTCAGCGGCCGCCGCCTGGTGCCGATCCTCATCTCCTTCCTGATGATCCTGGTGGCTTTCATTCTGATGTACATCTGGCCGGTGATCTTCAACGGTCTGGTGAACTTCGGTGAACACATCCAGAAAATGGGCTCGGTCGGCGCGGGCATCTATGCCTTCTTCAACCGCCTGCTGATTCCGGTTGGCCTGCACCACGCGCTGAACTCGGTGTTCTGGTTCGACGTGGCCGGCATCAACGATATTCCTAACTTCCTCGGCGGCCAGCAGTCGATCGAAGCCGGTAAAGCGGTTGTCGGCATCACCGGCCGTTATCAGGCGGGCTTCTTCCCGATTATGATGTTCGGTCTGCCGGGTGCGGCGCTGGCCATTTATCACTGCGCGCGTCCTGAGAACAAAGCCAAAGTGGCGGGCATCATGCTGGCGGCCGCTTTCGCCGCCTTCTTTACCGGTATCACCGAACCGCTGGAATTCTCCTTCATGTTCGTGGCGCCGGTGCTGTACGTGATCCACGCCGTGCTGACCGGTATCTCGGTGTTCATCGCCGCCAGCATGCACTGGATCGCCGGTTTCGGCTTCAGCGCCGGCCTGGTGGATATGGTGCTGTCTTCCCGCAACCCGCTGGCGACTCACTGGTACATGCTGATCCCGCAAGGCCTGGTGTTCTTCGTCATCTACTACGTGGTGTTCCGCTTCACCATCAATAAGTTCAACCTGATGACCCCGGGCCGCGAACTGGCGGTTGCCGGTGACGAAACCGACGGCTACGACGTCAACGTCGACAGCAACGCCGGTAAAGACGAGAACGAAACCACCACGCTGGCCCGTCGCTACGTCGGCGCGATCGGCGGTTCCGACAACCTGACCGGCATCGATGCCTGCATCACCCGTCTGCGCCTGAACGTGAAAGACTCCGCGCTGGTGAACGACGCATTGGCGAAACGCCTCGGCGCATCGGGCGTTATCCGCCTGAACAAGCAAAGCGTGCAAGTGATCGTCGGCACCCGTGCCGAACTTATCGCCAGCGCGATGCGCAACGTGATCGCGTCCGGCCCGGTAGCGGCAGCGGCGGCTCCGGCGGCGGCCCCTGCTGCAGAAGCCAAACCGCAGGCGGTGCCGAACGCGCCGAAAGCCGCGTTTGAAACGCTGGTGGCGCCGGTAACCGGTGAAGTGGTGGCACTCGATCAGGTGCCGGACGAAGCCTTCGCCAGCAAGGCGGTAGGCGACGGCCTGGCGATTCGCCCGACCGACAACATCGTGGTGTCGCCGGCTGACGGCACCGTGGTGAAAATCTTCAATACCAACCACGCCTTCTGCCTGGAAACCGACAAGGGCGCTGAGATCGTGGTGCACATGGGGATCGACACCGTCGCGCTGGAAGGCCAGGGCTTCAAACGCCTGGTGGAAGAGGGCGCGGAAGTGAAAGCCGGTCAACCGATTCTGGAACTGGATCTGGATTACCTGAACGCCAATGCGCGTTCGATGATAAGCCCGGTGGTAGTCAGCAACTCTGACGACTATGCCGGCCTGGCGGCGCTGGCCAGCGGCTCTGTGGTCGCCGGTCAGACCAAGCTGTACGAGATCCAGAAATAAGGCTGTTTTTACCTGAGTAGTACCCGGGGCCGGTCACGCATCATGGCGGAGTTTGCCCCGACTTGGCGGGAAGAGAGCGATCTCTTCCCGCTTTTTTTATCCCATCTCGCTCCACGGCGGTGCGCTGCGCGCCGATGGTGCAATATGCCGCATTTTTCGTGAAACAAACGGTTGTTTCCAGACGTGGCTTGTTGGATCATAGGCGGTTATGTGTAGCGCTTTGCATTGAGGAACAGTGAAATGAGTGAGGCTGAAGCCCGCCCAACCAATTTTATCCGTCAGATCGTCGATGAAGATCTGGCGTCGGGGAAACACACGTCGGTACATACCCGTTTCCCGCCGGAGCCTAACGGCTATCTGCATATCGGCCACGCCAAGTCCATCTGCCTGAACTTCGGCATCGCCAAGGACTATCAGGGCCAGTGCAACCTGCGTTTCGATGACACCAACCCGGTGAAAGAAGACATCGAGTTCGTGGAGTCAATCAAGCACGACGTGGAGTGGCTGGGCTTTGAGTGGAGCGGCAACGTTCATTACTCCTCAGACTATTTCGATCAGCTGCATCAGTATGCGGTTGAGCTGATTACCAAGGGGCTGGCCTACGTCGATGAGCTGTCGCCGGAGCAGATCCGTGAATATCGCGGCACCCTGACCTCGCCGGGCAAAGACAGCCCGTACCGCGACCGCAGCGTGGAAGAGAACCTGGCGCTGTTCGAGAAGATGCGCAACGGCGAGTTCGCCGAAGGCGCCGCCTGCCTGCGCGCCAAGATCGATATGGCTTCGCCGTTTATCGTGATGCGCGACCCGGTGCTGTACCGCATCAAGTTCGCCGAACACCACCAGACCGGCGACAAATGGTGCATCTACCCGATGTACGATTTCACCCACTGCATTTCCGATGCGCTGGAAGGGATCACCCATTCGCTGTGCACCCTGGAGTTCCAGGATAACCGCCGTCTGTATGACTGGGTGCTGGATAACATCACCATTCCTTGCCACCCGCGGCAGTACGAGTTTTCGCGTCTGAACCTCGAATACGCCATCATGTCGAAGCGCAAGCTGCACCAACTGGTGGCCGAGAAGATCGTCGAAGGTTGGGATGACCCGCGCATGCCGACCGTCTCCGGTCTGCGCCGCCGCGGTTATACCGCCGCCTCGATTCGCGAGTTCTGCCTGCGCATCGGCGTGACCAAGCAAGACAACAACGTCGAGATGGTGGCGCTGGAATCCTGCATTCGCGACGATCTGAACGAGAACGCCCCGCGCGCCATGGCGGTGCTGGATCCGGTGAAAATCGTCATCGAGAACATGGGCGATGCGGTGGAAATGGTCACCATGCCTAACCACCCGAACAAGCCGGAAATGGGCAGCCGCGATGTGCCGTTCAGCCGCGAGATCTATATCGATCGCGCCGACTTCCGCGAAGAAGCCAACAAGCAGTACAAGCGTCTGGTGCTGGGCAAGGAAGTGCGTCTGCGCAATGCGTACGTGATCAAGGCCGAGCGCGTCGAGAAGGACGAAGCGGGCGAGATCACCACCATCTTCTGCAGCTACGATGCGGAAACGCTGAGCAAAGATCCTGCCGACGGCCGCAAGGTGAAGGGCGTGATCCACTGGGTGTCCGCGGCGCACGCGCTGCCGGCGGAAATTCGCCTGTACGATCGCCTGTTCAGCGTGCCTAACCCGGGCGCGGCGGAGGATTTCCTCTCTACCATCAACCCGGAATCGCTGGTCATCAAGCACGGTTTCGTTGAGCCGAGTCTGGCGGCAGCCCAGCCGGAGAAGGCCTACCAGTTCGAGCGTGAAGGCTACTTCTGTGCCGACAACCGTTACTCGTCGGCCGACCATCTGGTGTTTAACCGCACCGTTGGCCTGCGTGATACCTGGGCGAAAATCGAAGGCTAATCTTATTCGCCTTGGAAATTAATGAATCAGCGCGGCTTAGGCCGCGCTTTTTTTATGTCTGCCATTGAGCAAATCATCTATTCCTGCAGCGTTATTCCGGGCTGTGCTTAATTAACCTCGGTGCGTTAATCAATAAGTTTTCTGATATTGGACTTAATAGCCTTAATTTTTACTTATATATTCGTGATGCGAATTAATTTCATTTGGAGAGCGCTCTCAATTTTTATTGTCTGAATGACGGATTTGGTCAGGCTGAAACCATTAATCGTCTCTGGTTGACCTTGTATCTCAATTTATTCTGATTTAATTGAATTTTTTATTCGACACCTTCCATGAACACTGGCGTAACAAAATCTCACTGATATGTGCTCCTTGTCATATTTTGACAAATCTCCCGCATTTTTCATTTGATAATTCGCGTCGCGAAAAATAGTCTGTCTGTAGCAATTAGTGCTGTGGGAATAACATCTCGTCGGCAATTTTTTTTACCCGTTCGGGTTTTTTATTGGCAGTCGTGCAGGGCAGTGGTGAACACAGGCGGCTGCAACTTTTAAGTTAAGTCAAAGAGGAATTTCAATATGGGTACGCACGGTGCTCAGCGTAAAACGCTGGCGCTCGCAGTCGCGGGCGCGCTGTTGGGAACAGGGTTTGCCATGGCGCCTGAGGCGAAAGCCGCAGGGTTTATCGATGATTCCACGCTGACCGGCGGCATCTATTACTGGCAACGTGAGCGCGACCGTAAAGATCTCAATCCGGACAGCAAGGATTACAACCAATACACCACCAACCTGTCGCACTCTACCGCCAACCTGAGCCTGGATTTCGCCTCGGGCTACGCCTGGGACATGTTCGGCTTGGATGTCGGTGCCTTTACCGCCATCGAGCTGGCTGAATCCAGCGCCAGCGGCCACCCGAACGAGATCGCGTTCTCCTCAAAAAACCGTACCTACGACGAAGACTATTCCGGTGACAAAGGCGGCGTCAGCCTGTACAAAGCCGCCGCCAAGTTCAAATACGGCCCGGTCTGGGCTCGCGCCGGCTATATTCAGCCGAGCGGCCAAACCCTGCTGGCGCCGCACTGGAGCTTTATGCCGGGCACCTATCAGGGCGCCGAGGCCGGCGCCAAGTTCGACTACGGCGATGCCGGCGCGTTGAGCTTCTCCTACATGTGGGCCGACAAATACAAGGCGCCGTGGCATATCGAGGTGGACGACTTCCGCCAGAACGATAAGAAAACCCGCGTCTCCTACCTGCACTCGCTGGGCGCCAAGTACGATTTCAAAAACGATCTGGTGCTGGAAGCCGCCTTCGGCCAGGCCCAGGGTTACGTGAATCAGTACTTCACCAAGGCGTCTTACAAATTCGATGTGCTGGGCAACCCGCTGACCACCAGTTACCAGTTCTACGGTGCGGAAGATCGCCTCAGCGACAAGAACGATCCGAACAGCATCTACGACGGGCTGGCCTGGCTGCAGGCGCTGACCTTAGGTTACACCACCGGCCAGTTCAACTGGCGTCTGGAAGGCACAATGGTCAAGGCGGAAGGCAACCAGGGCTTCTTCCTGCAGCGCATGACCCCGACCTACGCCTCGTCTAACGGCCGCCTGGATGTGTGGTGGGATAACCGCTCCGACTTTAACGCCAACGGCGAGAAAGCGGTGTACGCCGGCGTGATGTATGACCTCAGCAACTGGAACCTGCCGGGCATGGCGGTCGGCGGCTCCTACGTTTACGCCTGGGACGCCAAGCCGAGCACCAACCCGATCTACGATCAGAGCCAGCGCCTGAAAGAGAGCGCCTGGAGCTTGGACGCGATGTACACCATCCAGGAAGGGCGCGCCAAGGGCACGCTGATCAAGCTGCACTACACCCAGTATGACAACCACACCAACATCCCGAGCTGGGGCGGCGGTTACGGCAACATCTTCCAGGACGAGAAAGACGTCAAGTTCATGGTCATCGCGCCATTCACCATCTTCTGATGCGTTCCCCGGCCTCGTCGCCGGGGGCAGTTAAGGGAATTCAACGATGAAAAAAATCATGCTGATGTTGGCGGCCGCCGCGGCCTTGAGCGCCTGCGCGCAACCCGCCGCGCCGCCGGAAGACGCCAAATTGAAGCAGGCTTACAGCGCCTGTATCAACACCGCCGAAGGTTCGCCGGAGCGTCTGCAGCCCTGTAAGGCGGTGTTGAACGTGCTGAAACAAGAGAAACAGCACCAGCAGTTCGCCGCGCAGGAAACGGTGCGGGTGATGGATTATCAGAACTGCATTATGGCGGTTCACAGCGGTAACGGTCAGGCTTACGACGCCAAGTGCGGCAAGCTGTGGCAAGAAATTCGCGATAACAATAATTAAGAAGGACGAGAAGATGAACACATTCAAACTGAGCGCACTGGCCGCTTTGACGGCAACGATGGGATTCCTGGGCGGCATGGGTAATGCCATGGCCGATCAACAGCTGGTGGATCAGCTGAGCCAGCTAAAGCTGAACGTGAAAATGCTGGATAACCGCGCCGGCGAAAACGGCGTGGATTGCGCGGCGCTGGGCGCCGACTGGGCCTCATGCAACCGGGTGTTGTTCACCCTCAGCAACGACGGGCAGGCGATCGACGGCAAGGACTGGGTCATCTATTTCCACAGCCCGCGCCAGACCCTGCGGGTGGATAACGATCAGTTCAAGATCGCGCATCTGACCGGCGATCTGTACAAGCTGGAGCCGACCGCCAAATTCAGCGGTTTCCCTGCCGGCAAGGCGGTGGAAATCCCGGTGGTCGCCGAATATTGGCAGCTGTTCAGAAACGACTTCCTGCCGCGCTGGTATGCCACCTCCGGCGACGCCAAGCCGAAAATGCTGGCGAATACCGACACCGAAAACCTGGACCAGTTCGTGGCGCCGTTCACCGGCGATCAGTGGAAGCGCACCAAGGACGACAAAAACATTCTGATGACGCCGGCTTCGCGCTTTGTCAGCAATGCCGATCTGCAGACGTTGCCCGCCGGCGCGCTGCGCGGCCAGATCGTGCCGACACCGATGCAGGTGAAGATCCACGCACAGGACGCCGACCTGCGCAAAGGGGTATCGCCGGATCTGAGCACGCTGGTCAAGCCAGCGGCGGACGTCGTCAACCAGCGCTTCGCGCTGCTGGGCGTGCCGGTTCAGGCCAACGGTTACCCGATCAAGACCGACATCCAGCCGGGCAAGTTTAAAGGTGCGATGGCCGTGCCGGGCGCTTATGAGCTGAAAATCGGTAAGAAAGAGGCGCGGGTGATCGGCTTCGATCAGGCCGGGGTGTTCTACGGGTTGCAGTCGATCCTGTCGTTAGTGCCGAGCGACGGCAGCGGCAAGATCGCCACGCTCGACGCCAGCGATGCGCCGCGCTTCCAGTATCGCGGCATTTTCCTCGACGTGGCGCGCAACTTCCATAAGAAGGACGCGGTGCTGCGTCTGCTGGATCAGATGGCGGCTTACAAGCTCAATAAATTCCACTTCCACCTGAGCGATGACGAAGGCTGGCGCATCGAGATCCCCGGTTTGCCGGAGCTGACTGAAGTCGGCGGCCAGCGCTGCCACGATCTGAGCGAAACCACCTGCCTGCTGCCGCAGTACGGCCAGGGGCCGGACGTCTACGGCGGCTTCTTCAGCCGTCAGGACTATATCGACATCATCAAATACGCCCAGGCGCGCCAGATTGAGGTGATCCCGGAGATCGACATGCCGGCGCACGCCCGCGCCGCGGTGGTGTCGATGGAGGCGCGCTATAAAAAGCTGTATGCTGCCGGCAAAGAGCAGGAGGCCAACGAATTCCGCCTGGTGGATCCGACCGATACCTCCAATACCACCTCGGTGCAGTTCTTTAACCGCCAGAGCTACCTGAACCCGTGCCTGGATTCCTCCCAGCGCTTTGTCGACAAGGTGATTGGCGAGATTGCCCAGATGCATAAAGAAGCTGGGCAGCCGATCAAAACCTGGCACTTCGGCGGCGATGAGGCGAAAAACATCCGCCTGGGCGCCGGCTATACCGACAAGGCGAAACCGGAGCCGGGTAAAGGCATCATCGACCAGAGCAACGAAGACAAGCCATGGGCCAAGTCGCAGGTTTGCCAGACGATGATCAAAGAAGGCAAGGTGGCCGACATGGAACACCTGCCGAGCTACTTCGGCCAGGAGGTCAGCAAGCTGGTGAAGGCGCACGGCATCGACAGAATGCAGGCCTGGCAAGACGGCTTGAAAGACGCCGAGAACGCAAAGGCGTTCGCCACCTCGCGCGTGGGCGTCAACTTCTGGGATACGTTGTACTGGGGCGGTTTCGATAGCGTCAACGACTGGGCCAACAAAGGATATGAAGTGGTGGTCTCCAACCCGGACTACGTCTACATGGACTTCCCTTACGAGGTGAACCCGGACGAGCGTGGTTACTACTGGGGCACCCGCTTCAGCGACGAGCGCAAGGTGTTCAGCTTCGCGCCGGACAACATGCCGCAGAACGCGGAAACCTCGGTCGACCGCGACGGCAACCACTTTAACGCCAAAAGCGACAAGCCATGGCCGGGCGCCTACGGTTTGTCCGCTCAGCTGTGGAGCGAAACCCAGCGCACCGATCCGCAGATGGAATACATGATCTTCCCGCGCGCGCTGTCGGTGGCGGAACGCGCCTGGCACCGCGCCGGTTGGGAGCAGGACTATCGCGCCGGACGTGAATACAAAGGCGGGGAAACCCACTTTGTCGACACCAAGGCGCTGGAGAAAGACTGGCTGCGCTTCGCCAATATCCTGGGCCAACGAGAACTGGCCAAGCTGGACAAGGGCGGCGTCGCCTACCGTCTGCCGGTGCCGGGCGCCCGCGTGGCGGGCGGCAAGCTGGAGGCGAATATCGCGCTGCCGGGATTGGGCATCGAGTACTCCACCGACGGCGGCAAGCAGTGGCAGCGTTATGACGCCAAGGCCAAGCCGGCGGTATCGGGTGAGGTGCAGGTGCGTTCGGTCAGTCCGGACGGTAAACGCTACAGCCGCGCCGAGAAGGTCTAAGCCCGGCACATCGGCCTGTCGTCATGGCGGCGGGCCGCTTAACGAAGGGGGAATGCGTTCGCCCCCGCGCGTGCCGGCGTGGGGCGGATGTTGAAGTGAGAGCAGTACGTGGAGTCGCAGTGCCGCTGCAATTGTAGTATTTCATGACATGATCTTTCCCCGGCTGGTCCGGGGATTTTTTTGCCCGTTGTACGGCGGGCATAAAAAAACCGCCTCAATGTGAGGCGGTTTCTCATAGCCGGTGAGGCTTATTTCTTGTCGTGCAGCGTTTCGTCTTCGCGGCAGTCACCGGTTTCACAGTGGCCGTACAGGTACAGACTGTGGTTGGTGAGCTTGATGCCGTGCTGCTTGGCGATATCACGCTGGCGCACTTCGATGGATTCGTCGCTGAATTCGATCACTTTGCCGCAGTCCAGGCAAATCAGGTGATCGTGGTGATGCTGTTGGGTCAGCTCGAACACGGACTTGCCGCCTTCGAAGTTGTGACGTGTCACAATGCCCGCATCGTCAAACTGGTTCAGTACGCGATAAACCGTTGCCAGGCCGATCTCTTCGCCCATATCAATCAGTTTTTTGTACAAATCTTCCGCACTGACGTGATGGCATTCCGGATTTTGCAGTACTTCCAGGATTTTGAGTCGCGGAAGCGTGACTTTTAAGCCGGCCTTCTTCAATGCGATGTTGTTGTCGGTCATGCGAATTCAGTCCTGTTACTATGCTAATCAAGTTGAGGCGTACTCGCCTGTGGCATCGGTCGGCACAAAGAGTTAATGCGTCTCATTATAGAACCGGTTGTACTAAATGGAAACCGCCGGTTGTTAACAAAGATATAATTGCACTATTGCATGTTTTGCATGCAACGCCTTGATGGATGGGATAAACCGATATCTCAGTCTACCGTGACGGGGTGGGAAGTTACAAATCTGTAGCTTCTATCGCAGCAATCCCTGTTGCCGATGACGGCCCTGTCGGCACACTATGCACTTTACAGGGCCTTTGTTCAACCTTTCGCCAGTCCCGGCGTTTAGCCGACGATATCGGCCAGGCTCAGCTCTTCGACGATCTGTTTGACCCAGGCGTCGACGCGCTCGTTGGTCAGCTCCGGCTGACGGTCTTCGTCGATCGCCAGACCGATGAAGTGGTTGTCGTCCGCCAGGCCTTTGGAAGCTTCGAAGTGGTAGCCTTTGGTCGGCCAGTGGCCAACGATGGCCGCGCCGCGCGGTTCGATGATGTCGCGGATGGTGCCCATCGCGTCACAGAAGTATTCCGCGTAGTCTTCCTGGTCGCCGCAACCGAACAGCGCCACCAGTTTGCCGTTGAAATCGACTTCTTCCAGCGTCGGGAAGAAATCGTCCCAGTCACACTGCGCTTCACCGTAGTACCAGGTCGGGATACCCAGCAGCAGGATATCGAACCCTTCCAGGTCTTCTTTGCTGCTTTTGGCGATGTCGTGCACTTCAGAGACGTCGTCGCCAAACTGTTTCTGGAGAATTTTCTGGATCATTTTGGCAATGTTTTCGGTATTGCCAGTGTCGCTGCCAAAGAAAATGCCTACAGTAGCCATATCGCGTATAACCTTTAAATTCAATTAATTGCATTACTCGGCGCCGGCACTGCCGCCGATTAAAATGATGCCATGGCAAGAGCCTTTCGCCACGGTGGCGGGCGCCGACAGGCGCAGTCTCTTACCGGTAAATGCGTATCATGCCAGAAAGTGGCGCCGGGGTTTTATCGCATTTATGCGATGCCGAAGGATGAAGAAAAGCGTGGTCGATCCGGCGTTGTCCTTAACGCCGCGCCGCGCGTGCGGCCGAAGAGATCAATGTTCCGGCTGTTCTTCCGCCAGTTGCGCCAACAGCATCTGCTCGATGAGTTCGCTGCGGCTGATGTTGCGCTGTTCCGCCAGTTTGTTCAGGGCGTCCACCGCATCCGCGTTGATTTTCAGCTCTACGCGCCGCAATCCGCGCACTTTATCGCGCCGTAACTGATTGCGCTTATTGATTCTAAGCTGTTCATCGCGGGAAAGCGGGTTGGTTTTCGGGCGCCCCGGACGGCGTTCATCTGCGAACAGATCCAGCGTCGTGCGATCCGTTTGTTCTTTTGCCATAGGTAGCGGTACTGCAAGGGAGTTTGCATCAAAAAGCGCTCGCACGCTTCCGGAGGCATCGGTTAACACACTTCGGGCCAATAAACCCTAACCCAAATTCACCCCCGAACCGGCGTTCGCGAACGCGCTGGCGCGGCGGCAAAATTATAGCGCGCCATATTACCCCAGCAGATGGAGCGGCGACAATGCCTAACTGCGGGCTAAACGCGCTAAGCCGTTATCTTTAGCGCGTTTTTTCGCCAGGCGAGCGCGTTTTTCAGGCTTCGCTGAGAAAACGGTGGATGGCGCGCAGCACCGCTTCCGGTTTTTCGGCGTGCACCCAATGGCCGGTGCCGGCGACGACGTGCGCGCGTGCCTGCGGGAATTGGCGGGCGATGTCTGCACGGTAGCTGTCCTGCACGTACGGCGACAGGCCGCCGCGAATGAACAGGGTCGGGTGTGGCCAGGCCGGCACGTCCTGCCAGCCGGTGATGTCTTCGTAGCGTTCGATCAGCACCGGCAGGTTGAAGCGCCATTCACCGTTATGGAAGGACTTCAGCAGGAACTGGATCACGCCTTCTTCCTGCAGGTAGTCGCGCATCAACTGGGCGGCCGCCTGGCGCTGGGTAATGCCGGCGGCGCTGACGGCCTTCAGCGCGGCGAAGATCTCGTCATGGCGTCGGGTCTGGTAATCCACCGGCGCGACGTCAATGACGATCAGCTTGGCGATGCGCTCGGGCGCGATGGCGGTCAGCGCCATCGCCGCTTTGCCGCCCATCGAGTGGCCGATGACGATCGCTTTCTCCAGCTGCAGGTCGTCGAGCAGCGCCAGCAGATCCTGCGCCATGGCGGGGTAGTTCATGTCGTCGGCGCGCGGGGAGAGGCCGTGGTTGCGCAGATCGACTTTGATCACAGTGTGCTGTTTATGCAGATCGCGCGCCAGCACGCCCAGGTTGTCGAGATTGCCGAACAGCCCGTGGATCAGCAGCACCGGCAGCGCGTCTGACTCGGCGGCCAGCAGTTGATAATGTAATTTCATGGCGAAGTTCATACTGAGAGAGATTCAGATTAGGGTATCATGATTGAATCGCACGATGAATCATGCGGAATTTTCGCGGCGCGGGCTTGGCAGTGCCGGCTATAGGTATTAGTCTGCATTTGCCGTCCGGAGGCACATTGTTGTGTTCGCCCCAGCGCTTTTAACCTTATAATCCCATGGCTTGAATGCAGGATCTGGCTTCAGGTTCTAAGTAGAAAAAACAGTATTGGATAAAGATGAAAACTATTGAAGTCGACGAAGAGCTTTACCGTTATATTGCCAGCCACACGCAACACATCGGTGAAAGCGCGTCCGATATTTTACGCCGCATGTTGAAATTTACCGCCGGCCAGCCGGTGCGCGCGTTGCCTGCCGCCAGTGCGTCGCCGTCCGTCGAGCTGGAAAAAACGGCGCCGGTTCAGCGTCCGCGCGATCGCGTGCGCGCCGTGCGTGAACTGCTGCTGTCGGATGAATACGCCGAGCAGAACAAAGCGGTCAACCGTTTCATGCTGGTGCTCTCCACGCTGTACACCCTTGATGCCGCCGGTTTTGCCGCCGCCACCGAGGCGTTGACCGGCCGTACCCGCACCTATTTCGCCGGCGATCAGCAGACCCTGCTGGCCAACGGCACGCATACCAAGCCGAAGCATGTGCCGGGCACCCCTTACTGGGTGATCACCAATACCAATACCGGCCGCAAACGCAGCATGATCGAACACATCATGCAGGCGATGCAGTTCCCGGCGGAACTGATCGAGAAAGTTTGCGGTACCGTCTAATTTAGCGAACAGCCCGTCATGATGGCCGTGCGCGACGTATTTGCCCGGTCACCGACAGGGATGAGGGAGATATGTCGATGGCGAATAATCCACGTGCCGGGCAGCCCGCCCGCCAAAGCGATCTGATCAACGTAGCCCAGCTGACGTCGCAGTACTATGTGCTGCAACCGGAAGCCGGCAATGCCGCACATGCGGTGAAGTTTGGCACCTCCGGCCACCGCGGCAGCGCGCAGCGCCACAGCTTCAACGAAGCGCACATCCTCGCCATCGCCCAGGCGATCGCTGAAGTTCGTCATCAGCAGGGCACCACCGGCCCGTGCTACGTGGGTAAAGACACCCATGCGCTGTCCGAACCGGCCTTTATTTCCGTGCTGGAAGTGCTGACCGCCAACGGCGTCGATGTGATCGTGCAGGAAAACAACGGCTTCACGCCAACGCCGGCGGTATCGCACGCCATTCTGTGCCACAACCGCCGCGGCGGCGCGCAGGCCGACGGCATCGTCATTACGCCGTCCCACAACCCGCCGGAAGACGGCGGCATCAAGTACAACCCGCCGAACGGCGGCCCGGCCGACACCAACCTGACGTCGGTGATCGAAAAACGCGCCAACGATCTGCTGGCGCAACAGTTGAAAGGCGTTCAGCGTCAGTCGCTGGACAAGGCCTGGAACAGCGGCCACCTGCACGCCAAAGATCTGGTGCAGCCTTATGTCGAAGGCCTGGTTGACGTGGTCGACATGCCGGCCATTCAACGCGCCGGCCTGAAACTGGGCGTGGATCCGCTCGGCGGTTCCGGCATCGCCTATTGGCAGCGCGTGGCGGAACACTACAAGCTGGATCTGACGCTGGTGAACGACTCCATCGATCAGACCTTCCGCTTTATGCACCTGGATCACGACGGTATCATCCGCATGGACTGCTCGTCCGAGTCAGCGATGGCCGGCCTGCTGGCGCTGCGCGACAAATTCGATCTGGCGTTCGCCAACGATCCGGATTACGACCGTCACGGCATCGTCACGCCGAAGGGCCTGATGAACCCGAACCACTATCTGGCGGTAGCCATCAACTACCTGTTCCGGCATCGCCCGCAGTGGGGCGCCGATGTGGCGGTAGGTAAAACGCTGGTGTCCAGCGCGATGATCGATCGCGTGGTGGCTGACCTGGGCCGCAAGCTGGTGGAAGTGCCGGTCGGTTTCAAATGGTTCGTGGACGGCCTGTTCGACGGCAGCCTGGGCTTTGGCGGCGAAGAGAGCGCCGGGGCCTCGTTCCTGCGTTTCAACGGCCAGCCGTGGTCGACCGACAAAGACGGCATCATCATGTGCCTGCTGGCGGCTGAAATCACCGCGGTAACCGGTGAGAACCCGCAGCATCACTATGACGATCTGGCCAAGCGCTTCGGCGCGCCAAGCTACAACCGTATCCAGGCGCCGGCAACCCATGCGCAGAAAGCGGCGCTGTCCAAGCTGTCGCCGGAGATGGTCAAGGCCAGTACGCTGGGCGGGGACCCGATCACCGCGCGTCTGACCGCAGCGCCGGGCAACGGCGCGTCGATCGGCGGCCTGAAAGTGATGACCGACAACGGTTGGTTCGCGGCCCGTCCTTCCGGTACCGAAGAGGCATACAAGATCTACTGCGAGAGCTTCCTCGGGGCGGAACACCGAGAGAAAATCGAGCACGAAGCGGTTGAGATCGTCAGCGAAGTGCTGGCTTCCGCCAAATAATCGCTGTTCTCGTCTGATAAAAAGCGCTGTTTTTACAGCGCTTTTTTTATGCCTGTAATTTAGATATATCTTTTTTTCGGCGCAGGCTTGCGCATTTAGATATATCGATCTAGATTAGCGTTATCGACGCTGTTTAGATATATCTAAACAACCTCATATTGATGTTCACTGTTAGAGCGAGGTATCACCCTATGTTTCATCGATTAGGTTTACACCGGCATCATCACCATCATGAATGTGAAGAGGGGCGCCGTCATCGCGGTGGGCGCCATCACTTCGGCGGCGACGGCGAAGAGCATGGCCGTGGCGGACGCGGCGGCCGGGGCGGGCGTCATCGTCTGTTCGAACACGGCGATCTGCGCCTGGTGCTGCTGGCGCTGGTGGCGCGCAAGCCCAGCCACGGGTACGAATTGATCAAGGCGATCGAGGAAGCCTCTTCCGGCCTGTATGTGCCGAGCCCGGGGGTGATTTACCCCACGCTGACGCTGCTGGAAGAGCAGGATTTCCTCGAACCGCTCACCACCGGCAACGGCCGCAAAAGCTACCGCATCACCTCGGCGGGCGAGGGCGAGCTGCAAAAGCATCAACAGGTGGTTGAGGTCATTCTGGCGCGTTTGGCGGGCGCCGGCCGCGAGCATCATCGGCACGGCAACCTGGCGGAAGGCATTTACGACGCCATGAACCGTCTGCGCAGTCTGCTGCGCGGCAACGTGATGCGCGCCGATCTTACGCCGCAGCAGGTGGAGCGCATCAACGCTGCACTGTTGACCGCCGTGGCGGCGATCGAAAGCGAAATGCACATTCAACCCACGCAGCAGGAGGAGAACTGATGCCCGGCTACCGTTTTAACATTACCGTTGAAGCCCTGAGCGACCGCCAGGGCAACCCCGTCGAGAAGGCACCGCTGAGTTTTGAGGTGACCAACCATGACGATATTCTCGAGATCGTCGAGCGCATTCGGGCGCGTGACGATCTGAACTTCGGCCCTGAGCAGAGCGCGGCCTTCGCCGTGGGGTTGAAACTGTTCTCCGAAGTGATGATCGAAAACCGCAAACACCCGGTGTTCGCTCCGCTGCGCGAGGCGTTCAAGGAATTTATGGTCGGATTGAAGAAGGGCCCGGCGGCGTAACGGCGCGGCAAACCGCGCCCACCGGGATTAAGGCATGAAACGGTAGCCGACGCCGGTTTCGGTCAGCAGGTGTTTGGGCCGGGCCGGATCGGCTTCCAGCTTCTGCCGCAAATGGCCCATGTAGATGCGCAGGTAGTGGCTGTGCTCCACGTAGTTCGGCCCCCAGACGTGGCTCAACAGCTGGCGTTGGGTGATCACCTTGCCGGCGTTGGCCAGCAGCTCCGCTAACAGGCGAAACTCGATCGGCGTCAGATGCAGATCTTCGTCGTTGCGCAGCACCCGGCGATTCACCAGATCGACGGTGATAGCCGAAAAGCTCACCAGCGGGCTTTCCTGTTGGTTGGCGGAGTGGCGGCGCAGCGCGACCCGCACCCGCGCCAGCAGCTCACCGATGCCGAACGGCTTGCTGAGGTAGTCGTCGGCGCCGGCGTCCAGCGCGGCAATTTTGTCCTCTTCGGCGTTGCGCGCCGACAGCACGATCACCGGAATGGCGCTCCACTGCCGCAGATCGCGGATGTAGCTCAGCCCGTCGCCATCCGGCAAGCCCAAATCCAGGATGATCAGATCTGGTTTGCGCGTGCCGGCCTCAATCAGCCCACGCTGCAGGGTTTCACTTTCAAACACCCGCAGGCCTTCGCTCTCCAGCGCGGTGCGCACGAAGCGGCGGATCTCTTTTTCATCTTCAACAATCAGAATGTTGGTTGGCGTTATGCTCACGTTTCCCCTGCGTTGATTACAGATCGAAGGCGTCGCCGTCGATCTCGGGCGGTTTTTCCAGCGGCAGCACGAAGCGGAAGCTGGCGCCGCCGTTGGCGCCGTTTTCCGCCCAGATGCGGCCGTCATGCACTTCAATAATGGCACGACAAATGGCTAACCCCAAGCCGACGCCGGGGATCGCCGACTCTTTATTGCCGCGTGAAAACTTGTCGAAAATCAGCTGCAGCTGATCGGCGGGGATGCCGGGGCCGTTATCCCAGACCTCGACTTCCAGCCACTCGGGCAGCGTGCGGGCGCGAATGCCGATGGTGGCCTCGGCGCCGGCGTATTTATTGGCGTTTTCCAACAGGTTGGTGAACACCCGTTCCAGCAGGCTGCCGTCGCAGTTGACCAGGATTTGTTCCGGCGGCAGCTCGACCTCGATCGGATGCTGGCTGAGCAGCGGCTCCAGCATGTGCAGCGAAGCGCCGACGATCTCTTCCAGCGACTGCCACTCTTTACGCAGGCTGAAACCGCCGGACTGGATGCGCGCCATATCCAGCAGGTTGTTCACCAGCCGGGTGGTGCTCAGCACCTGCTGGCGGATCTGGCTGGCCTGGGTGGCGTGATTGGAGCCTTCGGCCGCCAGGTCCAGCGTGAGAATTTCCGCCTGGCCGAACAGCACGGTCAGCGGCGTGCGCAGATCGTGCGACAGCGCCGCCAGCAGCGAGTTGCGCAGCTGTTCGCGTTCGGCGTCCAGCTTGGCTTCTTCGGCGCTGCGCGCCAGGTGCAGCCGTTCCAGCGCGCTGGCGATCAGCACTGCGAAGGTTTGCAGCAGCCGCTGTTGTTCCGGCACCATCAGCTGGCGCAGGTTGTTGGGTTCGATCGCCAACAGGCCGAAGGTCTGTTTGGGGGTATTGAGCGGCAGCAGCTGGTAAGGCACGCCGGGCAGAGTGTCGGTGCCGGCGCCGGCCGGCAAGCCTTTATCGAAACTCCAGCGTGCGATGGCTTCGTCTACTGACAGCAGCCCGCCTTCCTCGCCGATCATTTGCTGCAGCCGGCCGTCTTCCTGCGGCAGCAGCAGCACGGTTTTCGCCTGGAAGCTGCTGGAGAGGAAATGACGGCTGGTGTTGGCGATGTCGGCCACGGTCAGCGCGCGGCTCAGCCCGCGTGACATTTCGTACAGATGGCGCGCCCGCTGCTCGCGGTAGCGCGCCACCCGGGCCTGATAACGCACCCCGGCGGTCAGGTTGCCGATGATGATACCGACGGCGAGCATCACGCCGAAGGTCAGCAGATACTGCATATCACTGACGGCGAACGACCATTCGGGCTGGACGAAGAACAGATCGAAACTGGCGACGTTGATCACCGCCGCCAGCACCGATGGCCAGCGGCCGAAGAACAGCGCGACGATCGCCACGCCGAGCAGGTAGACCATCACCAGGTTGGCCTGATCGAAGCCCGGTAGCAGCCACTGCGAGAGCAGGGTGATCAGTGCGCACAGCGCCACCGCCACCGCGCAGCCGCGCAGCTGCATGCGCCATTTCTCATTGAAGCTGCGGCCGTCGTGCTCCTTGCCCGGCGGCGGCTGTGCGGCGTCGCTGTCCAGCGCGACGATCACCAGATCGAGATCCGGGCCCAGCCGGCCGAGGCGATCGGCGAAGCTGCCGCGCAGCTTCCAGCGTTGCTCGCTGCGGCGGCCGATGATGATTTTGCCGAGGTTATGTTCGCGGGCGTAGCGCAGCACTGCGCGCTCTTCGGACGGATCGGCCAGGGTGGCGGTTTCGGCGCCCAGCTCCTGCGCCAGCCGCAGCGCGCGCAGAATGGCGCGGCGCTGGTTTTCCGGCAGCCGGTGCAGCTTGGGGGTTTCCACGTAGACCGCATGCCAGTGGCAGCCGAGCCGCGCCGCCAGGCGGGCGGCGATGCGCACCAGCTTTTCGTTGCCGCTGTTGTGGCCGACGCACAGCAGAATGCTGTCGCGGGTGTGCCACACTTTCTCGCGCCCCTGGGTGTCGCGAAACTCGCGCATCTGGTCATCGACTCGATCGGCGGTGCGGCGCAGCGCCAACTCGCGCAGGGCGATCAGGTTGCCTTTACGGAAAAAATGCTCGATGGCGCGCTCGGCCTGGCCGGGAATATACACTTTGCCTTCGTGCAACCGCCGGCGCAGATCGTCCGGCGGCAGATCGACCAGCACCACTTCGCTGGCCTCGTCAAACACGTGGTCGGGCACCGTTTCGCGCACCCGCACGCCGGTCACGCCGCCCACCACGTCGTTCAGACTTTCCAAATGCTGCACGTTGACGGTAGTCAGCACGTCGATGCCGGCGTCCAGCAGCTCTTCCACATCCTGCCAGCGTTTGGGGTGGCGCGAACCGTGGGCGTTGCTGTGCGCCAGTTCGTCCATCAGGATCAGCGCCGGATGGCGCGCCAGCGCGGCGTCGAGATCGAATTCATGCACCAGCCGGCCGCGATGCTGGATGCGCTTTTGCGGCAACAGCGCCAGGCCATCGAGCAGGGCGGCGGTCTCGCTGCGGCCGTGGGTTTCCACCACGCCGACCAGCACGTCCAGCCCCTGAGCGCGCAAACGCTGGGCCTCCTGCAGCATGGCGTAGGTTTTGCCCACGCCGGCGCAGGCGCCGAAGAATACCTTCAACCGGCCGCGCGGTTTTTCATTGGCCAGCGCCAGCAGGCTATCGGGATCGGGACGCTGCTGTTCTTCTTCGACCATGACAATTCCTTGTGTTACCAAGCAAAAAGGGGTTCGGCATGCCGAACCCTATCACTATGCTGAATACGGCGCGTTACTTCAACGCATCCAGCGCCAGGTTCAGCTTCAGCACGTTGACCACCGATTCCCCCATGAAGTTGGGCGTGGCCCGATCGGTGTTGTCTTCGATCAGTTTGGCGACCTGTTCCGGCGGCAGATGGCGCGCCGCCGCGACCCGCGCCAGCTGATAACGCGCCGCGGCGATCGAAATCTGCGGATCCAGCCCGCTGCCGGAGGCGGTCAGCAGATCCACCGGGATCGGGCCGCTCATGGCCGGATTGGCCTGGCGCAGCTGCGCCGCGCGTTCGACGATAGCCTTATCCAGCGCCGGGTTGGTGGCCGCCAGGTTGCTGCCGGCGGAGGCCTGTGGATTATAAGCCGAATCGCCGGTGGCCGACGGGCGGCCCCAGAAATAGTCGGCGCGCGTGAAGTTCTGGCCGATCAGCGCGGAGCCGACCGCCTTGTCGCCCTGGTACAGCAGCGAACCGTTGGCCGCGCCCGAAAACAGCAGCTGCGCCAGCCCGGTGGTCAGCAGCGGATAGGCGATGCCGGTGATCAGCGTCAGCAGGATCAACATCACCAGCGCAGGTCGTAAATACGTCATGTTCATTTCCCTCAATGGTTAACCGGCGACGTGCAGCGCGACCAGGATCAGGTCGATCAGTTTGATGCCGACGAACGGCACTAGCAGACCGCCGACCCCGTACAGCCACAGGTTGCGGCGCAGCAGGGCCGCGGCGCTCATCGGTTTGTAGCTCACCCCTTTCAACGCCAGCGGGATCAGGAACACGATCACCAGGGCGTTGAAGATCACCGCCGACATGATGGCGGAGGCGGGGGAGTGCAGGTGCATCACGTTCAGCGCGTTCAGCTGCGGATAGGTGGCCGCGAACGCCGCCGGAATGATGGCGAAGTACTTGGCCACGTCGTTGGCGATGCTGAAGGTGGTCAGCGAGCCACGCGTCATCAGCATCTGTTTGCCGATATGCACCACTTCGATCAGCTTGGTCGGGTTGGAATCCAGATCGACCATGTTGCCCGCCTCTTTGGCGGCCTGGGTGCCGGAGTTCATCGCCACCGCCACATCGGCCTGCGCCAGCGCCGGGGCGTCGTTGGTGCCGTCGCCGGTCATCGCTACCAGACGGCCTTCCGCCTGATACTGGCGGATCAGCGCCAGCTTGGCTTCCGGCGTGGCTTCCGACAGGAAGTCGTCCACCCCGGCTTCGGCGGCGATCGCCGCTGCGGTCAGCGGGTTATCGCCGGTGATCATCACCGTTTTGATGCCCATCTTGCGCAGCTCATTGAAGCGTTCCTTGATGCCGCCCTTGACGATATCCTTCAACGCCACCACGCCCAGCACCCGGGCGCCTTCCGCCACCACCAGCGGCGTGCCGCCGGTGCGCGCCACGCTTTCCACCAGATCGTCCACCGCCCGCGGGAAGTGCCCCTGATTGGTTTCGACGTGACGGCGAATGGCGTCCACCGCGCCTTTGCGGATCATGCGCTCCTGCACGTTGACGCCGCTCATGCGGGTCTGGGCGGAGAAGGGCACGAAGGTGGCGTTCAGCGCCTGCAGATCGCGCTCGCGCAGGTTAAAGCGCTGTTTGGCCAGCACCACGATGCTGCGGCCTTCCGGCGTTTCATCCGCCAGCGAAGCCAGCTGCGCGGCGTCCGCCAGCTCTTGCTCTTTCACGCCCGGCGCCGGCAAAAACTCCGAAGCCTGACGGTTGCCCAGCGTGATGGTGCCGGTTTTATCCAGCAGCAGCACGTCCACATCGCCGGCGGCTTCCACCGCGCGGCCGCTGGTGGCGATCACGTTGGCGCCGAGCATGCGGCTCATCCCGGCCACGCCGATGGCGGACAGCAGGCCGCCGATGGTGGTGGGGATCAGGCAAACCAGCAACGCGACCAGTACGGTGATGGTGACCACGCTGCCGCTGCCGGCCGCCTCGACGCTGTATTGCGAGAACGGGAACAGGGTGGCGGTGGCCAGCACGAACACGATGGTCAGCGCCACCAGCAGGATGGTTAAGGCGATCTCGTTCGGCGTTTTGCGGCGCTTGGCGCCTTCCACCATGGCGATCATGCGATCGAGGAAGGTTTCCCCCGGGTTGACGCTGCACTGCACCACCAGCCAGTCGGACAGCACGCGGGTGCCGCCGGTGACCGAGGAGAAGTCGCCGCCGGATTCGCGGATCACCGGGGCGGATTCGCCGGTGATGGCGCTTTCATCCACCGAAGCGCCGCCTTCCAGCACTTCGCCGTCGCACGGGATGGTATCGCCGGCTTCCACCAGCACGATATCGCCTTTGCGCAGGCTCTCGGCGGCCACTTTCTCCGTGGCGCCGTCACGGCGCGGGCCGGCCAGCTTTTTCGCCCAGCTGGTTTTCTTGGTGCCCTTCAGGCTTTCCGCCTGGGCTTTGCTGCGGCCTTCGGCCAGCGCTTCGGCGAAGTTGGCGAACAGCACGGTGAACCACAGCCACAGGGAGACGCTGCCGGTAAAGGCGGCGGCGCCGTCGGTTTGGCCGGTGAGCATCGCCAGCCAGATAGCGGTGGTCAGCAGGCTGCCGATATACACCACGAACATCACCGGGTTGCGCCATTGAACGCGAGGGTCCAGTTTTTTCACCGCATCGATCAGCGCGGTGCGCACCAGAGCCGGTTCAAACAGCGCGCGTTGTTTGCGAGTCATCTCTTATTCTCTCTCTCTGACGTCGGTTAGTTTGCCAACCAAAGCTGCAAATGCTCGGCCACCGGGCCCAGCGCCAGCGCCGGCACGAAGGTCAGCGCGCCCACCAGCAGCACGGTGCCGATCAGCAGGCCGATAAACAGCGGCCCATAGGTTGGCAGGGTGCCGTTGCCCGCCGGCTGGCGTTGCTTGGCGCTCATCGAACCGGCGATCGCCAGCACCGGCAGGATCACCCCGAAGCGGCCGACGAACATGGCGAAGGCCAGCAGCAGGTTGTAGAACGGCGTATTGACGCTCAATCCGGCGAAGGCGCTGCCGTTGTTGTTGGCGGCGGAAGACAGGGCATACAGCACTTCGCTGAAGCCGTGGGCGCCCGGGTTGAGGATGCCGGCGCGGCCAGCGTCGGTGCCGATGGCCAGCGCGCTGCCCAGCAACACCAGCGTCGGCGTGACCAGGATCGCCAGTGCGGTCATCTTCATGTCGTAAACGTCGATTTTCTTGCCCAGGTATTCCGGGGTGCGGCCGATCATCAGGCCGGCGATAAACACCGTCAGCAGCACGAACAGCAGCATGCCGTACAGGCCGGAGCCGACGCCGCCGAACACCACTTCACCGATCTGCATCAGCCACATCGGCACCATGCCGCCCAGCGCGGTGAAGGAATCGTGCATGGCGTTGACCGCCCCACAGGACGCGGCGGTGGTCACCACCGAGAACAGGCTGGTGGCGAGAATGCCGAAGCGCGACTCTTTGCCTTCCATATTGATGTTGCTGTCGGCGCCCAGCGCGCTCAGGTGCGGGTTGCCCGCCAGCTCGGCAACCATCACCACCACCACCGCCACCACGAAGATCAGCGCCATCGCCCAGATCAGCGCATGGCCCTGGCGGTTTTCACCGGCCAGCTGGCCGAAGGAGAAGCACAGCGCGCAGGGGATCAGGAAGATGGCCAGCATCTGCACGAAGTTGGTCAGCACGGTCGGGTTTTCGAACGGGTGCGCCGAGTTGGCGCCGAAGAACCCCCCGCCGTTGGTGCCGAGCATCTTGATCGCTTCCTGCGAGGCGACCGGCCCCATCGGCAGCGTCTGCTGCGCGCCTTCGAGCGTGGTGACGTGCAGGTAAGGCAGGAAGTTTTGCAGCGTGCCCTGGCTGACGAAGAACAGGGCGATCGGCAGCGCGATCGGCAGCAGCACATACAGCGTGATGCGGAACAGATCGGCCCAGGCGTTGCCGACGGTCTTGCCGGCGCGGCGGGTAAAGGCGCGGATCAGCGCAAAGGCCACGGCGATCCCGGTGGCGGCGGAAACGAAGTTCTGCACCGCCAGCCCGGCCATCTGGCTGAAATAGCTGAGGGCGCTTTCGCCGCTGTAGGCCTGCCAGTTGGTGTTGGTGACGAAGCTGACGGCGGTGTTGAGCGCCAGATCCCAGGAGAGGCCCGGGAAGCCTTGCGGGTTGAGCGGCAGCGAGCCCTGCGTCATCAGCAGGGCGAACAGCAGCGCCAGGCCGAGCAGGTTGAACGCCAGGATCGCCAGCGCGTACTGCCACCAATTCATCTCGGTGGCGCGGATGCCGCAGGCGCGCCAGACGCCGGCTTCCACTGCGCGCAGCGCAGGCAGCGGCTCACCTTCGATCAGGCGCGCCATAAAACCGCCCAGCGGCCGGGCCAGCAGCAGAAGCACCAGCAGGAAGCTGGCGATCAGTAAAAAGGCTGAAGCCGCCATCAGAAATCCTCCGCGTTAAACAGGGCGTAGACCAGATAGGCCAACAGCAGCAGGACCAACAGCGCACCACCAATAACGCTGAAACTCACGGGACACCTCCAGAGGTGTTGTTTTTGATAGAGGCAGTGTAGGGAGAGGGGTAGAAAGAAGATGAAAAAATCGCGCGGGCAGGTGTAAAAAAAGTATAAAAATGGCTGAAATTTCAGCGGAAATTGGCCGTTTCAGGCAGCCTGCTTGCGGCGAAATTGCGCCTGATGTGTGAATAAGCCGGGGCTGAGGCGTGGGATGAAGAACCGAATAATAACCACAATGTAACCCATGTTTAGTTAAAAATTAACTTGATTGTAACAAAATTACGAATCACTGCGGTGATTAGCGATTTTTTGTGCGATTTAGTGGTCGGATGAGTAGTAAACTTTCATCAAGTGCGCTAAAATTTTGTCCAGTTACCAAATTACCGATTGTTCATTTGATACGCCGACGCCGTTTTCCCTGACAAATCAACGGCAGGCGTTTTTAAGGAGGTTCGCATGTCTACGACCTATCACGCTTATTCACTGCATCGGATTCTCCTGCGCCGCAGCGCAGTGGTTATCGCGGGCATTTTAGCCCTGCCGGTGATGCTGTTCCGCAGCGATCGCGGGCGTTTTTACAGCTACCTGCACCGCGTCTGGTCAAAAACCAGCGACAAGCCGGTCTGGCTGCAGCAGGCGGAACTGGCGTCCTGCGACTTCTACTGAGTCACTGCCGACTCACGAACAACCCTCGCCCTGCGGCGGGGGTTTTTTTATGCCCCGAGCCCGCTGCCGTCAAGCGCAAGGTCGTATTTGGCAAGCCATTCTTCTACACTTTCCTCAATCGGCTAACAACGCGGGAGAGCGGTATGAGCGACAAGATCCCTATCGGCATCAGCGCCTGTTTACTGGGCGAGACGGTGCGTTTCGACGGCGGCCACAAGCGGTTGGCCTTTGCGGTGGAACAGTTGGCGCCCTATGTGCGCTTTGAGCCCGTTTGCCCGGAAATGGCGATCGGCCTGCCCACGCCGCGCCCGGCGCTGCGCCTGGTGAAACAGACGCAGCCCTGGCCGGCGATGCGCTATAGCAACGACGCGAGCGTGGATCTGACCGAGGAGATGCGCAGTTTCTCCGCGCAGCGCGTGGCCGCGTTGCAGCACCTGTGCGGTTATATTGTCTGCGCCAAGTCGCCGAGCTGCGGCCTGGAGCGGGTGCGGGTCTACAGCGAGAACGGCAAGGACTCGCGTAAAAACGGCGTCGGGCTGTTTACCGCCGAACTGCTGCGTCAGATGCCGTGGCTGCCGGTGGAAGAAGACGGACGATTGCAGGATGCGGCATTGCGGGAAAACTTCATTGAACGGGTGTACGCGCTGTATGAGTTGAATATGCTGTGGCGCCAGGGGCTGACCCGCGGCGGGCTGATCGCGTTTCACAGCCGCTACAAGCTTTCACTGCTGGCGCATTCGCAGCCGGCTTATCGCGAGCTGGGGCGCTTCGTCGCCGATATTCACCGCTGGGACTCGCTGGAGGCCTTCGCCGTGGAATACCGCAGCCGCCTGATGGCGCTGTTGGCGCACAAAGCGACGCGCCGCAACCATACCAACGTGCTGATGCACGTGCAGGGGTACTTCCGCCGTCAGCTCAGCGCGGCGCAGCGCCAGGAGCTGGCGCACCTGATCGACCGTTATCGGCAGGGCATGCAGCCGCTGCTGGCGCCGATCGCGCTGCTTAAGCATTACATGGCGGAATACCCCGACAGTTATCTGGCGGAACAACGCTATTTCGAACCTTATCCGGAGGCGCTGCGTTTGCGTTACGGCCATTGATTGACAAGGAGTTTTATGACCACGCATCTGGTCTGGTTGCGTAACGATCTGCGTATCACCGACAACAAAGCGCTGCACGCCGCCTGCAGCGATCCCAAAGCCCGGGTGCTGGCGGTGTTTATCGCCACCCCGCAGCAGTGGCGGCAGCATGAGATGGCGCCGCGGCAGGCGGCGCTGATCCACGCCAGCCTGCGGGCGGTACAGCAGGCGCTGGCGCAAAAGGGCATTGCGCTGCATTGCCATGCCGGCACGGACTTTGCCGCGTCGATTGACTGGTTGGCGGAGTATTGCCGGCGAGAGCAGGTGGACGCGCTGTTTTACAACCGCCAGTACGAACTGAATGAACGGCGACGCGATGTGCGGCTGGAGCAGCAGTTGAATGGACAGGTAACGTGCCACGGTTTTGATGACAGCCTGCTGTTGCCGCCGGGCAGCGTGCTAACCGGCGGCGGCGAGATGTACAAGGTTTATACGCCGTTTCGCAACGCCTTCATTCAGCGCCTGACTGAGTCCGACGTGAGCTGCCTGCCGGCGCCGAAGATCCGTGCCGATGGCGCGTTGCCTGCGCCTGAAGCGCCGGCGGCGTTCGATTATCCCGCGGCGGACATCGGGGATGACTATCCCGCCGGCGAGGAGGCCGCGCTGCAGCGGCTGCGCGCCTTTTGTCGTGAGCAAGTGCAGGATTACCTTCGCCAGCGCGATCTGCCCGCCATCGCCGGCACCAGCAGCCTGTCGCCCTATCTGGCGATTGGCGCGCTGTCGCCGCGCCAGTGCTTCAATCGCCTGCGCGCCGAATGCCCGCGGTTGCTGGAAGATCGCGAGAGCGGCGCTTTCGCCTGGCTGAACGAGCTGATTTGGCGCGAGTTCTACCGCCATCTGCTGGTGGCCTATCCCGAGCTGTGCCGCCATCGGCCGTTTATCGCCTGGACGGACAAAGTGCGCTGGTGCGATGACGCGGCGAAGCTGCAGGCCTGGCAGCGGGGCGAGACCGGCTATCCGATCGTCGATGCCGCCATGCGCCAGCTGAACGCTACCGGCTGGATGCACAACCGGCTGCGCATGATCAGCGCCAGTTTTCTGGTGAAGGATCTGCTGATTGACTGGCGGGCCGGGGAGCGCTACTTCATGTCGCAACTGCTGGACGGGGATCTGGCGGCCAATAACGGCGGCTGGCAGTGGGCGGCCTCCACCGGCACCGACGCCGCGCCGTATTTCCGCATCTTTAACCCGACCACACAGGGTGAACGTTTTGATCCACAAGGCACTTTCATCCGTAAATGGTTGCCGGAACTGGCGGATGTGCCCGACAATGACATCCATTACCCCCACCGCTGGGCGGAAAAGCAGCGCCGTACGCTGAACTACCCGCTGCCGATCGTCGATCACAAACAAGCCCGCGTGGAGACGTTGGCGGCGTTCGAGGCGGCGAAACGGGGAGAGTCTTGAGGCAACTGCAAGGAGCGACGCAATGATGAAAAAGGTGCTGGCCCTGTGCCTGAGCGGCTATTCCGCGCTGGCGATCGCCGGCTTTGACGTGGTGGCGCTGGGCGTCGACGGCGGCGTCAGCGACGGCAACCTGACTTCCTACCTGATCCGCAGCGATAATCAGCCGCAGTATGTGGCGCTGGACGCCGGCTCGCTGCTGCCGGGCATCGCCAAAGGGCTGGAGAAGGGCAGTTTCCCGCAGGTGACGCCCGAGCTGGCCGCGCCTTACACGCCGCAGGGCTACGTGTTCCGGCAGTTGATCGGCAGTTACTTTATCAGCCACGGCCATCTGGACCACGTGGCGGGGCTGATCGTCGGCTCGCCGGAAGACAATAAAAAAACCGTTTACGCCCAGGCGGACACCGTGCTGACCCTGCGCAACCATTACTTCAACTGGAAGGCCTGGCCGAACTTTACCGACGCCGGCAATGGTGCGCGGCTGGGCACCTACCGGCTGCAAACGGTGCGGCCGCAGCAGCGATTTACCCTCGGCCTGACCGGGTTGACCGGCGTGATGTATCCGCTCAGCCACGATCGCTATCCGTCGTCGATGCTGCTGATTTCCAACGGCAACGAGTTCTTCGCCTATTTCGGCGATACCGGGCCGGACAAGGTGGAGCAGTCGCGCGATCTCGATACCGTCTGGCGCGCGCTGGGGCCGCTTGCCGAGCAGAAAAAGCTCAAGGGCATGATTATCGAAACCTCTTACCCTAACGGGGTGGAGGACAAACATCTGTACGGCCATTTGACGCCGGCCTGGCTGCTGAAGGAGCTGAAGAATCTGACGCAGTACAGCGGCGGCGAAGGCTCGCTGAACGGTCTGCCGGTGGTCATCAGCCACATCAAGCCCAGCCTGAAGCAGGGCGAAGAGGCGCGCGCCGCCATTGCGCAGCAGCTGGCGCAGGGCAACGATCTGGGGGTGAGATTCATCCTGATGGCGCAGGGCGACCGGCAGACATTTTGACTATGAAGAGAGAAGAGAATGCGTAACCTCGATCTGGAACAACTGATCAACACAGAACTGAACGCCGCGGCGTTTCAGGACTACGCCCCCAACGGTTTGCAGGTAGAGGGGCGTGCGCATGTACAGCGCATCGTGACCGGCGTCACAGCCTGTCAGGCGCTGCTGGACGCCGCGGTGGCGCATCAGGCCGACGCGATCATCGTGCATCACGGCTATTTCTGGAAAAACGAGGCGCCGGCGGTGCGCGGCATGAAGCGCAACCGCCTGAAAACGCTGTTGACCCACGACATCAACCTGTACGGCTATCATTTGCCTCTGGACGCGCATCCGGTGCTGGGCAACAACGCGCAGCTGGCGCAGGCGCTGGGCATTCGGGTGATTGGCGAAGTCGAGCCGCTGGTGCCGCACGGGGAATTCGAACAGCCGCTGACCGGCGAAGCGCTGCAACAGCGCATCGAAAGCCGGCTGGGGCACGCGGTGCTGCACTGCGGCGATAACGCGCCTGAGCATATTCGCCGAGTGGCCTGGTGCACCGGCGGCGGCCAGGGCTTTATCGACAGCGCGGCGCGCTTCGGCGTCGATGCGTTCATCAGCGGTGAAGTCTCTGAGCAGACCATTCACAGCGCGCGCGAAATGGGCGTGCATTTCTTCGCCGCCGGTCACCACGCCACCGAGCGCGGCGGCGTGAAGGCGTTGGGGGACTGGCTGGCCCAGCACCACGGCTTTGATGTGACCTTTATCGATATCCCGAATCCCGCCTGATCTTTTTCTTCCCCGGATCCAGCCCGGCCTGCGCGCCGGCTGAATCCTTTTATCGCGCTATTTCCTTATTTTCCTTATGGTTGCGTTCTATTGACAGCCGGGGCCGCGTCACGCATAACTGGTGTGTTTTTCAGCGCGATAATAAGGAGAATAAGGGTGCAACAAGCACGTTATTACCTGTTGGGTGAAAGAGCGGTAGTGCTTGAACTGTCGCCGCCGGTGACGTTACCGAGCCAGCAGCGCATTTGGGCGCTGGCGGAAAAGCTGAATCACCACCCCGACGTGCGGGAAGTGGTGCCGGGGATGAATAACCTGACGCTGTTGCTGCATACGCCGCAGGCCGACGCCGAGGCGATGCTGGCATTGCTGCAGCAGGGGTGGGAGAGCAAAGAGCGCCTGACGCCGGAATCGCGTCAGGTGGATATTCCGGTTATCTACGGCGGGGAACAGGGCCCCGACCTGGATGAGGTGGCGCGTCATACCGGCATGACGCCGCAACAGGTGGTGGAATGCCACGCGGCGGCGGCCTATGTGGTCTATTTCCTCGGCTTTCAGCCGGGCTTCTCCTATTTGGGCGGCATGCCGGAACAACTGGCGACGCCGCGCCGCGCTGAACCGCGTCTGGCGGTGGCGGCCGGTTCCGTCGGTATCGGCGGCGGCCAGACCGGCATCTATCCGCTGGTGACGCCCGGCGGCTGGCAGCTGATTGGCCGCACGCCGCTGGCGCTGTTCAATCCGCATGAAATGCCGCCGACGCTGCTGCGCCCGGGCGATAACGTACGCTTCGTGCCGCAGAAGGAGGGCGTATGCTGATTATTCTGCGCGCCGGCATCTATACCACGGTGCAGGATTTGGGCCGCGAGGGATTCCGCCGTCTGGGCATCAGCACTGGCGGAGCGCTGGATCAACCGGCGCTGAAGATCGCCAACCTGCTGGTGGGCAATGCGCCGGAGGCCGCCGGGCTGGAGATCACCCTCGGCCAGTTCAGCGCCGAGTTTACCCGCGCAGGCTGGATCGCCCTGACCGGCGCCGGCTGCGACGCGCAGCTGGACGGCAAACCGCTGTGGACCGGCTGGCGCTATCCGGTGAAAAAGGGGCAGCGGCTGGCGCTGGGCACGCCGAAACGCGGCATGCGTAGCTACCTGGCGATCGCCGGCGGCATCGCCGTGCCGGAAATGCTGGGCTCGCGCAGCACCGACATGAAAGCCGCCTTTGGCGGATGCGAGGGGCGTAATCTGAAGGACGGCGACCGGTTGCCGCTCGGCAACTCCGCCGCTGAACCGCAACATTCCTGTGGCGTGAAACAGCTGCTGTTCACCAACCGCATCCGCGCGTTGCCGGGGCCGGAGTACGCTGAATTCAGCGAAGAGGCGCAAGATACGTTCTGGCGCGCCGCCTGGCAGCTCAGCCCGCAGAGCAACCGCATGGGCTACCGTCTGCACGGCGGCACGCCGCTGGCACGCACCACCGAGAGAGAGATGCTGTCGCATGGCCTGATGCCCGGCGTGGTGCAGGTGCCGTACAACGGCCAGCCGATCGTGCTGATGGCCGATGCGCAAACCACCGGCGGTTACCCGCGCATTGCCTGCGTGATCGAAGCCGATCTCTACCATTTGGCGCAGATCCGGCTCGGCGAACCGATCCACTTCGTTCTCTGCTCACTGGCCGAGGCGCAGCGCGCCAAGGCCGAGCAGGATCTTTTCCTTCGACAGATTGCCTGGGGGTTACATGATCGTTGATTTGAACGCCGATCTCGGCGAGGGCTGCGCCAACGACCAGGCGCTGCTGCAATTGGTGAGTTCGGCCAACATCGCCTGCGGCTTCCACGCCGGCGATGCGCAGACCATGCGTCAGTCGGTGCGCTGGGCATTGCAGTACGGCGTGGCGATCGGCGCCCATCCGAGTTTTCCCGATCGGGAGAATTTCGGCCGCACTCGCATGCAGCTGCCGCCGGAAACGGTCTACGCGCAGGTGGTGTATCAGCTCGGGGCGCTGGCGGCCATCGCCCGCGCCGAGGGCGGGGTGATGGTGCACGTTAAGCCGCACGGCATGCTGTACAACCAGGCGGCGGTTGAGCCGGCGCTGGCGGAAGCGATCGCCCGGGCGGTGCAGGCGGTCGATCCGGCGCTGCGGCTGGTGGGGCTGGCCGGCAGCGAGCTGATCCGCGCCGGGCAACGGCTCGGTCTGACCACCCGGCAGGAGGTGTTCGCCGATCGCGGTTATCAGGCCGACGGCACGCTGGTGCCGCGCGGTTTGCCGGGGGCATTGATCGAGGATGACGAACAGGCGCTGGCGCAAACGCTGGAGATGGTGCGCCATCACCGGGTGCGCAGCGTGGATGGCGTCTGGGCCCCCGTACAGGCGGAAACCGTCTGTCTGCACGGGGACGGCGAGCATGCGCTGGCGTATGCGCGCAAGCTGCGTGACAGTTTTGTTCAACAGGGGATCCGCGTCAGCGCGGAGCAGTAAAGCCGTAAAGCAAGACACAACATCACAAGCAAAAAACTATTAGAAAATATCGAGGGAAGACTATGGAACAGGCCGTGAATCTCTGGCCACTGATCGGCATCGCCGCTATCGTGGTCGGGTTTGTATTGCGTTTCAACCCGGTGCTGGTGGTGATCGCCGCCGGCATCATCACCGGTCTGGCGGCGCTGATGCCGCTGGACGTCATTCTGGAAAAGCTCGGCGAGGGCTTTCTCAATACCCGTAACCTGCCGCTGATCCTGCTGCTGCCGCTGGCGGTGATCGGCCTGCTGGAGCGCCACGGGTTGAAAGAGCGGGCGCAGGCGTGGATCGCCAGGATCAAAAGCGCCACCGCCGGCCGTTTGCTGATCGTATACCTGTTCGTGCGCGAGATCACCGCGGCGATGGGGTTGACCAGCCTGGGCGGGCACCCGCAGATGGTGCGGCCGCTGCTGGCGCCGATGGCGGAAGGAGCGACGGAAAACCGTTACGGCGAGCTGCCGGAGCGCACCCGCCACCGCCTGCGCGCCATGTCGGCCGCTACCGACAACGTCGGGCTGTTCTTCGGCGAGGATATCTTCGTGGCCTTCGGCGCGATCATCTTCATGCACAACTTTATGCTGGAGTCCGGCGGCATTCAGACCGAGCCGCTGCATATCGCGCTGTGGGGCATTCCGACCGCCATTTTCGCTTTCCTGATCCACGCCTTCCGGCTGTATCGGATGGATAAACAGCTGAGCGCCGAGCTGGCGCAGCTGAATCAGGCGGCGCTGCAGGCGAAGGGGGAAGCACGATGAACTTCCAGCAACAATATCTCTACTGGCTGGCCGGCGCGGTGCTGCTGATTGTGGCGGTGATGTCCTTCCGCGATCGCGCCAACCCGCGCCGCATCACCACCGGGCTGTTTTGGGGGCTGTACGGCCTGGTGTTCCTGGTCGGCGACTGGACTTACCGCCTGCTGGGTGACGTGCTCGGCGAAGGCAGCAACGAGAAACGCATGCTGCACATCATCGTTGGCGTGGTGGTGGTGGTGATGGCCCTGATCGCCGGCTTCGGCGGCGTGCGCCTCGGCAGCTATCATCAGCGAACGCCGCAGGAGCGCGAGGCCAGCGCCAAGCGCCTGGGCAACAAGCTGTTTATCCCCGCATTGGCGATCCCGGTGGTGACGGTGATCGGCGTGCTGCTGTTCAACAACATTCCGGCGTTGCAAAGCGCGGTGTTCGGCAGCGGTAACCATGCGACGCTGATCACCCTGTTCTCTATGACCGTCGGCTGCCTGATTGGCCTGGCGATCGCGGTGAAAATGACCCATGAGAAGGCCTTGCAGCCGGTGCAGGAAGCGCGGCGCTTGCTGGATTCGATCGGCTGGGCGTTCATTCTGCCGCAGATCCTCGCCACGCTTGGCCTGCTGTTTACCGTCGCCGGCGTCGGCACCGCAATCTCGCATTTGACCCAGGAGTATTTGGCGGTGGATAACCGCTTTATCGCCGTGGCGGTCTACGCTATCGGTATGGCGGTGCTGACCATGGTGATGGGTAACGCCTTCGCCGCGTTCCCGATCGTCACCGCCGGCATCGGCATTCCTATCCTGGTGTTGCAGCACGGCGGCAACCCGGCGGTGATGGCGGCGATCGGCATGTTCTCCGGCTATTGCGGCACCCTGATGACGCCGATGGCGGCGAACTTCAACATTGTGCCGGCGGCGCTGCTGGAGCTGCCGGACAAGAATGCGGTGATCAAGGCGCAGGTGCCGACCGGCGTGCTGCTGCTGTTGGTTAACGTGTTCCTGCTGTATTTCCTGATGTTCCTGTAGGAGTAAGGATGCAAAAAGTATTGATTACCGGCTTCGAGCCGTTTGGCGGCGAACGGCTCAACCCCTCCTGGGAAGTGGTGAAGCAGCTCAACGATTTGGAGCTGGTGGGTACGCGCATCGTGGCGCGCCAGCTGCCGTGCGTGTTCGGCGCGGCGCTGGAGGCGCTCAATGCGGCGATCGACGAGGTGCAGCCGCTGATGGTGCTGGCTGTCGGCCAGGCCGGCGGCCGCACCGATATCACGATTGAGCGGGTGGCGATCAACGTCGACGACGCGCGCATTCCCGACAATCAGGGGCAGCAGCCGGTGGATGAGCCGATCGTCGCCGGCGGTCCGGCGGCCTATTTCAGCAACTTGCCGATCAAGGCGATGGTCAGCTCGATGCGCGAGGCCGGCATTCCGGCCTCTGTTTCGCAGACCGCCGGCACCTACGTGTGCAACCATGTCATGTACGGCCTGCTGCACCGGTTGAGCGGCCAGCGCGAGGTGAAGGGCGGGTTTATTCATATCCCGTACCTGCCGGAACAGGCGGCGGCGCACCCCGGCGCACCGAGCATGGCGGCCTCGACGGTGCTGTTTGCGCTGGAGCTGGCCGTTTCCATCGCGTTGCAGGTGGAACACGATCTGAAAGTGGCGGGCGGCGCAACGCATTAATCAAGAGAATCCCCGGCGCATCGGGCTGCGCCGGGTCTACGCAAGGAGTGGTCTATGCCGGAAGGACCGGAGATCCGCCGGGCGGCGGACAAACTGGCGGCGGCGGTGATCGATCAGCCGCTGACCGCCGTCGATTTCGCTTTTCCCCAGTTGAAGCACTATCGCCAGCGTCTGCTCGGCGAGCGTATCGTCGCCATCGAGCCGCGCGGCAAGGCGCTGCTGACCCATTTCTCCAATGGGTTGACGATGTACAGCCACAACCAGCTGTACGGCGTGTGGAAAGTGGCGGCGGCGGGGGAGGCGCCGGAGACCAAACGCGATCTGCGGGTGCGGCTGGAAACCGCTCATAGCGCGATTTTGCTCTACAGCGCTTCCGACATTACCGTCGGGCCGCGCGAGGAAATAGAGCAACACCCGTTTTTGCAACGCATCGGCCCCGACGTGTTGGACATGTCGCTGACGGTGGATGAGGTGCAGGCGCGTTTGCTGATGCCGCGTTTTCGCCGCCGGCAACTGGGCGGCATGCTGCTCGACCAGGCGTTTCTTGCCGGATTGGGCAACTATCTGCGCGCCGAAATCCTGTGGCAGGCCGAGTTGGCGCCGCAGCACAAACCGCAGGATCTGGCGCCAGATGCGCTGCGCCACCTGGCGGAGGCATTGCTGGCGGTGCCGCGCCTTTCCTACCAGACGCGCGGGCAGGCGGATGACAACCGGCATCACGGCGCGCTGTTTCGCTTCAAGGTGTTTCATCGCAGCGGCGAGCCCTGTGAACGCTGTGGTGGGATGATCGTGCGTACCGAGCTGTCTTCGCGGCCGTTTTATTGGTGCCCAGGCTGCCAGAAATAGCCAAAAAAAACGCCGCCCGAAAGGGCGGCGCTGTGCGTTTCAGCCGGTAAAACGGCTTACTTGTTTTTCAGCTGGGATTTGAAATCACGCTCGGCATAGCCGGTGTACAGCTGACGCGGACGGGCAATTTTGATGCCTTCGTCGTGCATTTCGTTCCAGTGGGCGATCCAGCCGATGGTGCGCGCGATGGCGAAGATCACGGTGAACATGGAAGAAGGAATGCCCATCGCCTTCAGGATGATGCCAGAGTAGAAGTCGACGTTCGGGTACAGTTTCTTCTCGATGAAGTACGGGTCGTTCAGCGCGATGTGTTCCAGCTCCATCGCCACCTGCAGCAGGTTGTCGTCCTTCTTGTTCAGCTCTTTCAGCACTTCGTGACAGGTCTCGCGCATCACGGTGGCGCGCGGATCGTAGTTCTTGTACACGCGGTGGCCGAAGCCCATCAGGCGGAAGGAGTCGTTCTTGTCCTTGGCGCGCTTGATGAATTCCGGAATGTGCTCGACGGTCTTGATCTCTTCCAGCATTTTCAGCGCCGCTTCGTTGGCGCCGCCGTGCGCCGGCCCCCACAGAGAGGCAATGCCGGCCGCGATGCAGGCGAACGGGTTGGCGCCGGAAGAGCCGGCGGTGCGCACGGTTGAGGTAGAGGCGTTCTGCTCATGGTCGGCGTGCAGGATCAGGATGCGATCCATGGCGCGTTCCAGCACCGGGTTCACCACGTACTCTTCGCACGGGGTGGCGAACATCATGTGCAGGAAGTTGCCGGCATAGGACAGATCGTTGCGCGGATAAACGAACGGCTGGCCCAGGGAGTATTTGTAGCACATCGCGGCTACGGTCGGCATTTTGGACAGCAGACGGAACGCGGTGATTTCACGGTGACGCTCGTTGTTGACGTCCAGCGCATCGTGGTAGAACGCCGCCAGCGCGCCGGTCACGCCGCACAGCACCGCCATCGGGTGCGAGTCGCGACGGAAGCCACGGAACAGATGGGTGATCTGGTCGTGGATCATGGTGTGACGGGTCACGGTGGTCTTGAAGGTTTCGAATTCTTCCGGCGTTGGGGTCTCGCCGTACAGCAGGATGTAGCACACTTCCAGGTAGGAAGATTCTTTCGCCAGCTGCTCGATAGGGAAGCCGCGGTGCAGCAGCACGCCTTTGTCGCCGTCGATGAAGGTAATCTTGGATTCGCAAGAAGCGGTGGAGGTAAAGCCGGGATCAAATGTGAAATAACCTTTGGAACCCAGAGCGCGGACATCGAGGACATCGGGGCCCAGTGTCGGTGTCAATACGCCCAGTTCGATCGGAGCTTCGCTGTCGTTAATGGTTAGCGTCGCTTTCTTATCAGTCATTTACTGTCTCCTTAGCGCCTTATTTTAAAAACCACTAACAACTGAAATACCTTAAATCTCTGCAGGTTGCCCGCAAAAAAATGGTGCGGACGCTAACTCTGTGAGCGACTGCGCAACTGTGCGCGGGTAGGGTACAGAGTGCTGACCAGGCGAACGAGACGGGTGACCAGTTGTTAACGATTCATAGTAATTCGTTATAGTCTGTTAATCTTACCTATGAGCTGTTCGAAGAGATGTGAACCTATCCCAATAATCTGTTTTTGTGTGCTTTATTTGCTTTTGACGCCGGCAAACTCGAGCGGGAAACAACGGCTATTGGGATAGGTTCGCCAAATACACTGTTGCATAACTCGAACCCGGGAGGAAGTGTATCTGCTGACCCATAGCGCATCATAGGACCGTTTGTGCCCCTATATGTAATGGAAATGTTGATCTCTTGTCAAATCAGATAATTAATTTTGCACTAATTGTGAAATCCGTGATCTGAATCACTGTTCGGGGGAAATGTTATCAAAGCGGTTGTATGAGAATTGTAATCAGAATGTGATCCTCCTATACTGCCGCCAGGTCTCCGGATTACCCTGAAGTAGGAGCACCCAGCGTTATAAATGCGCGCCGTTTGAGCACAGAGGATGTTGATGTTTGAGCGCGTGACGTGTAAGGGTTTTAGGCTCTTAACGCTGTCTGATCCCCGCCCAGGCCCGGAGGAAGGAAAATAATAAGAGCTGTGTGGGCAAATACGTGAAAAAACAACGACCTGTCAACTTGGATCTGCAAACGATCCGGTTCCCCGTAACTGCGATAGCGTCTATCTTACACCGAGTCTCTGGCGTAATTACCTTCGTTGCCGTGGGTATCCTCCTCTGGCTGCTGGGCCTGTCACTCTCTTCCCAAGAGGGATTCCTGCAGGCGGCCGCCATCATGAATAGCTTCATCGTCAAATTCATATTCTGGGGCATCCTCACGGCGCTGGCCTATCACATTTGCGGTGGCATCCGTCACTTGTTAATGGATTTTGGCTACATCGAAGAGAGTTTGGCCGCCGGCACCCGTTCCGCCCAGGTGGCGATCGGTCTGACCGTCGTGCTGTCAGTTCTGGCTGGAGTCCTCGTATGGTAAACAACGTTTCTGCATTAGGGCGCAACGGCGTGCACGATTGGCTGCTGCTGCGCGCTTCCGCTATCATCATTACCCTGTACGTCCTGTATATCCTGGGCTTTTTCGTCACGGCTCCGGAACTCACTTATGACATCTGGCGCGGTTTCTTCGCCACTTCCATTACGAAAGTGTTCACTCTGCTGACCCTGCTGTCGATTCTGGTGCACGCCTGGATCGGGCTGTGGCAGGTGCTGACGGACTACGTCAAGCCGCTGGCGGTTCGCCTGGTGTTGCAGCTGGCTGTCGTGGTCGCGTTGCTGGTCTATTTACTGTACGGAACAATCGTAGTGTGGGGTGCTTAAATGAAACTGCCAGTCAGAGAGTTTGATGCCGTCGTAATCGGCGCCGGCGGTGCGGGCATGCGTGCCGCGCTGCAAATTTCCCAAGCGGGCTCGACCTGTGCCCTGCTGTCCAAAGTTTTCCCGACCCGTTCCCATACCGTGTCCGCACAGGGCGGCATCACCGTCGCGCTCGGCAACAGCCACGAGGACAACTGGGAATGGCATATGTACGACACGGTGAAAGGTTCCGACTATATCGGTGACCAGGACGCCATCGAATATATGTGTAAAACCGGCCCGGAAGCGATTCTGGAACTGGAACACATGGGTCTGCCGTTCTCTCGTCTGGACGACGGCCGCATCTATCAGCGCCCGTTCGGCGGCCAGTCGCTGAACTTCGGCGGCGAGCAGGCGGCGCGTACCGCAGCCGCAGCCGACCGTACCGGCCATGCGCTGCTGCACACCCTGTATCAACAGAACCTGAAAAACCACACCACCATCTTCTCCGAGTGGTATGCGCTTGATCTGGTGAAAAACCAGGACGGCGCGGTGGTCGGCACCACGGCTATCTGCATCGAAACCGGTGAAGTGGTTTACTTCAAAGCCAAGGCCACCGTGCTGGCGACCGGCGGCGCTGGCCGCATTTACCAGTCCACCACCAACGCCCACATCAACACCGGCGACGGTGTCGGCATGGCGCTGCGCGCCGGCGTGCCGGTGCAGGACATGGAAATGTGGCAGTTCCACCCGACCGGCATCGCCGGCGCGGGCGTGCTGGTGACCGAAGGCTGCCGCGGCGAAGGCGGCTACCTGCTGAACAAGCACGGCGAGCGCTTCATGGAGCGTTATGCGCCGAACGCCAAAGATCTGGCTGGCCGCGACGTGGTTGCCCGTTCGATCATGATCGAAATCCGCGAAGGCCGCGGCTGCGACGGTCCTTGGGGCCCGCACGCCAAGCTGAAGCTGGATCACCTGGGCAAAGAGGTGCTGGAATCCCGTCTGCCGGGCATTCTGGAACTGTCCCGCACCTTCGCGCACGTCGATCCGGTGAAAGAGCCGATCCCGGTTATCCCAACCTGTCACTATATGATGGGCGGCATTCCGACCAAGGTGACCGGCCAGGCGCTGACCGTGAACGAGAAAGGCGAAGACGTGGTGATCCCGGGGCTGTTCGCCGTGGGCGAAATCGCCTGCGTATCGGTGCACGGCGCCAACCGCCTGGGCGGCAACTCGCTGCTGGATCTGGTGGTGTTCGGCCGTTCCGCCGGCATGCACCTGCAGGAATCGCTGGAAGAGCAGGGCGTGAGCCGTGACGCCAGCGACTCCGACGTGGAAGCCTCGCTGGATCGTCTGAACCGTTGGAACAACACCCGTTCCGGCGAAGACCCGGTCGAAATTCGCAAAGCGCTGCAGTCTTGCATGCAGCACAACTTCTCGGTATTCCGCGAAGGCGATGCGATGGCCAAGGGCCTGGAAGAACTGAAAGTGATCCGTGAACGTCTGAAGAACGCACGCCTGGACGATACCTCCAGCGAGTTCAACACCCAGCGCATCGAATGCCTGGAGTTGGATAACCTGATGGAGACCGCGTATTCCACCGCCGTGTCGGCCAACTTCCGTACCGAGAGCCGTGGCGCACACAGCCGCTTCGACTATCCGGAACGCGATGACGCCAACTGGCTGTGCCATTCGCTGTATCTGCCGCAATCGGAAAGCATGACGCGCCGCGAAGTGAACATGCAACCGAAGCTGCGCCCGGCATTCCCGCCGAAAGTGCGTTCTTACTAATTGCGGAGATCGACAGATGAAACTCGAATTTTCCATTTATCGCTACAACCCGGATGTCGATGACGCGCCACACATGCAGGATTACACCCTGGAAGCGGAAGAAGGTCGCGACATGATGCTGCTGGATGCGTTGATCCAGCTGAAAGAAAAAGACCCGACCCTGTCATTCCGTCGCTCATGCCGCGAAGGCGTGTGCGGTTCCGACGGCCTGAACATGAACGGTAAAAACGGCCTGGCGTGCATCACTCCGGTTTCGTCGCTGCGCAAAGGCAACGGCAAGATCGTGATCCGTCCGCTGCCGGGCCTGCCGGTGGTGCGCGATCTGGTGGTGGATATGGGCCAGTTCTATACCCAATATGAAAAGATCAAGCCATACCTGCTGAACGACGGCAAGAACCCGCCGGCGCGCGAGCACCTGCAGTCGCCGGAGCAGCGCGCCAAGCTGGACGGTCTGTACGAGTGCATCCTGTGCGCCTGCTGTTCGACCTCTTGCCCATCGTTCTGGTGGAACCCGGACAAGTTCATCGGCCCGGCCGGTCTGTTGGCGGCGTATCGCTTCCTGATCGACAGCCGTGACACGGAAACGCAAGAACGTTTAGATGATCTGGACGACGCTTTTAGTGTTTTCCGCTGCCATAGCATTATGAATTGTGTCAGTGTATGTCCTAAAGGCTTGAACCCGACGCGTGCGATCGGGCATATCAAGTCCATGCTGCTGCAACGCGGCGCATAAACGGAATGAGATGCTGCGCCGGGCTCTTTTCCGGCGCACATCCCATAGGGGAGGGAACCTCTAAAAACTGACCCGCGGCTGCGGCGCTATGCAGCCTGGTTCTTCCGCCGGTTTTTAGAGGTTCCTTGTAAGGGACCGCAAGGTCCATAACAGAACGTATCGGGCCGACATGGCCGCAAGTACGTCGAGTGAACCGTTTTACGGCAAACCGTATTCATCACGGTAATTATGTTAACCACGGCGAAAACTAAAGCTTCAAAGCTTAAGGGATCATGATGCAGAACGGCGCAATGAAGGCCTGGCTGGATTCCTCCTATCTGGCGGGCGCGAACCAGTCTTACATAGAGCAGCTCTATGAAGACTTCTTAACCGATCCGGGTTCCGTTGAAGATAGCTGGCGTTCCATTTTTCAACAGCTACCAACCGCGGGTGTCAAACCCGATCAGCTTCACTCTCAAACGCGCGATTACTTCCGCCGCCTGGCGAAAGACTCCGCGCGCTACAACACCACCATCACCGATCCGGAAACCGACGCCAAACAGGTCAAGGTACTGCAGCTGATCAACGCCTTCCGCTTCCGCGGGCATCAGCATGCCAACCTCGATCCGCTCGGCCTGTGGCAGCGCGAGCAAGTTCCTGACCTTGATCCCGCTTACCACAACCTGACCGAAGCCGATTTCCAGGAAACCTTCAACGTGGGCTCTTTCGCCATCGGCAAAGAAACCATGAAGCTGGGCGATCTGTACGCCGCGCTGAAGCAGACCTATTGCGGGTCGATCGGCGCTGAGTACATGCACATCACCAACACCGAAGAGAAACGTTGGATCCAGCAGCGCATCGAGTCGGTGGTGGGGCGCGCCAGCTTTACCGCCGACGAAAAACGCCGTTTCCTGAACGAGCTGACCGCGGCGGAAGGCCTGGAGCGCTACCTGGGCGCCAAATTCCCGGGCGCCAAACGCTTCTCGCTGGAAGGCGGCGACGCGCTGGTGCCGATGCTGAAAGAGATGGTGCGCCACGCCGGCAAGAACGGCACGCGCGAAGTGGTGTTGGGCATGGCCCACCGCGGCCGTCTGAACGTGCTGATCAACGTGCTGGGCAAAAAGCCGGCCGATCTGTTCGACGAATTCGCCGGCAAGCATAAAGAACACCTCGGCACCGGTGACGTGAAATATCACCAGGGCTTCTCCTCCGACGTGGAAACCGAAGGCGGCATGGTTCACCTGGCGCTGGCGTTCAACCCGTCGCACCTGGAGATCGTCAGCCCGGTGGTCATGGGGTCGGTACGCGCCCGTCGCGATCGTCTGGACGAAGCGCGCAGCAACATGGTGCTGCCGATCACCATCCACGGCGACGCCGCCATCACCGGCCAGGGCGTGGTTCAGGAAACCCTGAACATGTCTCAGGCTCGCGGCTACGAAGTGGGCGGCACCGTGCGTATCGTCATCAACAATCAGGTTGGCTTCACCACCTCCAACCCGCTGGATGCGCGCTCTACCGAATACTGCACCGACATCGCCAAAATGGTTCAGGCACCGATCTTCCACGTTAACGCGGACGATCCGGAAGCCGTGGCCTTCGTCACTCGCCTGGCGTTGGATTTCCGTAACACCTTCAAGCGTGACGTGATGATCGATCTGGTCTGCTACCGACGCCATGGGCACAACGAGGCCGACGAGCCGAGCGCCACCCAGCCGGTGATGTATCAGAAGATCAAGAAACACCCTACGCCGCGCAAAATCTATGCTGACGTTCTGACCGAACAGAAAGTGGCCAGCCTGGAAGATGCCACGGAAATGGTCAACCTGTATCGTGATGCGCTCGACCGCGGCGATTGCGTGGTTGAAGAGTGGCGTCCGATGAACCTGCACTCCTTCACCTGGTCGCCGTACCTGAACCACGAGTGGGACGAAGAGTACCCGAGCAAGGTTGAGATGAAGCGCCTGCAGGAGCTGGGCCGCCGCATCAGCACCGTGCCGGAAGCGATCGAAATGCAATCGCGCGTGGCGAAAATCTACGCGGACCGCGCCGAGATGGCCGCAGGCAACAAGCCGTTCGACTGGGGCGCTGCCGAAACGCTGGCTTACGCCACCATGGCGGATGAAGGCATTCCAATCCGCATCTCCGGCGAAGACGCCGGCCGCGGCACCTTCTTCCACCGTCACGCGGTGGTGCACAACCAGAAAAACGGTTCGGTCTATGTTCCGCTGGCGAACATCCACAGCGGCCAGGGCGAATTCAAGGTCTGGGACTCCGTGCTGTCTGAAGAAGCGGTGCTGGCGTTCGAATACGGCTACGCCACGGCGGAACCGCGCACGCTGACCATCTGGGAAGCGCAGTTCGGCGACTTCGCCAACGGCGCACAGGTCGTTATCGACCAGTTCATCAGCTCCGGCGAGCAAAAATGGGGCCGTATGTGCGGCCTGGTGATGCTGCTGCCGCACGGCTATGAAGGCCAGGGCCCTGAGCACTCTTCCGCGCGTCTGGAACGCTATCTGCAGCTGTGCGCAGAGCAGAACATGCAGGTGTGCGTCCCGTCTACGCCGGCGCAGGTTTACCATATGCTGCGTCGTCAGGCGCTGCGCGGTATGCGCCGTCCGTTGGTGGTGATGTCACCGAAGTCACTGCTGCGTCACCCGCTGGCGATTTCTTCGCTGGACGAGCTGGCTAACGGCACCTTCCTGCCGGCGATCGGCGAGATCGATGACTTGGATCCGAAAGCGGTCAAGCGCGTCGTGCTGTGCTCCGGCAAGGTCTACTACGACCTGCTGGAACAGCGTCGCAAGAACGAGCAGAAAGACGTGGCCATCGTGCGCATCGAGCAGCTGTATCCGTTCCCGCATCAGGCCGTGCAGGCCGTGCTGGAGCAATACTCGCATGTGCATGACTTCGTCTGGTGTCAGGAAGAGCCGCTGAACCAGGGAGCCTGGTACTGCAGCCAACACAACTTCCGTGAAGTGGTGCCGTTCGGGGCTTCTTTACGTTACGCAGGACGTCCGGCCTCCGCTTCTCCGGCGGTGGGCTATATGTCCGTACACCAGAAGCAGCAGCAGGCTCTGGTGAACGACGCGCTGAATATTGACTAATGTTCGCTCGCTTGCCGGCCGAGGGGCCGGCAAGCAGATGATAAAAAACTTAAGGGAAAGCTAAATGAGTAGCGTAGATATTCTGGTTCCTGACCTTCCTGAATCGGTTGCCGATGCGACCGTAGCCACCTGGCACAAAAAACCGGGCGACAGCGTGCAGCGTGATGAAGTTCTGGTTGAAATCGAAACCGACAAAGTGGTGTTGGAAGTGCCGGCCAGTGAAGCGGGCATTCTCGATGCTATCGTGGAAGAAGAGGGCGCGACCGTGCTGTCTCGCCAGCTGCTCGGCCGCATCCGCCCAGGCGACAGCTCCGGCAAACCGACCGCCGAGAAGAGCCAGGAGAAAGAGTCCACGCCTGCACAGCGCGCGACCGCGAGCCTGGAAGAAGAAAGCAATGACGCGCTCAGCCCGGCGATTCGCCGCCTGATCGCCGAACACGACCTCGATGCCGGCGCCATCAAAGGCACCGGCGTGGGTGGCCGCATCACCCGTGAAGACGTGGAAGCGCACCTGGCCAAAGGCGGCGCCGCCGCCAAACCGGCCGCCGCCGTTGAAGCCGCACCGCAGCCGGCTCTGGCCGGCCGCAGCGAAAAACGCGTGCCGATGACCCGCCTGCGCAAACGCGTCGCCGAGCGTCTGCTGGAAGCGAAGAACAGCACCGCGATGCTGACCACCTTCAACGAAATCAACATGCAGCCGATCATGGATCTGCGCAAGCAGTACGGCGAAGCCTTCGAGAAACGCCACGGCGTGCGTCTGGGCTTCATGTCCTTCTACATCAAGGCGGTGGTTGAGGCGCTGAAGCGCTTCCCGGAAGTGAACGCGTCGATCGACGGTTCCGACGTGGTTTACCACAACTACTTCGACATCAGCATCGCGGTTTCTACCCCGCGCGGCCTGGTGACGCCGGTACTGCGCGATGTAGACGCCATGAGCATGGCTGACATCGAGAAGAAAATCAAAGAGCTGGCCGTTAAGGGCCGCGACGGCAAACTGACCGTGGAAGAGCTGACCGGCGGTAACTTCACCATTACCAACGGCGGCGTATTCGGCTCCCTGATGTCCACCCCGATCATCAACCCGCCGCAGAGCGCCATCCTGGGCATGCACGCCATCAAAGATCGCCCAATGGCGGTCAATGGTCAGGTGGTGATCCAGCCGATGATGTATCTGGCGCTGTCTTATGACCACCGCCTGATCGACGGTAAGGAATCCGTCGGTTATCTGGTGACGGTCAAAGAGATGCTGGAAGATCCGGCTCGTCTGTTGCTGGACGTCTAGTAACCCTTGCCGGGCGCGGCGTGCCGCGCCCGCACTCTGTGCTATGTGGCCGGAAAACCATGCGGTTTACCGCGTAATAATGGTCCGGCTAAAAACCTTCAGAACTGAATGGATAGAACATCATGAATTTACACGAATATCAGGCAAAACAGCTGTTTGCTCGGTATGGCATGCCGGCACCGACCGGTTACGCCTGTACCACTCCGCGTGAAGCAGAAGAAGCCGCATCCAAAATCGGCTCCGGCCCGTGGGTGGTGAAATGTCAGGTTCATGCTGGCGGCCGCGGTAAAGCGGGCGGCGTTAAAGTCGTCAACAGCAAAGAAGATATCCGTGCTTTCGCGGAAGCCTGGTTGGGCAAGCGTCTGGTGACTTACCAGACTGACGCGCTGGGCCAGCCGGTTAACCAGATCCTGGTTGAAGCGGCGACCGACATCGATAAAGAACTGTACCTGGGCGCCGTCGTAGACCGCGCGACCCGTCGCATCGTATTCATGGCGTCTACCGAAGGCGGCGTGGAAATCGAGAAAGTGGCGGAAGAAACCCCAGAACTGATCCACAAAATGACCATCGATCCGCTGGCGGGTCCACAGCCTTATCAGGGCCGTGAGTTGGCCTTCAAACTGGGCCTGACCGGCAAGCAAGTCAGCCAGTTCGCCAAGATCTTCATGGGTCTGGCGACGCTGTTCCTGGAGCGCGACCTGGCGATGGTTGAGATCAACCCGCTGGTGATCACCAAGCAGGGCGATCTGGTGTGCCTGGACGGCAAACTGGGCGCCGACGGCAACGCCCTGTTCCGTCAGCCTGAACTGCGTGAAATGCGTGACCCTTCTCAGGAAGACGAGCGTGAATCCCGTGCGGCCCAGTGGGAGCTGAACTACGTTGCCCTCGACGGCAACATCGGCTGCATGGTGAACGGCGCCGGTCTGGCGATGGGCACCATGGACATCGTTAAACTGCACGGCGGCGAACCGGCCAACTTCCTGGACGTGGGCGGCGGCGCGACCAAAGAGCGCGTGACCGAAGCGTTCAAAATCATCCTGTCCGACGACAAGGTGAAAGCGGTTCTGGTTAACATCTTCGGTGGTATCGTACGTTGCGATCTGATCGCCGACGGCATCATTGGCGCAGTGGCTGAAGTGGGCGTTAACGTCCCGGTCGTGGTGCGCCTGGAAGGGAACAACGCCGAACTGGGCGCCAAGAAACTGGCGGACAGCGGCCTGAATATCATTGCTGCGACCAGCCTGACTGATGCGGCTCAGCAAGTTGTTGCAGCAGTGGAGGGTAAATAATGTCCATCTTAATCGATAAAAACACCAAAGTAATTTGTCAGGGCTTCACCGGTAGCCAGGGGACTTTCCATTCCGAACAAGCTATCGCTTACGGCACCAAAATGGTTGGCGGCGTCACCCCAGGCAAAGGCGGCACTCAGCACCTGGGTCTGCCGGTGTTCAACACCGTGCGCGAAGCGGTTGAAGCGACCGGCGCGACGGCCTCTGTCATCTACGTTCCAGCGCCGTTCTGCAAAGACTCCATTCTGGAAGCGATCGATGCCGGCATCAAACTGATCATCACCATCACCGAAGGCATCCCGACCCTGGACATGCTGACCGTGAAAGTGAAGCTGGACGAAGCCGGCGTGCGCATGATCGGGCCGAACTGCCCTGGCGTGATCACCCCGGGCGAGTGCAAAATCGGCATCATGCCTGGTCACATCCACCTGCCGGGCAAAGTGGGCATCGTTTCCCGCTCCGGCACCCTGACCTATGAAGCGGTGAAACAAACCACCGATGCCGGTCTGGGCCAGTCCACCTGTGTGGGCATCGGCGGCGACCCGATCCCGGGCTCCAACTTCATCGATATCCTGAAGATGTTCCAACAGGATCCGCAGACCGAAGCGATCGTGATGATCGGTGAGATCGGCGGCAGCGCTGAAGAAGAAGCGGCGGCTTACATCAAAGAACACGTCACCAAACCGGTTGTCGGCTACATCGCCGGCGTGACCGCGCCGAAAGGCAAGCGTATGGGCCACGCAGGCGCCATCATCGCCGGCGGCAAAGGCACGGCGGACGAGAAGTTTGCTGCGCTGGAAGCGGCGGGCGTGAAAACCGTTCGCAGCCTGGCGGACATCGGCGATGCGGTAAAAGCGGTGCTGAAGCGCTAAGAACCTAGTACGAAATAACAATATCTCGACATGTTTGGCCACCCATTGGGTGGCCTTTTTTATGGGCGAAACTCAGAAAACGTTGAGCGCCTTGATCAGCGCGATCCGATCCTGCAGGCGGCGCTGCTGCACCGGATCCGCGGCGGCTTGCCGCTGCTGCTCCAGCGAGGCGAGGGCGGCGCGGTAATCGTCGGCGTTGCGGAACAGCGCGTCTTTGACGTTGATCGACGCGACGTTGGTGTAGCGGCCATCGTCGGTGGTCGGCACCTGGATAACGCCTTCATTCAGCAGCCGTTTAACGATCGCCCGCTGCGGTTCGTATCCCTCTATGCCGATCAGTTTCCAGCGCTGCGGCGGCACGCCCTGGTATTGGCCGTGTTTCACTTCCGTCAGGTAGCGCAGGGCCAGGTGGCGAATGGTGCCTTCTTCTTCACCGTACTGCGCTTTGCTGTCGAACAGCAGCGGGAAGGATTGCCCTTCCAGCGCGCCGCCCTTTTGCGTCAGGTGGCCCATGCGGTAACTGTTCATGCCCAGACGGATCGGCATATCGTCCGTGACCGGCGTGCCGTCCGCCAGGCGCAGATCGACGATGCGTGAACCGGCGGGTTGGCGCAGATCAATGGTATAGGTGACGCCATCGAAGAAATCGTTGGTGGAATATTTGGACGAACGCCGCGCCGGGTTAAAGCTGTAGGTGACGTCGCCCGGCTGCAGCTGATTGAAGTAGCCGGCGGACCACTCCATGTAGCGTTTAAGCGCTTTACCGTTAAGCTGATAAACGGTGATCTCGCCACCGGCGTATTGGTAGTTAAAGGCGATATCCTTGGCCTTGATGTCGCCGACGTCCAGTTTGGCGCGATCGTTGTCGATCTGCAGGGCGATCACCTGCGCCAGCGGCGCATAGTGCCGGGCGGCTTGCTGGAACAGCGCGCTGATGCCGGTGTCCTGCACGTGCACCTGAGGAATGCCGCGGAACTCGTCGGCAGGCACCAGATCGCTGCCGCTCAGCTTCGCTACCACCCGGTTGGCGTTGGCGCGCAAAATGTCATGATACGGCTGGTAGAGAGCCTGCATGGCGCTGTCCGGCGTCAGCCCTTTGATCGGGTAGGTGTAGCTGTTTTTGTCGATCAGCGTGAATTTGCCGTCGCGGCGTTCAAATTGCAGATCGATGCGTGACAGCGCGCGGCCGTATTTGTCCGGTTCGGTGATGATGACGCCGTTGACCACCGCCTTGTCGATCTTCACATGCATGTGGCCGGCGACGATTGCCGCCAGTTCCGGGTTGGCGTTGGCAATGTCGGCCACGCCGGTGCCCGGGCGCTGGTTCTCGTTGTCGATGCCCATATGCGCCACCAGTACGATGGCGTCGACCTGGCCGTCGATTTGTTTGATGACCTGTTTCACCGCCTGCACCGGATCGGTGAAGTTCAGCCCTTTGATGCGATCGGTGCCCTTGGCGAATTCAGCGGTCATCGGCGTGTCCATGCCGATAATGCCGATCTTCACGCCCTGGCGTTCGAGGATGGTGTAGGCCGGCAGATAAGGCTTGCCGTTGTCCCAGACGATGTTGCCCGCCAGCGCCGCGCCCTTGAACTGCTTGAGCGGGGTGGCCAGCACCGGCAGGCCGAAGTCGAACTCGTGATTGCCCATCACCCAGACGTCGTAATTGAGCGCATTGAGGCCCAGCATCATCGGGCTGACGGCCTCATGCTTGAAGGTTTCAACGAAGTTGCCCTGAATAGTGTCGCCGGCGTCCACCAGGATCAGGTTAGGCTGCTCGGCGCGCACCTTTTTGACTTGAGTGGCTATCTGGCTCAGGCTGCCCGCCAGGTTTTCCGTGTCGCTGGCGTAGTCCCAGGGCACGAAGGTGCCGTGCAGATCGGAGGTGCCCAGCAGGGTGATGTTTACCGTTTCGGCGGCCATGGCGTTTCCCGAGAGTCCCAAGACAGAGGCAAAGATGATTTTTTTCATAACTTATTGTCACTCAATGGAATTTTAACATAAGTGGTCATTTTGCTACAAAATCGCAACCTTTACGATCCCATCGCGAGAAATAGACTAATATTGGAGAGAGATTTGTTGTTTTGTGACTGCAATCACTGTCACGGCTTAATGGAAATAAAAGGTTAATTATGTCGCAGAATAAGCGCGTAATAATACAATGGTGGCTCTTTTAAATTACATTTATTTAACACAAAAATATCATTAAAAAACAATTAAACCATTGCGCAACATGCCCTCAAGAAAAATAGGCGAAATGTGCTGATGAATATGGAAATAATATGCGGATAGGCTTAAATTGTCTCAGATCAAATTAGCCCGAAGTACCTCTTTCGGCTAAGATTTGACCTGTAACCAAAAGTCCAACCCACGTCACGTAAAAACCTATTTATTGTGTGGGATTGGGCGAGTATCATCCATGTTGTGATTATGGATGGTTGATCTTGTTGCATTTGTTACCCGTTGTCGGTTTTCAGTGGCGTGCTTGTCGGCGGCCCGAGGGGCTATTGGCCGAGTGTGCGGTTGAAAGCGGAGAAGCTGGATCAAATTTGTTGTGTTTAAGGGCATTCACTGCGGGGCGTTACTGGCGGCTTTGAAAGAAGTATGCCGATAACCGCGTGTCGGAGTCTTCCTGCGAGGAGCAAGGAGTCAAGATGTTTGATATTGTCGAACTGTCGCGCTTACAGTTTGCTTTAACGGCGATGTACCATTTCTTATTTGTCCCATTAACGCTCGGTATGGCGTTCTTGCTGGCAATTATGGAAACGGTATATGTCCTGTCTGGCAAACAAATCTATAAAGACATGACCAAATTCTGGGGAAAGTTATTTGCGATTAACTTTGCTCTGGGTGTGGCCACCGGTTTGACCATGGAGTTCCAGTTCGGGACTAACTGGTCGTATTTCTCTCACTACGTCGGCGATATCTTCGGGGCCCCACTGGCCATCGAAGGTCTGATGGCGTTCTTCCTTGAATCGACGCTGGTCGGCCTGTTCTTCTTCGGCTGGGATCGTCTGAGCAAGGTGCAGCACATGGCGGTAACCTGGTTCGTGGCCCTCGGCTCAAACCTGTCCGCGCTGTGGATCCTGGTCGCCAACGGCTGGATGCAGAACCCGATCGCGTCGGATTTCAACTTCGAAACCATGCGCATGGAGATGGTCAGCTTCTCCGAGCTGGTGCTTAACCCGGTTGCGCAGGTGAAATTCGTTCACACCGTGGCTGCAGGCTACACCACCGGCGCCATGTTCGTGCTGGGCATCAGCGCTTACTACCTGCTGAAGGGCCGCGACATCGCTTTCGCCAAACGTTCCTTCGCCATCGCCGCCAGCTTCGGCATGGCTGCTGTGCTGTCGGTGATCGTGCTGGGTGACGAATCCGGTTACGAAATGGGCGACGTACAGAAAACCAAACTGGCCGCCATCGAAGCGGAGTGGGATACCCAGCCGGCGCCGGCGTCCTTCACCCTGTTCGGCATTCCCGATCAGGACAAGATGGAAAACTCCTTCTCTATTCAGATCCCGTATGCGCTTGGCCTGATCGCCACGCGTTCCACCGACACGCAGGTCACTGGCCTGAAAGATCTGCTGGCGCAACATGAAGTGCGTATCCGCAACGGCATGAAAGCCTACCAGCTGCTGGAAGAGCTGCGCGGCGGCAATACCGATCCTGCGGTGCGTGCGGAATTCAACAAAACCAAGCAAGACCTGGGCTACGGCATGCTGCTGAAGCGTTATACCCCGAACGTCAGCGACGCGACGGAAGCGCAGATCCAGCAGGCGACCAAGGACTCCATTCCACGCGTGGCGCCGCTGTACTTCGCCTTCCGCATCATGGTGGCCTGTGGCGTGCTGATGCTGCTGATTATTGGCCTGTCCTTCCTGAGCGTGGTGCGCGGCCGCATCGGCCAGAAGAAATGGCTGTTGCGTGCGGCGCTGTATGGCCTGCCGCTGCCGTGGATCGCGGTGGAAGCCGGCTGGTTCGTGGCGGAATACGGCCGTCAACCGTGGGCGATTGGTGAGGTGCTGCCGACCGCAGTCGCCAACTCTTCGCTGACCGCGGGCGACATTCTGTTCTCGATGGGGCTGATTTGCGGCTTGTACACCCTGTTCCTGGTGGCTGAAATGTACCTGATGTTCAAGTTTGCGCGTCTGGGTCCAAGCAGCCTGAAAACCGGCCGCTACCACTTTGAACAACCGACTGCCGCCGTGCAGGAAGCGCGCTAAACAGGAGTCCACGTATGTTTGACTATGAAGTACTGCGATTTATCTGGTGGGTGCTGGTTGGCGTACTGCTGATCGGCTTCGCCGTCACCGACGGTTTCGACATGGGCGTCGGCATCCTGGTGCGCATCATCGGTAAAACCGATACCGAGCGCCGGGTGATGATCAACTCCATCGCCCCGCACTGGGACGGTAACCAGGTGTGGCTGATCACCGCCGGCGGCGCGCTGTTCGCCGCCTGGCCGATGGTCTACGCAGCGGCCTTCTCGGGCTTCTACGTCGCCATGATCCTGGTGCTGGCGGCGTTGTTCTTCCGCCCGGTCGGTTTTGACTACCGTTCCAAGCTGGAGAGCAGCCGCTGGCGCAACATGTGGGACTGGGGCATCTTCATCGGTTCCTTCGTGCCTGCGTTGGTATTCGGCGTGGCGTTCGGCAACCTGCTGCAGGGCGTGCCGTTCCATGTGGACGAATACCTGCGTCTGTTCTACACCGGCAACTTCTTCCAGCTGCTGAATCCGTTCGGTTTGTTGGCGGGCGTGGTCAGTCTGACCATGCTGGTCACTCAGGGCGCGACCTACCTGCAGATGCGCACCACCGGCGAGATCCACCTGCGGTCACGCGCCGCAGCGCAGATCGCGACGCTGATCATGGCGGTATGCTTCCTGCTGGCGGGTGTATGGCTGGTGAAAGGCATCGACGGCTACGTGATCACTTCGGCGCTGGACACCATGGCGGAATCCAACCCGCTGCGTAAAGAAGTGGCGCATCAGGCCGGCGCATGGCTGATCAACTTCAACAAGTATCCGCTGCTGTGGGCATTGCCTGCACTGGGCGTGGTGCTGCCGTTGTTCACCATCCTGTTCTCGCGTCTGGAGAAAGGCGCGCTGGCGTTCGTCACTTCGTCGCTGACCATCGCCTGCGTCATCCTCACCGCCGGGGTCACCATGTTCCCGTTCGTGATGCCGTCCAGCACCGTGCCTAACGTCAGCCTGACCATGTGGGACGCGACGTCGAGCCTGTTGACGCTGAAAGTGATGACCGTCGTGGCGGCGATTTTCGTACCTATCGTTTTGGCGTACACCAGCTGGTCGTACTACAAAATGTTCGGTCGCCTCGACAAGAACTACATCGAAAACAACAAGCATTCGCTGTACTAAGGATAAGGAGCTAAACCATGTGGTATTTTGCCTGGATTCTCGGAACGCTTCTTGCCTGCGCCTTCGGCATCATCACGGCGCTGGCGCTTGAGCAGAGCGAAGCGACCAAAGCTCAGCAAGACGGTAAGTAATGAGCTCGTCCGTGATTGACAAGCTGTACGCTGTCACCGACAAGGGCCCGGTTCGGGCCCTTTCCCTGGTGCTGGCGTTGATTTTGGCGGGGTGCGTGTTCTGGGATCCGACGCGTTTCGCCGCCAAAACCAGCTCGCTGGAGATTTGGGAAGGGCTGTTGCTGATTTGGGCAGTGTGCGCCGGAGTGATCCACGGTTTCGGATTCCGCCCGCAGCGCAGCGTCTGGCGCGCTTTTTTCGCGCCGCTTCCTGCAATTGTGATCTTGTGCGCAGGATTACTTTACGTTTCTTTATAATCTCCCTGATGTCCCCACGTTATGGGCCCTCACGGCCCATAATTATTTTCATTCCCATCTTGTAACCCATTCCCAACCCGATCCGTCTTGCGTATAGTAGCAGCGTTAAATTGCATTGCTGGGAAGTAGAGTGAGTAATACGTTGTTTCGATGGCCGGTTCGCGTTTACTACGAGGATACCGATGCCAGTGGTGTGGTCTATCACGCCCGCTACGTCGCCTTTTTTGAAAGAGCGCGCACAGAGATGCTGCGTCAGCACAACTTTCATCAACAGCAGCTGCTCAGTGAACAAGTCGCTTTTGTCGTCCGGCGCATGACGGTGGATTATCTGGCTCCGGCTCGTCTCGACGAGCAACTGGAGGTCCAAAGTGAAATCACCTCTCTGCGCGGGGCTTCTCTCACGTTTGCTCAACGCATTGTCAATTCTGACGGGGCCCTACTGAGCCAGGCAGATGTCCTGATTGCCTGTATTGATCCACACCAAATGAAGCCAAGAGCGCTTCCTAAGTCTATTGTCGCGGAGTTTAAGCAGTGACTGACATGAACATCCTAGATTTATTCTTGAAGGCGAGCCTGCTGGTTAAGCTTATCATGTTGATTTTGATATGCTTCTCGGTAGCCTCCTGGGCGATCATCATTCAGCGCACCCGCATCCTCAATGCGGCGACGCGTGACGCCGAAGCCTTTGAAGACAAATTCTGGTCCGGTATCGAGCTTTCCCGTCTGTACCAGGAAAGTCAGGCGCGTCGCGATAGCCTGACCGGTTCCGAGCAGATCTTCCATTCCGGGTTCAAAGAGTTCGCCCGCCTGCACCGCGCCAACAACCATGCGCCGGAGTCGGTGATCGAAGGGGCGTCGCGCGCGATGCGCATTTCGATGAACCGCGAGCTGGAAACGCTGGAAACCCATATTCCGTTCCTCGGCACCGTCGGTTCGATCAGCCCGTACATCGGCCTGTTCGGCACCGTGTGGGGGATCATGCATGCCTTTATCGCGCTGGGCGCGGTGAAGCAAGCCACGCTGCAGATGGTGGCGCCGGGTATCGCCGAAGCGCTGATCGCCACCGCGATCGGTCTGTTCGCCGCCATCCCGGCGGTTATGGCCTATAACCGTCTCAACCAGCGCGTCAACAAGCTTGAGCAGAATTACGACAACTTTATGGAAGAGTTCACCGCTATTCTGCATCGTCAGGCCTTCTCCAGCGACAGCAAATAAGTAGGAGGTAGCATGGCGAGAGTACGTGGACGTAGTCGGCGTGAGCTGAAGTCCGAAATTAACATCGTTCCGCTGCTCGACGTGTTGCTGGTGCTGCTGCTGATTTTTATGGCAACCGCGCCAATCATCACGCAGAGCGTGGAGGTTGACCTGCCGGACGCCACCGATTCCAAGACGGTGTCCAGCGATGACAATCCGCCGGTGATCCTCGAGGTTTCCGGCGTAGGTCAATACACCCTGGTGGTGGATCACAACCGTATGGAGCTGCTGCCGCCTGAGCAAGTCGCGGCCGAAGCCAAGTCGCGTTTGGCGGCTAACCCGAAAACGGTCTTTTTGATCGGCGGTGCGAAGGAAGTCCCTTACGATGAGATTATCAAGGCATTGAATATTCTCCATCAGGCGGGCGTGGCTTCCGTGGGGCTGATGACCCAGCCGATCTGACCGTAAGGCCAACGGCAACCCGGTTCCTGCGCTGCGGCCCAGGAACCCCGTATAAGCAACACCAGTTTTTGGGAATCTATTTTGGTAAAGGCAACTGAGCAAAACGATAAGCTGAACCGCGCCGTTATTGTTTCGGTCGTTCTGCACTTCATACTGATTGCCCTGCTGATTTGGGGATCGCTGCAGGAAAAGGTCGACATGGGCGCCGGCGGCGGCGGCGATGGCACCGTGGTGGGGGCGGTGATGGTCGATCCCGGCGCGGTGGTGGAACAGTACAACCGCCAGCAGCAGCAGAGCAACGATGCGCAGCGTGCCGAGAAGCAGCGCCAGAAAAAAGCGGAGCAACAGGCCGAAGAGCTTCAGCAGAAGCAGGCGGAGCAGCAGCAGCGCCTGAAAGAGCTGGAGAAAGAGCGTTTGGCGGCGCAGGAGAAAGCCGCGCAGGACGCCAAGGCGCAGGCTGAGCAACAGCAGAAGGCGGCGGAGCAGCAAAAACAGGCCGCCGAGCAGCAAAAAGCGGCGGAAGCCGCCGCAGCCAAGGCCAAAGAACAACAGAAGGTCGCCGAAGCCGCTGCCGCCAAGGCGAAGGCCGAAGCGGACAAGGTCGCCAAGGCGCAGGCGGAAGCCCAGAAGAAAGCCGAAGCGGAAGCCAAGAAAGAAGCGGCCGCCGCCGCCGCCGCCAAGAAACAGGCGGAAGAGGCGAAGAAAGCCGCCGCCGCTGCGGCAGAAAAGAAAGCCGCAGAGGCCGCGGAGAAGAAAGCGGCCGCTGAAGCTGAGAAAAAAGCCGCAGCGGAAGCCGAGAAGAAGGCTGCCGCCGAGGCAGAGAAGAAAGCGGCCGCCGCTGAGAAAGCTGCGGCAGCCAAGAAAGCCGCTGCAGAGAAGAAAAAAGCCGCCGCCGAGGCTGCGAAGCAGTCGGCGGAAGTTGATGACCTGTTTGGTGGCCTGGCGGATGGCAAGAACGCGCCGAAAGGCGGCGGTGCCAAATCGAAGGGCGACGGTAAACCGGCCGGCCAGGGCAATGCCAAGACGGCTGGCGCCAGCGGGGCGGATATCAACGGTTATATTGGGCAGGTTAAAAGCGCGATTGAAAGCAAGTTCTATGACGCCAGTTCGTTCGCCGGTAAAACCTGTGACCTGCGTATCAAGCTGGCGCCGGACGGCCTGCTGATAAGCGTACAACCGGCTGGTGGCGATCCGGCATTGTGTCAGGCCGCGGTCTCTGCCGCCAAGTTGGCGCACATACCTAAGCCGCCGAGCGATGCCGTTTATCAGCATGTTAAGAATGCTACCCTTGAATTCAAACCTTAATAATGGTTGTTTGAGCTGAGTGACATCACAGGGATGTACTAAGGTAACCAACAGGGATTATGTAGTTTTGCGTAAGTTGGTTTGTTAAAATTCTGCTAATTTATCGCAGGCATCCCGCCTGGATAAGGGAGATGAGATGAAGCAGGCATTTCGAGTAGCGCTAGGTTTTTTAATTCTGTGGGCGTCCGTGCTGCACGCGGAAGTTCGCATTGAAATCACCCAAGGGGTCGACTCCGCTCGCCCGATTGGCGTGGTGCCATTTAAATGGGCGGGCCCAGGCACGCCGCCGGAAGATATCGGCAAGATTGTCGGCGCGGATCTGCGCAACAGCGGCAAATTCAACCCGATCGACGTGGCGCGCATGCCGCAGCAACCGACCTCCGCGTCTGAAGTGACGCCGGCGGCCTGGACTGCATTGGGCATCGACGCCGTGGTGGTCGGCCAGGTTCAACCTGGCGCCGACGGCAGCTACCTGATTTCCTACCAACTGGTGGACACCTCGGGTTCGCCGGGCACCGTCTTGGCGCAGAACCAGTATAAAGTGACCAAACAGTGGTTGCGTTATTCTGCCCATACCGCCAGCGACGAAGTGTTCGAGAAGCTGACCGGCATCAAGGGCGCGTTCCGCACCCGTATCGCCTACGTGGTGCAGACCAACGGTGGAAAATTCCCGTACGAGCTGCGCGTAGCGGATTACGACGGTTACAACCAGTTCACGGTGCACCGTTCGCCTGAGCCGCTGATGTCGCCGGCCTGGTCGCCGGACGGCAGCAAACTGGCTTACGTGACCTTCGAGAGCGGCCGCTCTGCGCTGGTGGTGCAGACCCTGGCTAACGGCGCTATCCGCCAGATCGCCTCGTTCCCGCGCCACAACGGTGCGCCGGCGTTCTCGCCGGACGGCAGCAAGCTGGCCTTCGCGCTGTCCAAGAGCGGCAGCCTGAACCTGTACGTGATGAACCTCGGCTCCGGCCAGATCACGCAGCTGACCGATGGCCGCAACAACAACACCGAACCGACCTGGTTCCCGGATGGCCAGTCGCTGGCGTTTACCTCCGACCAGGGCGGGCGTCCGCAGATTTATAAAATCAGCGCCAGCGGCGGTGCCGCGCAGCGTCTGACGTGGGAAGGCTCTCAGAACCAGGATTCTGAAGTCAGCTCCGACGGTAAATTCCTGGTGATGGTGAGCACCAACAGTGGTGCACAACACATCGCCAAACAAGATCTTGGATCGGGCGCCGTTCAGGTTTTGACCGGCACCTTCCTGGATGAAACGCCTAGTATTGCGCCAAACGGCACCATGGTGATCTATAGCTCCACGCAAGGTATGGGCTCCGTGCTGCAGTTGGTGTCAACTGATGGGCGTTTCAAAGCGCGTCTTCCGGCAACTGATGGACAGGTCAAATTCCCTGCCTGGTCGCCGTATCTGTGATGCATGTGTAAATATGTATGGCAAACTATAAAAGGATCAAAGAAATGCAACTGAACAAAGTGCTGAAAGGGCTTCTGCTGGCACTGCCAGTTCTGGCTGTAGCAGCTTGTAGTTCTAACAAAAGCGCGAACAACGACCAATCTGGTATGGGCGCTGGCGCCGGCACTGGTATGGAAAACGGCAGCAGCAACCTGTCTTCCGAAGAACAAGCTCGTCTGCAGATGCAAGAACTGCAGAAGAACAACATCGTTTACTTCGGCCTGGACAAGTATGACGTAAGCTCCGAATTCGCTCAGATGCTGGACGCGCACGCTGCATTCCTGCGTAACAACCCGTCTTACAAAGTGACCGTTGAAGGCCACGCTGACGAACGCGGCACGCCGGAATACAACATCGCTCTGGGTGAGCGTCGTGCTAACGCCGTTAAAATGTACCTGCAAGGTAAAGGCGTTTCCGCTGACCAGATCTCTATCGTTTCTTACGGTAAAGAAAAACCAGCAGTACTGGGCCACGACGAAGCGGCTTATGCTAAAAACCGTCGTGCCGTTCTGGTTTACTAAGAGAATCGCATGAACAGTAACTTCAGACGTCACCTGTTGAGTCTGTCGTTACTGGTTGGCGTAGCGGCCCCTTGGGCCGCTACTGCCCAAGCGCCAATCAGTAATGTCGGCTCCGGCTCGGTCGAAGACCGTGTCACCTCGCTTGAGCGCATCAGCAATGCTCAAGGCCAGCTTTTAAACCAACTCCAGCAGCAACTCTCTGACAATCAACGCGACATTGATTCTCTCCGTGGGCAAATCCAGGAAAGCCAGTATCAGTTGAATCAGGTCGTTGAACGCCAGAAGCAAATCTATCAACAGATGGATAGCCTCAGCCAGGGCGGCGCTCAGAGCGCCTCTGCGGCAGCAGGCGCTGCCGGCGGGGCAGCCGCAGGCGCATCTTCCGATGCGGGCAGCAGCGCGCCTGCAGCCGCTTCTGCAACGCCGAGTGGCGGTGATGAGAACAGTGACTACAACGCCGCTGTTTCTCTGGCGCTGGAAAAAAAACAGTATGATCAGGCGATTTCCGCCTTTCAGTCCTTCGTAAAACAGTACCCGAAGTCTACTTACCAGCCCAACGCCAACTATTGGCTGGGTCAGTTGTTCTACAACAAGGGTAAAAAAGACGATGCGGCCTATTATTTTGCGGTGGTGGTGAAGAATTACGCTAAATCACCGAAGGCGCCGGACGCCATGTACAAGGTGGGTATCATCATGCAGGAAAAAGGGCAGGCTGATAAAGCCAAGGCCGTGTTCCAGCAGGTGATTAAACAATACCCAACCAGTGCGGCGGCCAAGCAGGCGAAAAGTCGCGTAGGCGGTTAACGGTTAGAAAAATGAGCCCAGAAGTTAGTCGATTTGACCGATTTCTGGGCTCATTCGCGTGAAGAACAAGCAGTTGAACGCATCAGTAAAAAATTTAGGTTGCGCTGCCAAGATAAATTAGTAATATATGCCGCCGTTGCCAAGACATCTTGCAAGATGTTAAAGCGGCAGGGAAATTGGGTCGTTAGCTCAGTTGGTAGAGCAGTTGACTTTTAATCAATTGGTCGCAGGTTCGAATCCTGCACGACCCACCAATTTCTGAAGTAGCAGTAACCACAACAGTGGGTGATTAGCTCAGTTGGTAGAGCATCTCCTTTACACGGAGGGGGTCGGCGGTTCGAGCCCGTCATCACCCACCACTGTTATGGGTCGTTAGCTCAGTTGGTAGAGCAGTTGACTTTTAATCAATTGGTCGCAGGTTCGAATCCTGCACGACCCACCATTCTTAGAGAATGGCAGCTTCAGAATCGGTTTGATGTGGCAAAGTAAAGGTCCGAGTCGAGTACCCGTCGAGTTGTCCTGAACATCCCCATCCTTGTTTTCCGCGAGTCGGTTTTTGTAACCTATTCGCCATCAGCAGTAAACCACATCAGTGGGTCGTTAGCTCAGTTGGTAGAGCAGTTGACTTTTAATCAATTGGTCGCAGGTTCGAATCCTGCACGACCCACCACTCTTTGATAGAGCAAGGTGTTAAATCGTCAGGATGAGACAAAAGCGTTTACGCTTTTGAACAGCGCTTGCGCTGGCCCGAAGGGGCCGTCTATGAAATAGACGGATAGCCGTAGAGGTTCGAGTCTCGCGAAGCGAGACAACATCACCCCGGTGATGGCCCGTTAGGGCGAGGCCAAAGGCCGAGTTATCCTGCACGACCCACCACTCTTTGAGAACAGGATGTGAAAAATAGCAGTACCACAGCAGTGGGTGATTAGCTCAGTTGGTAGAGCATCTCCTTTACACGGAGGGGGTCGGCGGTTCGAGCCCGTCATCACCCACCACACTGCGGGTCGTTAGCTCAGTTGGTAGAGCAGTTGACTTTTAATCAATTGGTCGCAGGTTCGAATCCTGCACGACCCACCAATTCAGAGAAAAGCGCCTTTTGGCGCTTTTTTCGTTTCTGTAACACCCAAACCTGACTTATCCTCTTGCCAACAGAGTTTACCGAGTTGTGCAGGATGAGACAAAAGCATTTATGCTTTTGAACAGCGCTTGCGCTGGCCCGAAGGGGCCGTCTATGAAATAGGCGGATAGCCGTAGAGGTTCGAGCATCGCGCAGCGATACGACAACGCGCAGCGTTGCCCGCAGGGTGAGGCCACAGGCCGAATCAATCCTGCACGACCCACCCATTCAGAAAAAGCGCCTTTTGGCGCTTTTTTCGCATCTGTAATCCCGCACCCGAATCTTCTGCTTTCTCGTTTCAACACCGCAACGTTCTGCATCTCGTCGTTCTCTGAACGCTATACGTTCTCTCCGGGGCATTATCTGCAGCGATTTGCGTGGTCAACGCCTATGTTTTTTAATCCATTAAACACTGAGTGCGCAAATATGAAAATATCAGCGGACTTTTCGCGCGATTTTAGGTATTTTGTTTAGTATATAAAACGATGGGCGTTGCGGCAGGCGATATTCACGCGGCAGGCGCCTAGCCTAGCATGAGATTGCAGCGATGAGTGAAATGTTTGATGTCAACGCGGCGGTGTATCCCTTCCCGCCGAAACCGGTACCGCTGGACGTAGCGGAAAAAGCCTTTTATCGCGAGAAGATCAAAACCCTGCTCAAGCAGCGCAATGCGGTGATGGTCGCCCACTACTATACCGATCCGGAAATCCAGGCGCTGGCGGAAGAAACCGGTGGCTGCGTGGCGGATTCGCTGGAAATGGCGCGCTTCGGCAGCGCCCATCCGGCTTCCACGTTGTTGGTGGCCGGCGTGCGCTTCATGGGGGAGACCGCCAAGATCCTCAGCCCGGAAAAACAGGTGCTGATGCCGACCCTGTTTGCCGAATGTTCGCTTGACCTGGGTTGCCCGGAAGAGGAGTTCCATGCGTTTTGCGACAGCCATCCCGATCGCACCGTGGTGGTCTATGCGAACACCTCGGCGGCGGTCAAAGCGCGCGCCGACTGGGTGGTGACCTCCAGCATCGCCGTCGAACTGATCGAGCATCTGGATAGCCTGGGCGAGAAAATTATTTGGGCGCCGGATCGCCATCTCGGCAGCTATGTGCAGAAGCAGACCGGCGCCGACGTGCTGTGCTGGCAAGGCGCCTGCATTGTCCATGACGAGTTCAAGACCCAGGCGCTGCGGCGCATGAAGGCGCTCTATCCGCAGGCGGCTATCCTGGTGCATCCCGAATCGCCTCAGGCGGTGGTCGAGCTGGCGGATGCGGTGGGGTCTACCAGCCAGTTGATTCAGGCGGCGAAAACATTGCCGCATCAACAGCTGATCGTTGCTACCGATCGCGGTATCTTTTACAAGATGCAGCAGGCCTGTCCGGACAAGGAGCTGTTCGAAGCGCCGACCGCCGGAGAAGGCGCGACCTGCCGCAGCTGCGCGCATTGCCCGTGGATGGCGATGAATGGCCTGAAGGCGATTGCCGAAGGGCTGGAGCAGGGGGGCGCGCAGCATGAGATCCACGTGGACGCTGCGTTGCGTGAAAAGGCGCTGGTGCCGCTGAACCGCATGCTGGATTTCGCCGCTCAGCTTAAGATGCAGGTTAAAGGCAACGCTTAACCGTTTAAAAGGATGACCTCATGAGCTTCTTCAGTACCAGCAATATTCTGGTGCATATTCCGCTTGGCGCGGGCGGTTACGATCTGTCGTGGATCGAAGCCATCGGCACCCTGTTCGGATTGCTGTGCATCTGGTACGCCAGCAAGGAAAAAATCATCAACTACCTGTTCGGCCTGATCAACGTCACGCTGTTCGCGGTGATTTTCTTCCAGATCCAGCTGTACGCCAGCCTGCTGCTGCAGCTGTTTTTCTTCGGCGCCAATATTTACGGTTGGTATGCCTGGAGCCGCCAGACGCAGGATAATCAGGCTGAGCTGCAGATCCGCTGGCTGCCGCTGCCGAAAGCGCTGGCTTGGGCGGCGGTGTGCGTCATCGGCATCGGCCTGATGACCTTCAACATTGACCGCGTGTTCGCCTGGCTGACGCAGATTGCGGTGGCGGTGATGCAAGGGCTGGGGCTGAACGTACAGATGCCGACGCTGCAGCCGGACGCTTTCCCGTTCTGGGATTCGGCGATGATGGTGCTGTCCATCGTGGCGATGATCCTGATGACGCGCAAGTACGTGGAAAACTGGCTGCTGTGGGTGGTGATCGATGTCATCAGCGTGGCGATCTTCGCTTACCAGGGCGTTTACGCGATGGCGCTGGAGTACGTCATTCTGACGTTGATCGCGCTGAACGGCTCCTGGCTGTGGATCAAGAGCGCCGGGCGCAACCATTCCAATCCGCTATCTTCCGCGCCGTAACAATGCAGAGGGCGCCGTGATGGCGCCCTCTTGGCTTAGTGGCGATGCCCCAGGTGCGAATGCGCTTCGGCATGTGAGTGTTCACTCGGCTCCGGCGCCCGATTGATACCGCAGTCCGGCGTCTCGCAATGCCGGTACTCCATCTGAATGGTCACGTGGCCGATCTTGTAGTGTTGCAACAGATAAGCCTGGATGCGTTGCAACAGCCCATCGTGGTCATGTGGCGGGATCACCTGCGCATGCAGCGTCATCAGCTTCTGTTCGCCGATCTGCCAGACGTGTACGTGGTGGATATTGCGCACTTCCGGGATGTTCAGGCACAGGTCTTTTTGCAGCTTGGCGATATCGAACTCCTGCGGTGTGCCTTCCAGCAGCTCGTGGAAGCTCTCCTTCAGCAGCCGCCAGGCGCTGCGCAGTACCAGACAGGAGACCAGTACCGACAGGATCGGGTCAATCGGCGTCCAGCCGGTGGCGAGAATAACGATGGCCGCGACGATAGCGCCCACCGAGCCGAGCAGGTCGCCCAGCACATGCAGCGCGGCGGCGCGCACGTTGATATTTTTCTCTTCGCTGCCGCGATGCAGCAGCCAGAAGGCGAACAGGTTCGCCAGCAGCCCCGCTATGGCGATGATCAGCATCGGGGTACCCATCACCGGCTGCGGTTCGAAGAAACGCCGTATCGCCTCCCACAGGATGAATACCACGATCACCAGCAGCGCTGCGGCGTTGAGGAAGGCCGCCAGCGTGGTCAGGCGCAGGTAGCCGAAGGTGTGGCGCGCGTTGGGTTTGCGCTGGGAGAAGTGTACCGCCATCAGCGCCACCAGCAGCGCGGCGGCGTCGGTCAGCATATGGCCGGCGTCGGCCAACAGCGCCAGCGAGCCGGACAACAGGCCGCCGACCACCTCGGCCACCATAAAGACGGCGGTGACTAAAAAAGCGGTCAGTAGGCGTTTACTATTACTGTCTTTCGGCAGGTGTACGTGTGGAGTGTCCGACATTATTCATCCTTATGCATAGCGAAAGAGGGGGCAGCGGCGAGCAGAGCGCCCAGCTCCGGTTCTATCTGCGCCACTAACGCCTTTAATTTAGTATAAGCGGCGGCGGCAAGCTCGCCCCGACGTGCGGTATCCACCAGCTGTTGGCACAGTTGCGCAGCTTCCGGCAGCTGCAGCATCAGCAGGCTGCCCTTGATGCGGTGTGCCGCCTGCTCCAGGCGAGGCCAGTCGTTCGCGGCGACGGCGTCCGCGAGCCGCTGCCGGTCTTGCCGCAGCGTATCGCCGAGGGTCTGCGCCAGCCGCTGCATCATGGCGCGATCGCCGCCCGCCATTTCGGCCAGCGTTTGCCGCAGGTCAGTAAGGACTGACTTTTCTTCCTGAACCTGCGGTTGCTGAGCCAATACCTGGCCGATCGCCGCCAGTGAAATCGGCTTGGTCAGGAAGTGGTCGATCGCCACCAGCCCTGGCGGGATGCGGGTAAACTCCTGCACGTCTGCCGAGCAGAGCACGATGCGGCAAGGCGGGCGCCGTAGCCGCTGTTCGTCGCGGCGGATCAGCCTGGCCAGCGTCAGGCCGTCCGGGCGCGGCATGTTATAGTCGATAAACAGCAGATCGAAAGGTTGCCGGCGCTGAGCCTTCAGCAGCGCATAGCCTTGTTCAAAGCGGGCCGGCTGCAGCCCGAAGTGGCGCAGCTGGCGTTCCAGCAACAACAAATTGGTGGGATGGTCGTCGATCAGCGCGGTACGCAAGGTGGAAGACGGCAGAGCAAAGGTGTGCTCCTCCTGGGCGCCAGCCGTCGCGGCGCCGCTCAGCTCGACCGGTATCGCGACCTCGACGCGGGTGCCGACGCCCGGCTGCGAGTGCAACTCGATGCGGCCGCCCATCTGTTCGACGATTTCTTTGCAGATCGACAGGCCCAAACCGGTACCTTGCACCGAGATGCGTTGCGCGCCGCGCGCGCGGTAAAACGGTTGGAACAGTTTGCCTATTTCATCGGCGGCGATGCCGCAGCCGCTGTCGTTCACCGTTAATCGCAATTCCCCCTGCCGCTCATCCTGCGCGCGCCAGCCGACGTAGACCTGAATGGCGCCGCGCGGCGTGAACTTTATCGCGTTGTTTATCAGGTTGTTAGCCACCTGAAGTAAACGCTCACCATCAATAATCACCGCCTCCGGCAGAGCCGGATCCGCCACCACGCTCAAGGTCAACGGCCGTTCGCCGATCAGCGGCCGGTAAAGGGCGTCGATGCGCGCGACCCAGGGGCGCAGCGCCACCGGTTTCGGCGCCAGCGTCAACGACCCGGTTTCCAGCCGCGCGTGATCCTGCAGGTCGTTGAGCAGGTTGAGCAGCGATGAGGCCGAACTGTAAATCACCGGCAGGCCTTCCGGCGCAGGTTGGCGTTTGAGCTCCAGTTCCAGCAGGCCGAGGATGGCGTGCATCGGCGTGCGCAGTTCATGGCTGACGGTGGCGAGGAATTTGCTCTTCATGCGGTTTTCCGCTTCGGCGCGGCGGCGCGCCTGCTCGAGCTCTTCGCGTTCGCGTTTTTCACGGCGCTGCAGCATGAAACGGCGCAGCGTCAGCGCCAGCAGCAGCACGGTGGCGGCGGCCAACAGCGCCAGCAACCAGGTGGTCTGCGGCGGCATGCGGTTGTCGTTCACCGCGTCGATCAGGTTGCTGCGGTCGACGATCCACTCGTCGCGCAGCGATTGCAGGGTATCCGCCGGGATCTGCATCAGGTTCTTATCCAGGATCGCCAGCAGCAGCGGCCGATCGCGGCGCACGCCGAAGGCCACCGGATAGGGGATGTTGTTGGCGGCGAAGGCCAGCTTGATGGCGCCGGAATAGCGCGACAGCGCCAAAAAGTTGGCGGAGATGACGTTATCCACCAGCGCATCCAGCTGGCCGTTGGCCAGCGCGTCGTACATCGACTTGCTGTCGGCGAAGCTGACGGTCTGTTCCTGCTCCGGCACCAGCCCCTGAGCCAAATCGCCCTGCAGCACGCCGATGCGCTTGCCGGCCAGATCGCTCCAGGTCGAGACGCCGTTGGCATACTGGCCGACGTAAACGCCCCACAGCGAACGGTGGATCGGCATGCTGGCGCCGTAGCGCGCCTTGACGCCGCGCGCCAGCGGCAGGGCGGCGCGGAAGCTGGCCTGGCCGGACTGCACCAGCTGATCGGCCTGCTCGGCATTGCGCGCCCACAGCGGCGCGAAACGCAGCCCGGTGTTTTGCGCGATGATGTTGAGAATATCGATGGCGTAGCCGCGCGGCTGGCCGTCGGAACCGCGGTAGGCGAACGGGAAGTTGTTCTCGATGGCGGCGTAGTAAACCACGCGGTGGCTCGCTACCCAATTCTTCTCCATCGTCGTCAGATCGGCATTGCCGGTATCGAGGTAGCTGGGGATCTTTTTGCTCCAGCGGCTCTGCAGGGCATTCATCAGTTCCATCGGCGCGTCGGCGATGGCGGTGTTCAGCGTGTCTATCAGCCGCGGATCGGCGGCGGCGAACACGAAGGAGAGGTTGCCCAGGTTCTCGTTGCTTTCAATCTGATAGAGCTGGCCAAGCTGCAGCTGGTCGATGATAAAGCTGGCGCTGGCCTCGTCGGCGATAAAGTAGTCGCTGCTGCCGTTCAGCAGCGAATAGACCGCCTGCAGGTTGTTGTCGTAGCGCTGGATCTGCGATGCCACCGCCTGCAGGGCGCCGCCGGACTGCATGTCGGTCAGCGCGCCGATCGCGACGCGGGCGTTGGCGGAATTGAGCATCACCGGCCGATCGTTGCTGCGATCGCGCAATACGCGCAGGTTGCTGACGTAGTAAGGCTGGGAGATCTCCAGCCCGTGCAGCGCTTCGCTCTGCGGGATGCCGTACAACAGATCGACCTTGCCGTCGTGCAGCGCCTGCTCCAACTGGGTCAGGTCGGCGAAGCCGTAAATGGCGAAGCGGATGCCGGTCACCTGCTGAATATAGCCGAGGTAGTCGGCGTTCAGCCCATACAGATCGTCATCCACAATGATGTTGTACGGGCTGGTGTTCTCACTGATGATGCCGACGCGCAGCGTGCGATCGCGCCAGGGATTTTTCTCGCCGACGATCAGCATATTCTCGGGGGGATTCAGGTTGCTGACCAACTGATAGCGCACCGGCTCCCCCGCCTGCGCCAGGCCGCACCACAGGATCAGCAGCAGCAGGGCGCGGCGCATCATGGCGCCAGCTCTTTAAACACCGCTACCAGCTCCAGCAGATTACCGGCGCCGGTTTTGCGCTGGATGTTTTTCTTGTGGGTGCTGACGGTCTTGTTGCTGATGTGCAGCCGGTCGGCGATCTGCAGGTTGGACAGCCCCTGGCTCAGCAAACCCAGCACCTCGAGCTCCTTGGGCGTGAGCAGCCCGCCGTCCGCCGTCGGCGCTTCTTCGGCCAGCGCGGCGGCGGGGAAACTGGTTTCACCGTCCAGCACCTGCTCGATCGCCTGCACCAACTCCGCCAGCGAGCTGCCTTTGTTGACGAAACCGTCGGCGCCGGCGGCATGCGCCATGCGCGCATACACATCGGCCTCTTGCGCGGTATAGATCAGGATCTTCTGTTGCGGGTAGCGGCGGCGGATTTTTTTCAACAGCTGCAGCCCGTCGACCTGCGGCAGGCCGATATCCAGGATCACCAGGCTGAAAGCGGTCTCGGCCAGCAGAGCCAGCGCCTGGACGTCGTCCTGCGCCGCCTGCAGACGGTAGGGGCGGGATGATTTCATTAGCGCCGCTTCCAGTGCGACATGAACCACCGGGTGGTCATCAACTAATAACAGAGAAGGCATGTTCAACTCGGGTCGCTTTATATTCCGATCGCTAGCATAGCGAAAAAGGAGGCTCTGCGCTCCCCTGATGAAACAGCACAATCTGCTGTTAATTTGGCGGTTCCAGCGGAGGGGGGCAAAGGTGATTTACAGCGCCATTCCCACAGGCTAGATTGTTGGGATCTACACCGTTACGCACTGCGAAATACCCCTCGATACCGAATGGAAAAGCTATGAATTACCAAAACGACGACTTACGCATTAATGATATTAAGGAACTCCTGCCGCCGGTGGCTCTGCTGGAGAAATTCCCGGCCACTGAACGCGCGGCAAAGACGGTGTCCCAGGCCCGCAGCGCAATTCACAATATCCTTCGTGGCAGCGACGATCGCCTGCTGGTGGTGATTGGTCCTTGCTCCATCCACGATACCCAAGCCGCCAAAGAGTACGCGGGGCGCCTGCTGGCGCTGCGTGAAGAACTGAGCGGCGAGCTGGAAGTGGTGATGCGCGTATACTTCGAAAAACCGCGCACCACCGTGGGCTGGAAAGGCCTGATCAACGATCCGCAGATGGACAACAGCTTCAACATCAACGACGGCCTGCGCCTGGCGCGCAAGCTGCTGGTGGAGATCAACGACAGCGGCCTGCCGGCCGCCGGCGAATTCCTCGACATGATCACGCCGCAGTACCTGGCGGATCTGATGAGCTGGGGCGCCATCGGCGCGCGCACCACGGAATCGCAGGTGCACCGCGAGCTGGCCTCCGGCCTCTCGTGCCCGGTCGGTTTCAAGAACGGTACCGACGGCACCATCAAGGTGGCGATCGACGCCATCAACGCCGCCGGCGCGCCGCACTGCTTCCTGTCGGTGACCAAGTGGGGCCACTCGGCGATCGTTAACACCAGCGGCAACGGCGACTGCCACATTATCCTGCGCGGCGGCAAAGAGCCGAACTACAGCGCGGCGCACGTGAAGGACGTCAAAGCCGGCCTGAGCAAAGCCGGGCTGCCGGCGCAGGTGATGATCGACTTCAGCCACGCCAACAGCAGCAAACAGTTCAAAAAGCAGCTGGACGTGAGTGCGGACGTGTGCGGGCAGATCAGCGGCGGTGAAAAAGCGATTATCGGCGTGATGATCGAAAGCCACCTGGTGGAAGGTAACCAGAGCCTCGAAAGCGGCGAGCCGCTGGTTTACGGCAAGAGCGTCACCGACGGCTGCATCGGCTGGCAGGACACCGAAACCGTGCTGCGCGATCTGGCGGCGGCGGTGAAAGCGCGCCGCGGTTAATCGCGTAAAGAGGGGCTCGCCAGCGGGCCCTTTTTCTATTTACCTTAAAATTTTATATCTCCTGTCAATTTAAGGCCTACAGTCAATAGGCTTACTAAATCTTTAAGCGACCCCCTTCGCATTATTCCTATTTAAGAAAAGAATAATTGTCACTGCTCGCGGCATTGTGCTTATATAAGACGCTTTTTTTATTCCATAAACCCCGCAGGCCTAATAAGCGGGGAGTGGTATGACCTTATTCCTTTCAGGATGAAAGAATTATGACAAACAATACCTCGCAGCCGCTGGGGCTGCACCGGATTAAATTCCATGGGAAAGGTGGTGAGTACTTCGCTATTTGGTTAGTCAATGCATTATTGACCGCCCTGACCCTGGGAATCTATTCCGCCTGGGCGACGGTGCGCCGTCGCCGCTATTTTTACGGCAACACGGAATTGGACGGCGATCGTTTCGACTACCATGCACAACCGCTGCAAATTCTGAAAGGGCGGCTGTTGGTGATCGGCGGCATCATCGTGTTTTATATCTTGCTGGCGATAACGCCACTGTTGGGGCTGCTGGCTTTGCTGGTGTTGCTTGCCCTGCTGCCGTGGATCGTTATCCGCAGCTGGCGCTACAATGCGATTATGTCGAGCTATCGCGGCGTGCGTTTTAATTATGTCTGCCGCACCGGGCGCGCCTATTGGGCTTTACTGTTCTGCCCGTTATTGCTGATTATCGGGCTGTATGTCGGTCTGATCATCTTGCTCGGCATTGGCAGCGGTCTTGGCAGCATCAACGCCATCGCTTTTATGCTGGTGCTGACGCTGATTTTGGCCGTGCCGGCATTTGCGGCGGTAAATGGTATTATTAGCGCACTGCAGCATGATTTGTACGTTAATAACCTGTTCTTCGGGCGCACTCCGTTTATTGCCGAACTGAAGAAATCGGCCTTTATCAAATTTGCCTTGATCGGCCTGCTCATATTCCTGCCATTCATGTTGGTCGCGTTGGTGTGCATCGGTTCGTTCTTCTTTACTCTCTATCAGATGGTGTTGATGGGGATGTTAACCAACGAAGCCATTGATGTGCTGGTGCTGGACAATATCAGCAGCCTTCTGCTGATGATGGTGGTGCTGTTAATCGGCGCGCTGGTGGCCAGCAGCTACCAGGTCGTTGCCCAGCGCAACTATCTGTTTAACCAGGCAAGGCTGAACGGCGACATCAAGCTGCATTCCTCAATGAAAACGCTGCCATACATGGGATTGTTGATCACCAATACCCTGATTACCCTGTTCTCGCTCGGTTTGGCGGCGCCGGTGGCGGAAGTGCGTCATGCCCGTTATCTGGCGGCCTGCACGGCGGTTGAAGGCGATCTGGCGCTGCTGGACATTACGGCGCATCAGGAAAGCGCCAACAGCGCGGTGGCCGAAGAAGCGCTGCAGGCGCTGGATCTGGGCGGCAACTTCTGAGGCGCCGATGATCCTTGAAGGCGCTTATCAGTTGCCGGGACGGGCCGCACGTGAGGCGGCTCGTCTGCTGGTGAACGAAAGCGGCGAAGGCGTGACGTTGCAGCGGCAGGATGAACAGCGTTACATCCCGCTGACGGACATTACCGTTTCTGCCGCGCTGGGTAATATTCCGCTGACGCTCACCTTCAAGGGCGGCGGGCGCTTTGTGCCTGACGACGACGCAGCCTTTCGCCGCTGGTTCTATCAGCGCCGTTCGCCAGGGTGGGTGCATCGCCTGGAACGCCATAAACGCGGCGTCGCTCTGGCGCTGCTGATGACGCTGCTGGCGGTAGTGGCTTACGTTTACGTGGTGCTGCCGTGGGCGAGCAGCGAGATCGCCATGCGCATCCCCACCTCGGTGGAACAGACGCTGGGCAAACATACGCAGACGTTTTTGGACCAGAGCGGCTTCGCGCCCTCTGCACTGCCGGCCGAGCGGCAACGGGCGTTGCAGCAGCTATTTCGGCAGGTGATGCCGGCCGAGATGCGCCAGGAGCGCACGCCGCTCTCGCTGAAGCTGATGGCGGCGCTCGGTGCGCCGAACGCCTTTATGTTGCCCGACGGCACGCTGGTGCTCAGCGATAGCCTGGTCACCTTGTCAAAAAACGACGATGGCCTGGCGGCGGTGATGCTGCATGAGATGGGGCATCACGCTCATCGTCACCCGATGCGCATGTTGGTGCGTTCGTCACTGGTGGCGTTGACGCTGATGTGGATGACGGGTGACGTCAGCGGCATCGGCGATACGCTGCTGCAGTCTGCGTCCTTCGTGAATGAGATGCAGTTTTCTCGCGGGATGGAGCGTGAGGCGGATGCGTTTGCGATAGCGGAAATGCAGCGCCAGGGGCGTTCGCTGGCGGAAATGGCGGCGATCTACCGCGCGTTGGCGCAGGCGCCTGAACGAGAAAAGACCGATGACTGGGCGCTGCCGGCCTGGCTCAGCACCCATCCGGCGATGCAGGAACGGCTGGACGCGGTGAATGAGGCGATGGCGCAGCAGCAATAAAAAAGCCCCCGGTGAAAACCGGGGGCTTTTTCGTGAACGGGCGAAATTACTTCGCTTTACCCTGGTTCGCTACGGCCGCTGCTTTTGCTGCGATCTCGTCGGCGTTACCCAGGTAGTAACGTTTGGTCGGCTTGAAGTTCTCGTCGAACTCATACACCAACGGCACGCCGGTTGGGATGTTCAGCTCGAGGATTTCATCTTCGCTCAGGTTATCCAGGTATTTCACCAGCGCGCGCAGCGAGTTGCCGTGCGCCGCAACGATCACGCGCTCGCCGCTCTTGATGCGTGGCAGGATCTCTTCGTCCCAGTAAGGGATAACGCGATCGATGGTCAGCGCCAGGCTTTCGGTCAGCGGCAGCTCTTGCTCGGTCAGAGAAGCGTAGCGCGGATCGTGGCCAGGGTAACGTTCGTCTTCTTTGGTCAGCTCAGGTGGGGTCACCGCGAAGCCGCGACGCCATTGTTTCACCTGCTCGTCGCCGTATTTTTCTGCGGTTTCCGCTTTGTTCAGACCCTGCAGCGCGCCGTAGTGACGTTCGTTCAGCTTCCAGGATTTTTCGGTTGGCAACCAGGCCTGATCCAGCTCGTCGAGGATGTTCCACAGGGTGTGGATCGCGCGCTTCAGTACGGAGGTGTAAGCGAAGTCGAAAGTGAAACCTTCTTCTTTCAACAGCTTGCCTGCTGCTTTCGCTTCGGTGCGGCCCTTGTCGGACAGATCAACATCATACCAACCGGTGAAGCGGTTTTCTTGGTTCCACTGGCTTTCGCCGTGACGCACCAGAACCAGCTTAGTTACAGCCATAGCTTAACTCCTTAATAATCTGACATTTCAATGATAACGAAAATCATTATATTGCCGCGGGCCGGGGCTCGGCAATCGATAGTGTCTAACCATAGCCAATTTCTTGCCGCAAAGTAAGGGCTGGCGAAAGGAAAAAGCTGAATCGTTCAGGCTGATGCGGAAGGGGGAGAAACGGCACGTCGGAATCGCTCCGGACGCGCCGTGGCGTGGGGAAAATCAGGCCGATTTTTTCAGGCAGTTGCTCATGAAGGTTTTACGCGCGTCGCCCTTCAGATCCTTGGTCTTGGCGTCGGCATTGCAGCTTTTCATTTTCTGCTGCTGCGGCGTCAGGGTTTTGCCGGACGCAGCGGTGCCTTCGGACTTCAGGCAGGTGCTCATAAAGGTGGAGCGATCGGCGCCTTTCAGCGACTTGGTGGATGCCTGCTGGTTGCAATCGGTCATGCGTTTCTGTTGGGCCGCCTGCGCCGGCGAAGGCGTTTTCGTCGCCGTCGTCGCGTCGGCCGCCATCAGATTGGTGCTCAGCATTAAGCCCGCCAGCAATGGAAGTGCAGTAATCAGACGCATAGGTGTTCCTTCAGCTATTGATTGGCCGCCATCGGCCGAAAATTGTGACGTTGCACAAGGCGTTGTGCTTATCACGGTAGCCTGAGTGTAGTGTGCGCTTTGGAATAAGGGAAGGTGGGCGCCGTTGGGGGGATGGCGCTAAAAGGTAAGCATTTATAACAAATTGCCCCCGGCCGCGCGGCGAGGGGCGTAGCGGGTCAGATAGGATAAAACTGATAATGCGTGGCGCTGCGGTAGCGGCTCCCCGGTTGCAGCCAACAGTCCGGCTGCGGCCACTCGGGATGGTGCGGGCTGTCCGGCAAAAACTCGCTCTCCAACGCCACGCCGGCATGGTTGGCGTAGCTGCCGCCATCGCGCGCCGGCGTGCCGGCCAGATAATTGCCGCTGTAGAGCTGCAGCGCAGGCGCGTCGGTGAACACGCTCATTTGCACTTGCCCGTCGGCGGACCACAAATGCGCCGCCGGGCTCTCCAGCGCCCCGCAGGTACGATGCAGCAGAAAGGCGTGATCGTAGCCTTGCACCCGCTGCTGGTCGCGATCGCGCAGGAAATCCTGCAGCAGCGTTTTCGGCTGGCGGAAATCCATGCCGCTGCCGTCCACCGGCGTCAGATCGGCGCAGGGAATGCCCTCGGCGTCGACAGGCAGGTAGCGATCGGCGAACAGCTGCAACCGTTGGGCGCGGGCGTCGGTGCCGGCGCCGTCCAGATTGAAATAGGCGTGGTTGGTCAGATTGACCGGGCAGGGGCGATCGACCTGCGCCAGATAGTTGATTTCCAGGCGATTATCCGAGGTCAGGCGGTAACAAACCTGCACGTCGAGATTGCCGGGGAAACCCTGATCGCCCTCCGCCGAATGCAGCGCATAGCAGACCTGCTGCGCATCATGCTGCACCCGGCGCCAGCGGCGGGCATGAAAACCGTCGGGGCCACCGTGCAGCTGATGGGCGCCCTGATTGGCGGCCAGCGCATGGGGTTTCCCGCCGATGGGCAGACTGGCGTTGGCGATGCGGTTGGCGTAACGGCCGACGGTGGCACCCAGATAGGCGCCCTGACGTGGGTAGTCCGCCGGGCTGTGGCAGCCCAGCAACAGCTCGCGCTTTTCACCGGATTTGAGCGGCAAGACGGCGGACAGCCAGGTGGCGCCCCAGTCCATCAGCGTCACCGTCATGCCGCCGGCGTTTTGCAGCAGTGTCAGCTGGTAAGGTTGCCCATCGGGCGCCGCTGCCGCGGTTGCCGTCAGCATGTACCGGCTCCCTGCGAAGCCTGGCAGACATAGAACGTTTCCTGCAATCCGCCGGTTTGCCGCGGATACTCGTGCGCCACGGCGGCACGCACCGTCTCCACGAGATCCTGCGGCATCAACGCGACGATGCAGCCGCCAAAGCCGCCGCCGGTCATGCGCACGCCACCGCGCGGGCCGATCGTCGCTTTGACGATCTCGACCAACCGATCGATCGGCGGTACGGTGATTTCAAAGTCATCGCGCATCGAGGCGTGGGATTCCGCCATCAGCCGGCCCATGCGCTGCAGGTCGCCGGCCGCCAGCGCGTCGGCCGCCGCCAGCGTGCGGGCGTTCTCGCTGATGACGTGCCGCGCGCGTTTGGCCACCAACGGATCCAACTGATGTTGACGCGCTGCAAACTGTTCGGGGCTGACGTCGCGCAGCGCCTTGACGCCGAAGAACCGCGCCGCTTCTTCGCACTGTGTGCGGCGGGTGTTGTACTCGCTGTCCACCAGCCCGCGTTGCACATTGGAGTTGATGATCACCACCGCGACGCTGCCCGGCATCGGCACCGCACGGGTCTCCAGCGAGCGGCAGTCGATCAGCAGAGCGCTGTCGCGCCGGCCGAGCGCGGAGATCAACTGGTCCATGATGCCGCAGTTGCAGCCGACGAACTGGTTCTCCGCCTCCTGGCCGTTCAGCGCCAGCGCCACGCCGTCCAACGGCAGCTGATAGAGCGCCTGCAGCGCCTGGCCCACCGCCACCTCCAGCGCGGCGGAGGAGCTGAGCCCCGCCCCTTGCGGCACATTGCCGGCGATCACCAGATCCGCGCCGCCGAAGTCGGCGTTGCGGCGCTGAAGATGTTTCACCACGCCGCGCACATAGTCGGACCAGCGCTGATCGGGGTGGCTGACGATCGGCTCGTCGAGCGAGAATTGATCCTGCTGATTCTGATAATCGGCGGCCAGCACGCGGATCTGACGGTCGTCGCGCTTGGCGCAGGCGATGACGGTTTGGTAATCGATGGCGCAGGGCAGCACGAAGCCGTCGTTGTAATCGGTATGCTCGCCGATCAGGTTCACCCGCCCCGGCGCCTGGATGGTCAACGCCGGCGCGTAGCCGAAGTGTTCGGTAAACAGGGAATGGGTAAGCGGTTTCAGGCTCATGCTTGGGCTCCGGCTTCACGGTAATGTATATCGCTGACGGCGCGCAGACGCTCTGCGGCCTGTTCAGCGGTCAGATCGCGCTGGGTTTCCGCCAGCATCTCGTAACCGACCATAAACTTGCGCACGCTGGCTGAACGCAGCAGCGGCGGATAGAAATGGGCGTGCAGCTGCCAGTGCCGGTTGTCGGCACCGTTGAACGGCGCGCCGTGCCATCCCATCGAATAGGGGAAGGAACACTGGAACAGGTTGTCGTAGCGGCTGGTCAGCTTCTTCAGCGCCAGCGCCAGATCTTGGCTTTGCGCCGCGCTGAGATCGGTGATGCGCTGCACCGCCGCTTTCGGCAGCAGCAGCGTTTCAAACGGCCAGGCGGCCCAGTAGGGCACTACCGCCAACCAGTGTTCGGTGTTCACCACGATGCGTTCGCCTGCGGCCAGCTCGCGCTGCGCATAATCCAGCAGCAGCGGGGAGGCGTGTTCCCGAAAATAGTCGTGCTGCAGGCGATCTTCGCGTTCGGCCTCGTTCGGCAGAAAGCTGTTGGCCCAGACTTGCCCGTGCGGGTGCGGGTTGGAGCAGCCCATCGCCGCGCCTTTGTTTTCGAACAGCTGTACCCAGGGATAGTGCTTGCCCAGCTCATCGGTTTGCGCCTGCCAGGCGGCGACCACCTGTTCCAGCGCCGGCAGCGCCAGTTCGGGCAGGGTCTTGCTGTGATCGGGAGAGAAGCAGATCACCCGGCTGACGCCGCGCGCGCTCTGGCTGCGCATCAGCGGATCCTGGCTATCGGGCGCCGGTGGCGTATCGCTCATCAGCGCGGCGAAATCGTTGGCGAAAACATAGGTACCGCGATAATCCGGATTGCGATCGCCGGTGACGCGCGCATTGCCCGGGCACAGGAAACAGTCGGGATCGTGCGTTGGCAGCGTTTCCGTCGGGACGGCTTCTTGTTGGCCCTGCCAGGGGCGCTTGGCGCGGTGCGGTGAAACCAGCACCCACTGGCCGCTGAGCGGGTTGTAGCGGCGGTGCGGATGATCGATAGGGTTAAATTCCGTCATACGGTTCCTTTCTAGGCGCCGACGAAAGTGTAATCGCTTCCAATTACCGTCTTGAGACGCCCGTTGCTGAACAGGGAGAGGCTATTGCGCAGAAAGATAGCACGCCTGCGGCGGTAAAAAGGTGATCTAACGCGAAAAAATGGAATCGTTTACACTTCATAGAAAAGCGCAGGAAGGGCGAAGAAAAGCGGGCGACAACGTGATTGAGGGCATTGCGGTGAGGTGCTGGTGATAGCGTTTTCACCCGACCAGCCGGCAGAGAGGGGGCTCTCTGCCGGCTTCAGCCGTTAAGAATGCTGGTACAGCGGATAGGTGAAGAACAGCAGATGGGTCAGATTAAGCCCGAAATGGAACAGAATCGGCACCCACAGACGGCCGCTCCACATCCACGCCAGGCCGTAGATCACCCCGGCGAGGGTCGCGAAGATCACCATCAGCGTACCGCCCGCCAGATGCGCGGCGCCGAACACCAGGGAGGCGACGATCAGCGCCGGCCAGGCGCCCAGCCACTGGCTGAGACGCTGTTGCAGGTAGCCGCGAAACAGCGCTTCCTCGGCCATGCAGACGAAGAACAGGTTTGCCATCACGAAAGGCAGGATCCAGGCGGGCGCATGCAACTCGATTTTTAAGCCGCCCAGCGCGACGGCCAGCAGCAACAGCGCCGGCACGGCCAGCAGCAGCGCAATCCAGCCCGCTTTGCCAGCGTTGCCGCAGCGTTCGGCGGAAAACAGCGTGGGCAAGCAGGCGAACAGCAGGAAGGGCACCATCGCCTTATCGAAGTTGTAATACATCGTGAACGGCGCGCTGAGCGGGCCGGCTTTTTCGCCGTCGATCATCAGTTGATTGTGGATGCCCGGCACCAGATGCAAGAACAGCGCCACGCAGCCGGCGACCACCAGCCCTTCGAGCGCAATCGCCAGATTACGCTGCTCGCGAAAATGGTGGCGCAGCCCCGCCAACGCCACGATGGCCAACAGGCAACCCAGGCTGAGCGGCGTCAGTACCCCATGATAAAGCCCCATGCCCGCCGAGGCGGCCAGGATCACCCAGGCTATCAGCCGATTAAACGGCAAGAAAAATAACGAAGCAGCCAGTACGCCCCACATAATATGTCCCTTTAAATATGTACACGGCGCTCAGCGCCTTTGCGGCGTGCGATGATGGCGAAATTGAGCGCTAGAGCGGATAGTAGCACACCAAGATGACGCTAAAGGTCGGGGCAGTGATGCATTTGTGCATGATGCTGGCCCACACGACCGGCGGCGATGAGGGTTAGCCTTTCATCCAGGCCTGCGAACGGGTGATTTCGGCCAGGTTTTGCAGGGTATCCAGGCTCTGCTGGTGGATCTCCTGCGTGGGGGCTGCGCACAGATCGTGCAGTACGGTCACCTGGAAACCGGCGTCATGCGCCTGCCGCGCGGTGCTCTCGATGGCGAGCGGCGTGCTGACGCCCGCCAGCAGCAGATGGTGGCACCGATGTTGCCGCAGCCAGGCTAACAAATTGTTACCGGAGAAAGCGCTGACTGCCGTTTTTTCAAACAGCAGATCGGTCTCTTCCTGATGCAGTTCGGGCATCCAGCGGCAGCCCGGGCCGTTTAACCGCAGTGCGCCGATCTGCTTGAGATGGTTGAACAGCGGCGAATGGGGCGGAATGTCATGATAATCGTCGGCGAATCCCACCCGCACCCAAATCACCGGGATTTTTCGCACCCGGGCATAGGCCGCGGCGGCATTGACGTTGGCGAGCAGGTGGGTCGCCGCCACCTGTTCGCGGCAGTGGTTGGCGCGCCCTTTGGGCCCGATCAGATCTTCGATCAGGTCGATGATAATCAACGCAGCGGACATGGCGTCTCCAAAAATGGCCTTCTTCCTTTCTATGATAAAAGGCCAAATGTGATGTGCTGCGGTGAAGTGTTGCCGGATATGTTTACGCCGCGTTTCAGGCGGAGGCCGCCTCCAGCCGTTGCTGTTGGTAACCATAGCCGCCTTCGCCGTCGGGCACGAAGCTGAGGCGGTGAGTGATGCACTGCGGCGCATCTTCGGCATGGTGCGAGACGAACAGCAGCTGGGTGGCGCCCTGGCCGATCAGCACGTCGATGAAGCGGCGCACCAGCTGGCGATTGAGCGGATCCAGCCCCTGCAGCGGCTCGTCGAGGATCAGCAGTGCCGGGTGTTTCACCAGCGCGCGGGCGATCAGCGCCAGCCGCTGTTGGCCCCAGGAAAGGCTGTGGAACGGGGCGTCACCGCGCGCGCCGTTGAGCCCGAGCAGCGCCAGCCATTGTTCGGTCAGCTGCCGCTGACGATCCGAAACCGCCTGATAAATGCCGATCGAATCGAAAAACCCTGACATCACCACGTTGCGCACGCTGGTGTTGACGCGATAATCCAGATGCAGGCTGCTGCTGACGTAGCCGATATGGCGTTTGATTTCCCAGATGGTTTCCCCGCTGCCGCGGCGGCGGCCGAATAGCGTCAGATCGTTGCTGTAGCCCTGTGGATGATCGCCGGTGATCAAGCTGAGCAATGTGGATTTGCCGGCGCCGTTCGGGCCGACGATCTGCCAGTGTTCGCCGGGATTTACCTGCCAGTCGAGGTGATTGAGGATCGGCCGATCGTCATAACTGACCACGCCGTCACGCAGGACGATCAGCGGCTGATCCGCCTGCAGGGCTACTTTTTGCGTCGGATCCTCGGTTTCCGGCAGCGCCAGCCCGCTGAGATTTTCGCTGTGCGCCAGCTGCGCCACCAGCGCGTCCGCCATCACCTGGCTGCGCGGCCCGCGGCTGGTCAGGGTGCAGTCCGCCAGCACGCCCACCCGCCGGACAAAATCCGGGATTTCGTCGAACCGGTTGAGCACCAGCACCAGGGTCTGGCCCTGGGCGGAAAGCTCGCTCAGCAGCGTGGCGAGCTGCGCGCGCGAGTGCACGTCCAGCCCGTCGAAGGGTTCGTCGAGGATCAGCAGGTCGGGCTCGGGCATCAGCGCCCGGCACAGCAGGGTCTTGCGCGTTTCGCCGGTGGAGAGGTATTTGAAGCGGCGCGTCAGCAGGGCGGTGATGCCGAACTGTGCGGCCAGCCGCTCACAGCGCGCGGCGTCTTTCACCTCTTCCTGAATGATCTCAGCCGCGGTGCGGCCGGTGTCGTCCTCGTCCGCGCTGAGCAGATCGGTGTTGTTGCGTTGCCACTCGTCGCTGACCATTTTTTGCAGCTGTTCGAAGGAGATGCGCACCGCGTGCTGAAAGTCGCTGCAACGCTCGCCGCCGAGCAGAACCAGTTCGTCGGCCAGCGCCCGCGCCAGGGCAGATTTGCCGCTGCCGTTGGCGCCGACGAAGGCCCAGCTGTCGCCGGCCTGGATTTCCAGCGCGTCCAGCGTCAGGGTGCGGGTATCGCTTAAGCGGAATGAACCTTGCGAAATGTGCAACGACGACATCACCTGTTCCTTTTTTTGCAATTATTTGCCTTAGAAATAGGCGCATTGCAGGGGGATGTCAATCAACAAAAATGCAACGTTACGTTGCGCTTAACACAACGTGGCGACAATCACGTGGTCGGCGTTGAACAGGGCGTGTACGGTGGCGCCGACGCTCAGCTGCAGACGCTGCAGCTCCGCCGTCGTCAGCGTGGCGCACAGGGTTTCGCCGCCCGCCAGCGTCACCAGCACCTCACTGTGTTCGGTGCCTGGCTGAATGCCGGCCACCACGCCCGCCAGCGCGTTATCCGCGCCGGCATGTTCCGCCGTCTCGACGCTTAACCGCACCCAGGGCGCCTTGATCAGCGCCAGCACCTCTTTGCCCGGCGTCAGCTGCAGCCGGTCGGCGCTTTGCTGGGTAATGGCCGCCGTCAGACGAGTGCTGCCGTCGTTCAACAAAATCGCCAGGTGCTGCTGCACCTGCTGATGATCGCGTTCGATGACGGTACCGAAGAACTGATTGCGCGCGCTGGTTTGCAGCGAGAAGCGCGAGATGGCCGCCAGCAGGCTGTCGAGCGGCAGATCGTCCTGCTGCAACACGTCGAAGGCCTTTTGCTGCACCTGGCCCAGCAGGTCATACAGCTGGATCAGCCGCTGGCCATAGTGCGTCAGCTGTGCGCCGCCGCCGCCTTTCCCGCCGGTGGCGCGGTCCACCACCGTTTGTTCCGCCAACTGGTTCATCTCATTGATGGCATCCCAGGCGCTTTTGTAGCTGATGCCCGCCAGTTTGGCGCCCTGGCTGATGGAGCCGGTGTACTGCACCTGTTTCAGCAGCGCGATGCGGCGCGGATCGGCGAACAGCTTTTGCTGGAGTTTGAGAGTCAGAAGAATTTCGGCCTGCATAGCGCATCCTGTCGGCGGCAAAAATCTTATTGTCGCCGATTTGGCGGCAAAGCGCCAAACGCAGTGCGCTGGAGAGCGGGGTAATAAAGACTGGCATTGCCTTATTGTTATAATATAACATAACAGAAAAACGATAAGGCTTTACGCCGGCTACGGCCGGTTTTTATTTCACCACAGGGATGCTCCACATGAGTACGACACGCCGGCGCCTTCGCGCGCCCAGGAAATCTTTATGCCTCGCCGCCGCCTGGGTCGGCGGTGCACTGGCGGCGCCGCTGGCTTTCGCCGCCGACTGCGATAAAGCCCGCAATGCCACGGGATGCGAAGAACATCTCACCGTGGAGGCGGCGGCCTCCGCCGGGCGCTACGATGCGTTGAACGCCGTGAGCCGCAGCGCGTCACAGCTCGGGCTGACCGCTCGGGAGACGCCGCGCAGCGTCGACATCATCAGCGCGCGGGCGATCCAACAGCGGGGCGATCGCTCGCTGGCCGCCGCCGTCGAGCACGCCACCGGCCTGTCCGGCGTCGCTTCGCCAACGTTGTCCAACAACTTTTCCGCGCGCGGTTTCCGGCCGATCGCCTGGCTGTATAACGGCGTAGAAATGCCCGGCAGCACGCTGCAGCTGGGCGATCCGGCGCATTACGACAGCATTGAGGTGCTGCGCGGGCCGGGATCGGCGCTGAACGGCCTGAGCGCCGCAGGCGGCAGCGTCAACCTGATCTCGCGGCGGCCGACCTTCAGCCGCCAGCCGGTTGAACTCGACTATGGCTTCGGCAGCTACCGCAGCCAGCGTTTGCATCTGGGAGCCGGCGGCGCGCTGGTGGACGATGCGGTGGCGTACCGGTTGGACGTCAGCGGCAACGACAGCGGTAGCAACGTGCAGGACGAGCGCGATCGGCAGAAGCGGGTTTCCGGCTCGCTGCTGTTTAAGCTGACCGACGATGCGCTGTTGACGCTGAGCCTGGACCGCATGCTCAACCGCACCAATAACCCTTACTACGGCACGCCGCTGCTGGATGGGCGCATTGCCGGCGAGCTGCGCGACATCAATTACAACAACCTGACCGACAGCCGCATCCAGAGCAACGCCACCGCATTTCAGGCCAGTCTGGACTGGTTTATGACGCCTGAAGTGGAGTGGCATAACCAATTCTATTACTACAGCGGCTTTCGCGAATGGCGCAACGTCGAGCGTTTCCGCGTCGCGGCGGCGGCCCGGCCCGGCGACGTCAACCGCGACTCTTTCGGCGCCCTGGCACACGACGACGATCTGATTGGCAACCGCAGTTCGCTGGTGTTCGATCGCGCCATTGCCGGTTTCGATAACCGGTTGCTGGTCGGCTTCGATCTGAGCAAGCGGCATTTTCAGTACTACTCCAACGGTTTCCCCGGTTCCGAAGACGTGCCGCTCGGCGCGCCGCCCAGAGAGCCGTTCGCGCAGGGTACCGATCGCCAACGCGCGCCGGTGCGCCACGTCACCCAGAATCAGTACGCCGCCTTTCTTGAAGATCGCTTCAGCCTGACCGAGCGTTTAGCGTTGCTGGGCCAGTTGCGCTACAACCATATGGACATGGACTGGCGCTTCCAGGGGCCGCAGGAAGAGAGCCGCGCGCGCACCTACGTTTTCAGCACCTGGAGCCTGGGCCCCAGCTATGCATTGACCGATAACCTCACGCTCTACGCCAACTACACCACCGGCCAGGAGCCGGGCAACGATCTGTTCTTCCTCAGCCCGACGCAGACCGATCTGCCGCTGACGCGAGCGCGCCAGTGGGAGGCCGGTGCCAAAGGGCAGTTTTGGGGTAACAAGGGCGAGGCGACGCTGGCGCTGTACGAACTGCGCAAGGACAACCTGTTTGTGCCCGACGCGCAGCGGCCGGATGCGTTGAACGCGGTAGGCAGGCAGACGTCACGTGGCATCGAACTTGGCGTGGTGCTGCGTCCCGACGATCGCTGGGAGCTGGCCGGCAACGCCGCCTACACGCACGCCCGCTACGACGACTATCGCGGCGGTAGCCCGCTGCGCAGCTACAACGGCAATCGCCCGGCCTATATCCCGGACTGGACCGCCAACCTCAGCGTGCATTATCAGGCGACGGAACGTTTGGAGCTGGCTTCTTCGCTGCGCTACGTCGGCAGCAGTTACAACGACGATGCCAACCGGCGCAAGATGCGCGCGTACACCACGCTTGATCTGGCGGCGGACTATCAGCTGACGCCGATCGTCGATGTCGGTTTCCGCATTCGCAACGCCACCAACCAGCTGTACGCCTATCAGCGCACCTACCCGGATCAGGCGCTGATCGCGCCGCCGCGCAGCTATGAAACCTTCGTGTCGGTCAGGTTCTGACGGCGTGAAACGTTCGCTTTACCTGTTGTTGTGCGCCCTGGGATTGGGCTGGGGCGCGCCGCTGCGTGCCGATGCCGTCAGCCTGCACAATTGCGGGGTAACGCGTGATTACCCGCAGCCGCCGCAGCGGGTGCTGGTTTACGCCAACCCGGCGCTGGAAAACCTGCTGGCGCTGGGGCTGGCCGGCCGTGCGATCGGCGTGGTCGGGTATGACCGCGCGCGCGATCTCGCGCCGACGGCGCCGGCCGAGGCGCTGCGGGTGCCAGCCAGCCCGGCGCCGCCCACGGCGGAAGCGTTGCTGCTGATGCGGCCGGATTTTGTCTATTCGGCCAGCTATTACTGGCTGCACAGCCCGGAAACGCCCGATCGGGCGCGGCTGGCGGAATGGGGCATCGGCACTTATCTCTCTCCCGGCGCCTGCAGCGGCCAGCAAAGCGCGATCGCCGCCGCGCTGACGTTCGAAGACATTTTCACCGAGCTGCGGGAGCTGGCGCGTATCTTCAACGTCAGCCGCGCCGGTGAAGCGCTGATCGAACGGCTGCGCGGGCAGTTGAGGGCGCTTGAGCCGCAGCGCGCACAGCTGCCGCATTGGCGGCTGCTGTGGTGGTATGCCGGCGCGCAGACGCCCTATGTGGCCGGCTGCTGCGGCGCGCCAGGCTTGCTGAGCCGCAGCGTCGGCAGCGAGAACCTGTTCGGCGATCTGCCCGAGCTGTGGCCGACGGCGTCCTGGGAGGTTATCGCCGCCCGCGATCCGGATGCGATCGTGCTTGGCGATCTGCCGCGCGGCGGCTTCGGGGACAGCGCGGCCGACAAGATCGCCTTTCTGGAGCATCATCCGCTGACCGCGACGCTGCGCGCCGTGCGTCAGCGGCGCTACGTGATCCTCCCCGGTTACGACATGGACCCTTCCGCCCGCACCGTGGCGGCGCTGGGCCGTTTGATTCGGGGCCTGGCGGCCTTGCCGCCGCAGGCTCCGACGCTTTCCAACAAGGAACCTTGATATGACTGCCGTTTCATTCTCTTCGCTGCTGGACTCCTGGGATCGCCAGCAGGCGGCCTACATCGCCGAACGCGAAGCGCGTTTTAACGCCCAGCTGGACGTGCTGGCGCTGGCCGTCGGCCAGGATTTTCACGTGCTGGATCTGGCCTGTGGCCCGGGATCGCTGAGCCTGCGTATTTTGCAGCGCTTTCCGCAGGCCAGGGTGACCGCCATCGATCTCGATCCGCTGCTGCTGGCGGTGGCGCGCGGCGCACTGGCGGAGTATGGCGATCGGATCCGTATCCTGCAGGCCGATCTGGCGGATCCGGCCTGTTTTTCCGTGCTGTCCGGCCCCGCGCCGCAGGCGGCGGTGTCCAGCACGGCGCTGCACTGGCTGATGCCGGAGCAGCAGCTGGCGCTGTTCCGCAACGTCGCCGGGCTGCTGGCCGCCGGCGGCGTATTCCTCAATGCCGATCATCAGCGCTATGACCATCGCCATCCGCGGCTGAAAGCGTTGGCGGAGCGGCATGATGAGCAGACCCAACAATGCGCCTGGGACAGCGGCGTTGAGGATTGGGATCGTTGGTTCGCCGGCGCACTGCAATCGCTGGCCTTGGCCGCTTATCAGGCCGAGCGCGAAGCGCTGTTCGCCGGCCGCCCGGTACCGCCGCCGACGCCGGTGGGTTTCCAGCTTGCGGCCCTCAGACAGGCCGGTTTCAGCGAGGTGGGGACGGTATGGCAGCTGTTGGACGACTATGTGATTGCAGGCTGGAAATAGCATGAGCCGGCGGTTACTGCCCGGCCGTGAGAGCGGCTGGTTGTTGCTGCTGGCGGCGGCGCTGCCGCTGGCCCTGCTGGGCGCCACCTTGTCGGGGCCCGCGCCGATCGCGTGGCGCGACGCCTGGCGCATTGTACTCGGCGTCAGCGGCGGCGCAGCGTCCGATGCCGAGGTGTATCAGCGCATCATCTGGTCGCTGCGGATGCCGCGCGCGCTGTTGGCGGCGCTGGCCGGCGCGGGGCTGGCGTTGGCGGGCACCGTGCTGCAGTCGCTGACCCGCAACCCGCTGGCCGATCCCTGGGGGCTGGGGATCTCCTCCGGCGCCGGCGTGGGGGCGGTGACGGTGTTGGTGTTGGGGCTGGGGGCGGCCTGCTGTCGGTGTCCGGCGGGGCGTTTATCGGCGCGCTGGGAGCGTTTGCGTTGGTGATGTTGCTGGCCGGGCGTTCGCTGCAGGGGGAGTCCACGCTGTTTATTCTGGCCGGGGTGGCGGTGACGCAGCTGCTCTCCGCGCTGACTTCGCTGATCACCCTTTGGCAGGCGGACGCCAACGCCACGCGCGGCGTGATGTTCTGGCTGCTGGGATCGTTCAGCGACGCGCGCTGGCCGCAGGTCGGGCTGTGCGGGCTGGCGCTGGCGGCGACGCTGCTGCTTTGCTGGCTGCGGGCGGGCGAACTGGACGCGCTGGCGTTTGGCGGCGTGACCGCCGCTTCGCTGGGGGTGACGGTGGCCCCGCTGAAGCTGCTGCTGTATGTGGCGGCCACCGCGCTGACGGCGGCGATCGTCGCGTTCAGCGGCGCGGTGGGGTTTATCGGGCTGACGGTGCCGCATGTCGCCCGGCGGCTGGTGGGCTCGCGGCATCGGCTGCTGTTGCCGGCCAGCGCGCTGTGCGGCGCCCTGTTCGCCGTGGCGGCGGACACGCTGGCCAGAACGCTGTTTGCCCCGCGCGAGCTGCCGGTCGGCGTGCTGACGGCGCTGCTGGGGGTGCCGATATTCCTGCTGTTGCTGTATCGAAAGGTCAATGCATGACGATTGAAAAAGCGCGATCCGGCCTGTGCGCCGAGGCGGTGAGCTGGCGAGCGGGGGCGCGTACGGTGCTGGAAAATCTCAGTTTCTGCGCCTTGCCCGGTGAGGTCACCGGCGTGCTCGGCGTCAACGGCAGCGGTAAATCGACGCTGCTTAAGCTGCTGGCCGGGCTGCAGACCGCCGCCGGGGGCCGCGTTTGGCTGGAAGGGCGCGAAATTACCGCGTTTTCCGGGCGGGAGCGCGCCAGGCGCATCGCCTTTCTCGAGCAATCCGCCCCCGGCGCCTTCGCGCTGCCGGTGAAGGAGGCGGTGCTGCTGGGGCGCCTGGCCCATACCGGCCGCTGGCGCGGTTTCGGCGCCGAGGATCGCCGCCTCGCCGGGCAGGCGATGGAGCAAGTGGGCATCAGCCACCTGGCCGACCGCGATTGGCAGCGGCTGTCCGGCGGCGAACGGCAGCGGGTGCATCTGGCGCGCGCGCTGGCGCAGCAAACGCCGTGGCTGCTGCTGGACGAGCCCGCCAATCATCTGGATATCGCCCATCAACAGCAGTTTATGGCCTTGCTGCGGCGGCTGAAACTCAGCGTGGTGGTGACGCTGCACGACCTTAATCTGGCGGCCTGTTATTGCGATCGGGTCGCGCTGCTGCAGCGGGGCGGGATCTGTGCGGCAGGCGCGCCGCGGCAGGCGCTGACGCCGGAGAACATTCACGCGGTATACGGTGTGGAGGCCAGGCTGGCGGCGCCCGCCGGCTATGCGCCGCCGTTGATCTATTATCCCGCGCCGGGATGAGGGCGGCTGAAAGGGCACGTTTGGCCGATCACAATTTCGCCTCGCTGGCTAAAATAACTCCGTTTTACCGATTTTTTTGGGTTAGAATAACCGGATATGCGGTGAAAGGCATTTGCCGCTCAATGGGCAGTTAAGCGAGGCTATCATGTTGGAATTATTGAAAAGTCTGTTGTTCGCCGTGGTGATGGTGCCGGTGGTCATGGCGCTCATTCTCGGCCTGATCTACGGTTTTGGCGAAGTGTTCAACGTCTTCTCCAAAGTGGGCCGTTCGAAAGAAAACCGCGCCCAGCACTGACCGTTCCCCATCCCGATACCCGCCGGCATTCCCCGGCGGGCATTCCTCAAGTTATCTCACGCTTTGCCGATAAACCGCATGACAAGCTTTCGCGCAACGTTATATTATTTTTTATATAACGAAGAGTGATAATGCACGTTAACTTGCGGAGAAAAACAATGAAACAGCAATGGACCAAATGGGTTGGCGGGATCGTTCTGGCATCGGGCCTGGTGGCTCAGGCTTCTGCGGCGGAAAAGATCACCGTGTTCGCCGCCGCGTCGCTGACCAACGCGCTGCAGGACATCGCCACCCAGTATCAAAAAGGCAAGGACGTGCAGGTGGTTTCCTCCTTTGCGTCGTCCTCGACGCTGGCGCGCCAAATTGAGCAGGGCGCTCCGGCCGATCTGTTTATCTCCGCCGATCAGCAGTGGATGGATTACGCCATCGACAAGCAGCAGATGGTAAAAGACACCCGTTACACGCTGCTGGGCAACGAACTGGTGCTGATCGCCGCCAAGAGCGATAAGCAAGACAAGATCGCCATCGACAAGCAGACCGACTGGGCCAAGCTGCTCAACGGCGGCCGCCTGGCGGTGGGCGATCCGGATCATGTGCCGGCCGGCATCTACGCTAAGGAAGCGCTGGAACACCTGGGCGCCTGGAGCGCATTGGAGCCGAAACTGGCGCGCGCCAACAATGTGCGTAGCGCCATGGCGCTGGTGGAGCGCGGTGAAGCGCCGCTCGGCATCGTCTACGGCTCCGACGCGGTCGCCAGCGACAAGGTGAAAGTGGTGGGCGTGTTCCCGGAAGACAGCCACAAACCGGTTGAATATCCGATGGCGATGGTGAAAGATCGTCAAAATCCGACGGTCAGCGCTTTCTATACCTATCTGAAGAGCCCGGAAGCGGCCGCTATTTTCGAACATTATGGATTCACCCCGCGTAAATGATTCTGAGTGAGTACGAGTGGCAGGCGGTTGAGCTGAGCCTGAAAGTCTCCGGTTTGGCGGTGGTCTGCAGCCTGCCGTTCGGCATTCTGATGGCCTGGGTGCTGGTGCGTTGCCGCTTCCCCGGCAAGGCGCTGCTGGACGGCGTCATTCACCTGCCGCTGGTGCTGCCGCCGGTGGTGGTCGGCTATTTGCTGCTGATCGCCATGGGGCGGCGCGGCGTTATCGGCGAGTGGCTGTATGACTGGTTCGGTTTCAGCTTCAGTTTCAGCTGGCGCGGCGCCGCGCTGGCATCGGCGGTGGTGGCGTTTCCGCTGATGGTGCGCGCCATTCGGCTGGCGCTGGAGGCGGTGGATACCCGGCTGGAGCAGGCGGCGCGCACGCTGGGCGCCAACCCGTGGCGGGTGTTTTTCACCATCACGCTGCCGCTGTCGCTGCCCGGCGTCATTGTCGGCGTGGTGCTGGCCTTCGCCCGTTCGCTGGGGGAGTTTGGCGCCACCATCACCTTCGTTTCCAACATTCCCGGTGAAACCCGCACCATTCCGCTGGCGATGTATACGCTGATTGAAACGCCGGGGGCGGAGGCCGCCGCCGCGCGTCTGTGCGTGATCGCCATCGTGCTGTCGCTGGCTTCGCTGATGGTGTCCGAATGGCTGGCCCGCTGGGGCCGCAAACGGATGGGGGTGTAAATGCTGGAGCTGGATTTCTCGCAGCAGCTGGGCGACCTCAATCTCAACGTCCGCGCCGATTTGCCGGCGCAGGGCATCACCGCGATTTTCGGCCTGTCCGGCGCGGGCAAAACCTCCCTGATCAACGCCATCGGCGGCCTGACCCGTTTGCAGCAGGGGCGTATCGCGCTCAATGGCCGTACGCTGGTGGATACTGCCTCCGGCCTCTGCCTGCCGCCGGAAAAGCGCCGTATCGGCTATGTGTTTCAGGATGCGCGGCTGTTCCCGCACTACCGGGTGCGCGGCAACCTGCAGTACGGCATGGCGGCCGGCATGCGCGCGCAGTTCAATACCATCGTCGAGCTGCTGGGCATCGGGCCGCTGTTGCACCGGCTGCCGCTGACGCTCTCCGGCGGTGAAAAACAGCGGGTGGCGATCGGCCGCGCGCTGCTGACCGCGCCGGAACTGCTGCTGATGGATGAACCGCTGGCCTCGCTCGATCTGCCGCGCAAACGCGAGCTGCTGCCGTATCTGGAGCGGTTGGCGCAGGACGTGAACATCCCCATCCTTTACGTCAGCCACAGCCTGGACGAGATCCTGCGCCTGGCCGAGCAGGTGATGGTACTGGATCGCGGCGAGGTGCTTGCGTTCGGCGGGCTGGAAGAAGTCTGGGCCAGCAGCGCGCTGCGGCCGTGGCTGCAGCGTGAAGATCAGAGCAGCGTGCTGCGCGTCAGCGTGATTGAGCATCATCAACGTTATGCCATGACGGCGCTGGCGCTTGGCGATCAAAGGCTGTGGGTCAGCGGCATCGACGCTGAATTGGGCACCCAACTGCGCATCCGCATCAACGCCGCCGACGTCTCGCTGGTGCTGCAGCCGCCGGTCAACAGCAGTATTCGCAACGTCTTGCCGGCCAAGGTGAGCGAGTGTCTGGACGTGGACGGGCAGGTGGAAGTGAAACTGGCGGTCGGCGAACACGTGCTGTGGGCGCGCATTACGCCGTGGGCGCGCGATGAACTGGCGATCCGCCCTGGGCAGTGGCTGTATGCGCAGGTGAAGAGCGTGTCTATCAGCCGCGAGAGCCGCTGAGGCAGGCCCTCCCGGCGGGAGGGCGAAAAGATTACAGCACGCGGGTGCGGATCACCTCGGCGATGCCCGGCTGCAGGTTATCGGCGATCACCAGATCGGCGCGTTCCTTGATGGCGTCATCGGCGTTGCCCATCGCCACGCCCAAACCGACCGCTTCCAGCATGCTGATGTCGTTGTAGTTGTCGCCGAACGCCACCACCTGATCCATGCTCAACCCCTGCGACTCCACCCATTGGCGCAGGCGCTTGCCTTTGCTGTTGCCGCCTTTGGCGATATCCACCTGATCGTGCCAGGACCATTCGCACGCCAGCCCCAGCTCTTTTTCCACCGTGTCGGCAAACTCGCGCAGCGCCGGAATATCGGCGTGCGAGGTGGCGAATTTCCAGATCGCCTGCGCGTCGTCGGCCGCCTGCGTCAGGCTGCCGACCTGCAGCAGCGTCGGGCGCTGCGCCGCCGGCAGGGTTTCGGCCCAGGCCAGCGAGCGAATCACGTGGCCGCTCGGTTCCTGATACAGCATGGCGTCGTCAACGTACATCAGCCCGTGAATGTCGGTCTGCTTGAGCATCTGCAGCACCTGCTTGGCCTGATCTTTCGCCAGCGGATCGGCGGCCAGCACCTTTTTCTGCTGAAAATCATACAGGTAGGTGCCGTTGCAGCAGATGGCCGGGGTATCTATCTGCAGCGCCTGGTAAAACGGATGGATGGCGACGTGGTGGCGGCCGGTGACCACCACCACCTGGACGCCGGCGGCGCGCGCCTGCGCCAGCGCTTCCAGCGACTGCGGTAAGATGCGTTTTTGGTTGTCCAACAGGGTGCCGTCAAGATCGAGGGCGATGACGCGGTAGCTCATAGGGTTCTCGTTATCGTTAGCCATAAAATTAATCCGATGGTACCTCTTCGCTCTGATGCAAACAATTCGGTCTGCCTGCTATCGCCGACCGATGACTTATTTGGACGCTGATGAGAACAGAGTTTTGAACATCGGTACCAGAAGTTTGTTGCCATATTCGCTAAGATGGTTATCGTCAAAATAGATGGGCCGCCCATTGTGAGTTCCCGCGCACTTGCCGTCTTCGCACAGGTAAGGAAGCGGATCCAAAATTTTTACGCCACATTTTTTCGCCGCTTCATCTTGAGCTTGCCAGACAAAAGCATGACGTTGTCGGTAA